>JACREU010000081.1 GCA_016212705.1 Deltaproteobacteria bacterium
CGGGGTATTCTTTTTTTATCGAGACGACGGCTATCCTGTACGAGACCGCCTCCATCGGGAGGCAGAAGTCCACGACCTCCGGGAACTGGAGTTTAAGAGACGGAAGGTAGATGTTATTGAGGACTGTTCCTATTACCGCGTCCTCCTTCGGGGGTCTGCCGGTGATAGTCGTCAGATAGTGCGCGTCTTTCCTCCTCGTTATGGCCTTTAAATGAAAGACCGGGAAAGGCTCTGCCGCGTTGTAGTAGCCGGTGTGGTCTCCGAACGGCCCTTCAGGCTCTGTATCGCTGCGTATCTCGCCTTCAAGTATTATCTCGGCGGATGCCGGGACCTTCAACGGGATCGTCTTGCACTCGACGAGCTCTATCGCCTTCTTCCTTAAAATCCCGGCAAAGTGGAACTCTCCGACGTCCTCGGGCACGGGTGTGACGCCAGCGATGATGGTAGCGGGCTCGGCCCCTATGGCTACCGCCACAGGCATGGGTCTTCCGGTCTTTTCCCACTCCCGATGGTGCTTGGCCCCGCCCCTGTGCGCGAGCCAGCGCATGATGGCGCGGTGCCTGTCCAGATACTGCATCCTGTAGACGCCGACGTTAAACGGGCCGCCCTCCGGCGACTGCGTGACGACGAGCGGCCACGTGATAAGCGGCCCCGCGTCCTTTGGCCAGCACTTTATTATGGGGATGGAAGACAGGTCCGCGTCGTCGCCTGTCTCGACGACCTCCTGGCACTCGCCGGACCTGACCGTCTTTGGCCCGAGCGTCAAGACCTTTCCGAAAAATGGTATCTTCTTAACCGCGTCCCAGAGGCCTTCGGGCGGCTCCGGCCTCTGAAGGAGCGCGATAAACTCGCCTATCTCCCGTAGCTCCGCCTCTTCGACACCCAACCCCAGCGCCACGCGCTCTCGCGTGCCGAAGAGGTTCCCTACTACCGGCAGTCTGTGGCCCTTGACCTTCTCGAAGACCACGGCAGGGCCGCCCGTCCGCACAAGCCTGTCCTGTACCTCGGCGATCTCAAGGTCAGGGTCGACCTCCGTCTTTATCCTTTTAAGGAGACCTTTTTTTTCAAGGGTGGATAGAAAATCCCTTAAGTCGTTGTACGCCATCAGGACCTCAGATGTAAAAGTCTATCAATATGAATACGAGGACAAGCCCCCCCAAAAACGCATTCGCGGTAAACGACCTCCCAGCCGTCTCTCTCGTCGGCGTCCTCTTTACCGTATTGACTGAACGGATAAACGCTATGAGAGAAACGAAGACGCCTGCGAAGAAAAAGGCGCCCATCCCCTTCAAATAGCCCGCGAGCGAGAGCGCAATCGCCATGCAGACGTACAGAAGATAAAGCGCCTTATATACAGAATCCCCGAAGAGGAGCGCCGTTGATTTCACGCCTATCTTTATGTCGTCGTCCTTATCCATCAAAGCGTATATGGTGTCATACGCTATCGACCAGAATATGTTGGCGGCAAATATAAGGAGCGGGATAATCCCGAGCGCGTTGTTAACAGCCGCCCACGCCATGATTGCGCCCCAACCGAAGGCCATGCCGAGGACGGCCTGCGGCCAGTGGCTGACGCGCTTTACGAATGGATAGACGGAAGCGAGCGCGATCCCTATAAAGGAAAGGACGATGGTAAAGGGGTTAAGTAAGAGCACGAGGACGAAGGCGAGGAGAGAGAGCGCCGCGAATACAAAAAGGGCCTCCCTGACGCAAAGCCTCCCGTTCGCTATGGGGCGCGACCTGGTGCGCTCGACGAATGGATCGAACCCCCTGTCCGCGACGTCGTTTATGGCGCACCCGGCGCTACGCATGAGGAAGGTGCCGATGACGAATATCACGAGGACCTTTACAGGCGGCCTCCCGTCTGAAGCGAGGAAGAGCGACCAGAGCGTCGGCCAGAGGACGAGGAGAGTGCCCTGCTGTCTCGGGAGCCTTATGAGGTCCGAGACCGCCGAGAGCTTCTCCGATGAGATGGTCCCGGTCCGCATCATCTCTCCCTCAAAAACCTGTTCGAGATTATCTCCGGGCTGAATATTTCGGTGACGCCCGCCTTTATGACCCATTTCGTGGGGGACGAGTTGTTATAAAGGATGTACCGTCGGGCTATCAGCGGGGTTTTCGCGTCTATCCCTAAGTCCGTTGCCGCGCTCTCACACGTGACGACCCCGACCTCGAGTTTTTTCTTGGCGAAAAAGACCTTCCTCGTCGTAAGGACCCGGCCTAAGGGCTCAGAGCTGTTCGCGAGTATGTCGTTTAATATGGAGTCCTCTATCCTGTCGAGCGGTATGACGGAGTGGGCGTAGACGAGCCTTTTATCCTCTACCTTAAGCCAGACCTCCCTTTCGAGCGCGTCTTTCCCGGTCCTCTCTTCGAGGTAGGCGGCCTCGTCCTTGAGCTTCGTTATGCCCTGGAACTTCACTTCCACCTCTACCATCGACCTCCAGAGGAGCTCGAGATCGAGCGTCATCGAACCGTCGGAGAGGAGGAGGAGCTTCTGATGGGGCAGTAGCCCCGTGAGCTCAGGCCTGTCTTTCTCTTCCTCGGCGCTGAACCAGTCCTTGAGGATGGCATAGTTGAACGGCATAAGGAGTGAAATTACCACATAGAGGGTCTTTGGTCAACACTACCGAAAAGCGCAGGAGTATCGGCGACAGGGGAGAAAATCTTTTCACCCTTGCCCCGCCTTCCCCGTTAAGAGGACAGTATACCCTCTCCCACAAGGCGAGAGGGTGCTTGTCCCTAAAAAAAGGCCGCCGGACTTTCGTCCGGCGGCCTCTATTGAGTTCTCTAAAGTAAAGCGCCTGATGCTATCGGACCGGGGCCCTTAGTTCTTGGTGGCGGCCGTCTCTTTCGCGGGCTCGGCGTACTGGGGCTCGGGTTGTTCGGCGGCCTTCAAAAAAGCGTCGACGCTGTACTTTATCGCCGCGGCCGTGGACTTGTTCTGTCCGCGGAGGATCTTAAGGAGCTTTCCGACGTAGATTATTTCGTCAGCGGAAAGGGCCGCTACGTCAGGCATCCTGTAACCCTCTTTTCCTTCCTTGCCGTATGCCGAAGTCTCCTCAGCCGCTATCATGTAGGTCTTGAAGTCCCCGCCCTTTGCCGAGGCCTTGTACATCTCGCCGTCGCCGGATATAAGCCAGTCGACTGAGAGGCCGTAGATGTTCGCGAACCGAAGGACGAGGTCTGTCGGCATCTCTCCGCGTTTCTTGTAATTGGAGAGCGCCTGGGGCGTTACGCCGAGAACCCTGGCGACCGCGGAGTCGTTCTTGAGCTTTCCTGCCCAGCGCATCCTCTCTATGATATCTGAATAGCTTACGCCCATATTATTCTCCTTTGGCTGTGAATTAATCGTCCAGATGAAATTTTTGTGGCGTTTCCCGTTAAAAGGGACCCCATAATGCCCTTTAAAAAACGGTTAAGGAGTGAGTAGGAGGCTTAAACCGAGAGGCCAATTCAAAAAGCGTGAGAAATCGGCAGAAAAACCGGAGGTCGCGTTTCAGGAATTGCCGAGCGTCACTGCTCACCCATAGTGACCAAGCTATCATAGCTTAATCATTGGTATTTCTTAAATTATAAACCTTTTGGAAAACCCTGTCAATAGCCCGCTATAAATATTATTTAGTAGCCTTTCCAAGCATGAATAACTGCCGGTACGGCCTTATGAAAATCAATGAGAACTGGAGGGGGCCATGCCGCGCCGTCAACACGGGCTTCAGTCGTTTTGAATCCCTGCCCCCTGGAATCCCTCTTTTTGTGAAGTACAGTTTCAACATACGGTTTCCCGACACCTCCCCGCCTTCGCGCCTGCTTCACCGGCGATCGACAAAAAGATCGTATCGCAGGGTATCCGGGTCCGGACGGCGCATGAAAAACCTTGGCGGACGGGACGAATGGTCCATGTAGCGTAAGGGTTTGAACGAGATGGATGGTGGGCGGTACTGGGATTGAACCAGTGACTTCCACCGTGTGAAGGTGGCACTCTGCCGCTGAGTTAACCGCCCGTGTCTGAATGGAAAAAGCCTTTTGATATTATAGTATAGGTTTTTTGTTGTCAAGAAATACCTTGAACAGAAGGCCCTTAAAAGGTTATATTTTTTCCAATGAGGATCATGGGCCTGGACGTGGGGAAGAAGACGATAGGGGTGGCGATAAGCGACGAAAATTCGATAACGGCCCAACCCTTAAAGACCATCAAGCGGGCCTCCAGGGACAAGGACATGGAGGAGCTTAAGGGGATAATACGCGCGTTCGATGTATCCTCTGTCGTCGTGGGATTGCCGGTTAACATGGACGGCACATACGGGCCCCAGTCAGAGACCGTATTGAAGTTCATAGAGACCGTCAAGGCAGAGACCGGCCTCCCCGTTGAGCCGTGGGACGAGCGCCTCTCGACGATGGCGGTCACCAAGGTCCTCATAGAGGGAGATATCAGCAGGCAGAAGAGAAAAGAGGTGGTGGACAAGCTCGCCGCCTCGTACATCCTACAGGGATACCTCGACAGCAGGGGCCGGCTGTCTCCTTAGGCCGTCTCGTAAGCATCCCAATGCGCAAGCGCCTCGAAACCATAGTCCTCCTCCTCGTCATGGCCGCAAGCCTCCTCGCGGTCCACGTCTATATTACGTTCTACACCCCGGCTTCCCGCGACTCATCCGTCAAGTTAGTATACGTCCAGAAGGGCGCGAGCTTCAGGGTCGTCGCCTCGAACCTCGAAAAGGCCGGGGTCGTAAAGGACTCGGACAGCCTGGTTTGGGCCGCCTCCCTCCTCGGGGCGTATAAGAAGATAAAGGCCGGCGAGTACGAGTTCATGGCGACGATGACCCCGATGGAGGTATTGGAGATACTCATAAAGGGCAAGGTGAAGCGGCACCTCGTTACCATACCGGAAGGATACAATATCCGGGAGGTAGCGCTTGTCTTGAGCGAGGCCGGGCTCGTCGACCCGGATGATTTCGTGAAGCACGCGACTGATGGGAAACTCGTCGCGTCCCTTGGGCTCGAAGGCGACACCCTCGAAGGCTATCTCTTCCCTGACACTTACGAGTTCACGAGAGGCATGGGCGCCGACGATCTCATAAGGAAGATGTCCGAAAAGTTCAAGGCGGTATATTTCCCGGAGTTCAGCGAGCAGGCGAAAAGAAACGGCCTCTCCATGAGAAAAGTCATTACCCTCGCCTCCATTATTGAAAAAGAGACCGGAGCGCCTGAAGAGCGGACTCTCATCTCCGCGGTATTCAGGAACAGGCTTAAAAAAGGTATAAAGCTCCAGAGCGACCCTACGGTCATATACGGGATAAAGGGCTTTGACGGCAACCTGACGAGGGCGCACCTTGTTACAAAAACGCCTTATAACACCTACGCCATTTACGGCCTCCCGCCCGGGCCGATAGCCAACCCCGGGAAAGAGTCTATCTCAGCCGCGCTAAACCCGGCGAGCGAGGACTACCTCTACTTCGTCTCAAGGAACGACGGCACACACTTCTTCTCGAAAAACCTCAAGGAACACAACAAGGCGGTGAACCGGTTTCAGAGGTCGGCAAAGAACGTGGAAAAGGGATAAAAAGTTTTTTAATCCCCCTTAGAAAAAACCTTTCGCTATCCGCCCTCACGTTATAAAACTTTTTTGCGCGCTGATTTTCGAGACGCCGGATTCCAGCTTGAAACATGCGGGAATGAAGGCGTTATGAATGTTTTTGCATGTCATTCCCGAGGTTTTTATCGGGAATCCAGTCCTGAATAATTTGACGTCTTGCAGACATGCGGGTTATGGACACTCAAAAAGATGTGATTGCTTCGCTTTGCCCGCAATGACAGACATGTTTTTAGGCTACCCTTAGTCTATCTCCCCCTTAAACCCGCTCGACTTCGTCACCCTTCCAGAGGAATCGACTATCACCCCTTCGACATCCGGCAATCTTTCTATCAGCTCCATCCCTTTCTCCGGCCCCATGACAAATACGGCGGTCGAGAGCGCGTCGGCGAGCGTCGGGTCCTTGGCGATTATTGTGGCGGATTGTGTGCCCTCTGCCGGGAACCCGGTCCTGGGGTCTAATATGTGATGATATTTTTTTCCGTTGATCTCAAAAAACCTCTCGTAGTCCCCGGAGGTCGCGACAGCCCCGTTGTAGACTCTCACTTTTCCGAGGAGCCTCTTTTCCCTCGGGTGCTGGATACCTATTGAGAAGGGGACCTCTTCATCTTTCTGGAAGACGACCATGTCGCCGCCCGCGTGTATTATGCCGCGCTCCACACCCTCTCTTTTAAGCGCCTCAACGGCCTTGTTTACAATGTACCCCTTTGCAACGCCGCCGAGGTTCAGGGACATGCCTTTTCGTTTAAGCCCTGCTTTTGAAGCGGCTTCGTCTATTTCTATCTCCCCGTAGTCGACAAGAGGGAGAGACTTCCCTATCTCCTCCCTCGAAGGTACGACCCCTTTTTCGCCCGAGTATCCCCACGCCTTCCCGAGAACGCCGACCGTCGGATCGAACGCGCCGCCGGATAATTCGGCTACAAGGACGGCGGTCTTGAGCACCTCTATCGTATCCGGCGAGACCGGGAGAGACGCGCCGGCGTTCTTTGAAATCCTCGTAACGTCGCTGCTATCAGTCTTATACGCGCTCAATATCCCTTCGAGCCTCTGTATCTCGGAAAAGGCCGTCTCTGCGGCCCTATCGGAGTTGTCTTCCGGACCCTCCATGATGGTGACCTGCACTATGGTCCCCATCATGGCGCGGCTTATGGTGACGGAGTCTTTCTGACGGCCTTTGAAAAGAGAAGCGGCAAGGATAGAGAGTACGGAGAGGACGATGAGCGCGTAGGTTATCTTTTTTTTGAGGTCCATAGGGAGGCAAATTAAAAAAGGCCGGGTTTTCTCCTAAAACTGAAAACCCGGCCTTTGTTTTTTATTTATGTTGGACTGAAGACGCCCGGTCAGAACTCCTCTTCGTCGGATTCGGACCTCTCCATAATGCCAAGACCCGTATCTTCCTCGTACCTGCCCCCTTTGATCTTGAGCTCCCGTTCGTTCTTTGACTGGCACTCGACGCATACGCGCGTGAACGGCAGGGCCCGAAGCCTGTCTTCGGCTATCGGCTCCCCGCACTCCTCGCACCCGCCGTAGCTTGTGTCCCTTATGCGCTCAAGGGCGTCTTCTATCTCCGAGAGCTTGTCGCGGTCGCGGTCGCCGAGCATGAGCGTCAGCTCCCTTTCCCTTTCGATCGAGGCGATGTCGTATATGTCGCCGATCTCGTGCTTGAGGACGTTCGATTCGCTCTTTACCTTCTGGGAGACCTCCTGGAGTATCTTTTCCTTGGCGTCCAGGAGCTTCTGGGTTATCTCTTTCTTAAACGGGACCTTTGACTTCGGCTTCTCTGCCGTCTTCGCCTTGGGCGCTGTTTTGCTCATGACCTTTTCTGACGAGGGCTTCTTTGCAGAGACCTTCTCGGACTTTGGGGTTGTCTCCCTTTTTGCTGGGGAAGTTGCGGTTTTCTTTGTCTTATTATTTGTCTTCGGCATAGGGCGAAATTATACAGTTTTTTGAGACTATGTCAATATTTTTGTCATTGTGCCATAAAGGCGGGCATTTAATCGGCCAATGTACCCTCCCATTTAAAATCCGGAATAAAATCAACCTCTTTGCCTCCAAGAGGCATATTGACAGCCTCTCCCCCGTTAATATAGAATATCGTTTTCGTTTTTAACGGTAAATTACCGCTCCGGGGGGGGAGTTATCAGATACGACTGCATCGTTATAGGCGGCGGACACGCAGGGTGCGAGGCCTCTCTCGCCTCTGCGCGTATGGGTCTTTCCACCCTCCTCGTCACCATGAACCTCGACACCATCGGCCAGATGTCGTGCAACCCGGCGATAGGCGGCATCGCCAAGGGCCACCTGGTAAAGGAGATTGACGCGCTCGGCGGCGAGATGGCGAAGGCGATAGACGACTCCTCCATACAGTTCCGGACGCTGAACGACTCCAAGGGCCCGGCTGTGCGCGCAACGCGCGCGCAGGCAGACAGGTCCGCTTACAGGCAGAGGATGAAGTCCGTTGTCGAGAAGGCCTCGAACCTTCATCTGAGGCAGGGTGTCGTGGAATCCATTATGGTGGAAGCAAGGCGCGTCATTGGCCTGAAACTCAATGACGGAGAGGTCCTGGATACAGGGGCCGTCATCGTCACCACCGGCACGTTCTTAAAAGGCCTCATCCACATCGGCCTCCATAATTACCCCGGCGGCAGGGCTGGGGACTCCGCGAGCTTCGGTCTCTCGGACTCCTTAAGGTCGCTCGGCTTTTCCATGGGGCGCATGAAGACCGGCACCTGCCCGAGGCTCGACGGCAGGACCATCGATTATTCAAAGGTCGAGGAACAACCGCTCCAGCCCCTCGAAGAGCTCAAGCCATTCTCCTTCACCTCGCCCTTGATATCGAGGAAAATGGTCCCCTGCCATATAACCTATACAAACGACGCCACCCACGGGGTGATCCGTAAAAACCTTGAAAGATCGCCGCTTTATAGCGGAGTTATTGAGGGTATCGGCCCCAGGTACTGCCCCTCCATAGAAGACAAGGTCATAAAATTCCCATTAAGGGCCCGCCATCAGGTCTTCCTCGAACCAGAGGGGTACGATACCTTTGAAGTCTACCCGAACGGGCTCTCCACCTCGCTCCCGATCGACATCCAGTATAAATTTCTTAGAACAATCAATGGGTTAGAGGATGTAGAGGTCTTGCGCCCCGGCTACGCCATAGAGTACGACTATGTAGACCCGACTGAGCTTAAGCTCACCCTTGAGACCAAGAAGGTCGAGGGCCTCTACCTCGCCGGCCAGATAAACGGCACCTCAGGCTACGAAGAGGCCGCGGCCCAGGGGCTTATCGCCGGGATGAACGCGGCGCTCAAACTAAAATCCAGGCCTCCGCTCGTACTCGACAGGAGCGAGGCCTACATCGGGGTCATGATAGACGACCTCGTCACAAAGGGCACCAGGGAACCTTACCGGATGTTCACCTCCCGCGCCGAGTACCGCCTCATCCTCAGGGAAGATAACGCCGAGACAAGGCTACGCGAAAAGGGGTTTGAAGCCGGGCTCGTAAAAGAAGACGTCTACGCCTCCTTCCTCCTGAGAAAAGAGGCGCTCGATGGACTGGCCCGCCTTATCGAGCGCGAGCGCATAAACCCGACCCAGGAGGTGAACTCAGCCCTCATCAGTCTCGGCTCTACGGAATTAAAGAAATCCAGCACCTTAAAAGAGCTCCTCCGTAGACCCGGGATGGACCTTAAAACCGTCCTCTCCCTCAAGGGCCTGCCAAATACCGCCTCCCCGTCCATTGCAGAGGCGGTCGAGATAGAGGTCAAATACGAAGGCTACATCAAGAGACAGAACGAGGAGACCGGAAGGTTTAAAAAAATAGAAGGCATGAGGATCCCCCAGTCCATCATTTTCGAAGAGGTATCGGGGCTATCGTCCGAAATAATAGAGAAGCTCAGGAAGACCAGACCCGAGTCCATTGGACAGGCGTCGAGGATATCAGGCGTGACGCCAGCCGCCATCTCCATGCTCATGGTCCACCTTAAAAAGATATGCGCCCGCGGTTAGATGTTCCACGTGGAACATCTAACCGTAGGTTCCCCCATGAAACTCTTTAAAGAGGATTGTTCCACGTGGAACATTTAGTCAAGGCAAGCGAATCAGAATTAATGACCCTCCTCAGGCGTGGGGCTGAGGTACTCGGCGTTACTTTGTCTGAAGAGGCTGTCTCAAGGTTTATGGAGTATCTCAAGGAGCTCAAGGCATGGAACAGGAAGGTCAACCTCACGGCCATAGAGGAGGAGAGGGAGATAGTAATAAGGCATTTCCTCGATTCTCTCACGCCCTGCGCCTTTCTTGAGAAGGCGGAGAGCCTCCTCGATATCGGAGCAGGCGGGGGTTTTCCGGGGATACCCTTAAAAATAGCTACCCCTTCGATGTATGTATGCCTGATTGATTCGGTATCGAAGAAGGTCCACTTCATGCGTCACGTTATAAGGAAGCTCGGACTTGTGGGCATAGACGCGGAGTCAATAAGGGCGGAGGACTTGGGTTTTATAGAAAAAAACCGTGGCAAGTTCGACGTTGTCACATCCAGGGCATTTACAGAGCTTAAGGGCTTTGTTGAGGTGGCGCTCCCGTACCTCAGGCCCAACGGGCGTATCGTGGCCATCAAGGGACCGACTGTCGTTGAGGAGATAGCCCCCCTTAAAAATTTTCCCGGTATAGCGGGGATCAAAACCCATAAAGTCAAGATACCCTTCTCAAAGAGGGAGACTACGATAGTAGTGATAAGGAAGGCGGATTAATCCCCCTTAAGACCCCCTTTAGAAGGGGGGATGTGTCATTAAAGTGAGATGTTCCACGTGGAACATCTCCTGAAGGTACATTTCTCTTGCAATCCCCCTGAAAACTGTTTTAAACTTTCCTGAACCTCAAAGGATGGATATGGGCCGTATAATCTCGATAGCGAACCAAAAAGGCGGGGTCGGCAAGACCACGACCGCCGTAAACCTTGCCGCCTCGCTTGCCGTCGCTGAAAAAAAGGTCCTTTTGATAGACTT
This sequence comes from Deltaproteobacteria bacterium, assembly GCA_016212705.1. GTDB lineage: Bacteria > Desulfobacterota > GWC2-55-46 > GWC2-55-46 > GWC2-55-46 > GWB2-55-19. Next base: position 10,591 of record JACREU010000081.1, read on the forward strand.
CGACCCCCAGGGGAACGCCACAAGCGGACTTGGGGAGTCCAAGAACGGCTCAAACGGCATCTACCACGCCATGATAGAGGAGGCCGACCTCCGTGCGATCCTCAAGAATACGGAGCTCCGGTTCCTTAAGCTCATCCCGTCGTCCATAGACCTCATAGGCGCCGAGGTCGAGCTCGTAGACGACCCGCAAAGGGAGTACAGACTTAAAAGCTGTCTTACGACTATCAAGGACCACTTCGACTACGTCATCATAGACTGCCCGCCGTCTTTAAGCCTCCTTACTGTAAACGCCCTTGTGGCGTCGAACTCGGTCCTCATACCCCTCCAGTGCGAGTATTACGCCCTCGAAGGCATAAGCCAGATAATGAGGACCATAGAACTGATAAAGACAAAGCTCAATCCGGCGCTCGAAATAGAAGGCATACTCCTTACCATGTTCGATTCAAGAAATAACCTCGCGCACCAGGTCGAGGACGACATAAGGGAACACTTCAAGGAAAAGACCTTCAAGACCGTGATACCGAGGAATGTGCGCCTCTCAGAGTCCCCATCATTCGGGAAACCCGTAATACTCTATGACGTCCACTCGAGGGGGGCGCTAAGCTACATGGAGCTCGCCAAGGAGATAATCATTGGCGACCGTTCTTAAATAACTAATAAATATAAACACTTACAATAAAGAGGCAGGCCATGCTCAACAAAAAGAAGGTACTTGGAAGGGGTTTAAGCGCGCTCATCGGAGAGGCACAGCCGCAGAGGGAGCTCAGAGAGGGGAGGGAAAAATTCTTTCTCTGCCCGATAACCGATATAAGCCCCAATAAGTCACAGCCGAGAAAGACGTTCGACGAGGCAAAATTAAAGGAACTATGCGATTCTATTAAGGAAAAAGGTGTCATAGAGCCACTTATCATAAGGAGGACGGGAGACGGATACGAGCTCATAGCCGGGGAGAGGCGCTGGAGGGCATCCCGCATGGCCGGTCTAACGGAAGTCCCGGTAGTCGTTTTAAACGCTAACGACACTGAGGCTCTCGAGCTCGCCATCATCGAGAACATCCAGAGGGAGGACTTGAACGCCGTAGAGGAGGCCGAGTCATACAAGTCCCTCATGGCCTTTGGGCTGACACAGGAAGAGGTGGCCGTCAAGGTCGGAAAAGAGCGGGCGACGGTCGCAAACTACTTAAGGCTCCTTAAGCTCCCTATAGAGGTCCGTGACGAAATCGTAAAAGGTAGCATCTCGATGGGGCACGCAAGGGCGCTTTTATCGATTGAGGGCCACTCCGCGCAGGTCGAGGCCTGCAGGGCCATAATCACGAAAGGGCTCTCTGTCCGGGAAGCGGAGGCGCTCGCGAACCGGGGCGGTACAAAGACGATAAAGAGGAAAGGTGTCGCCGAAAAAGGAGAGGGGACAGAGGTCGAGGACGAGCTCCGGGGGATATTCGGCACCAGGGTCGCGCTGAAGGAGAAGAGCGGCAAGGGAAAGATAGAGATAAATTATTATTCCGCCGATGAGCGCGAGAGGGTAATAGAGCTCCTCCGCTCAGTCAGCGGCAGATAATAGCTTTCCAAGAGGTCGTATGTTCAATAAAGACGGAAAGAGTAAAGATGGAGAGGTCGTAGGCTACATCGGAAAGGGCGTGGAGATCAACGGCAGGCTCTCTTTTGAATCGACCGTCCGCATCGACGGGACCGTCAAAGGAGAGATTGAGACAACCGGCACGCTCATCATAGGCGATAGCGGTTGCGTCGAAGGTACGATAAGGGCCGGCACGACGATAATCACCGGGGAGGTGCGGGGGATAGTCGAGGCCTCTAAGAGAGTGGAGCTTAAGTCCCCCTGCAAGCTATACGGAGACATAAAGACGCCGTCCCTCATGATAGGCGAGGGCGCGATATTCGAGGGCAACTGCACCATGACGGGTTCGCGCGGCAGGGAGACCTTCCAGTACGGGCTTAAAGGCGACGAGCCGGGCGAGGGTCTGTTGCAGTAAAAAATGACACGCAAAAACATTTATAACACTGTCATTCCCGCATGTTTCAAGCGGGAATCCAGTCCCGGCTAAGCGAGGGCGTAATCAGCCCTGAATCAAAACGCGGCCCTTTGCGCATTGAAAGCTCAAAGTGAAAAAGAGGATCAAGGAAGAGACGGTTATATTCGTAAGCGTCTTCAAGTGGATCGTCCTCGCGACAGCCGTGGGCATCATTACAGGTGTCTCGACAACGGTCTTCGTAAGCGCCATTAACTTCGGCGCCCTCCTCGGCAACAAATACCAATATTACTACTTTCTCATGCCGCTCGGGCTACTCTTGAGCGCGGTCATTATCAAATATATCTTCCCTTCCGCCGAAGGCCACGGCGCGGATAGGGCGATAGAGGCGATACACAAGCGCTCGGGAAAGATAAACCCGCTTGAAGTCCCTGTCGAGTTCATAAGGACCTTTCTTACACTCACCTTCGGGGGTTCAGCGGGAAAAGAAGGGCCGAGCGCGCAGATAGGCGCGGGGCTCGCCTCCATCCTTGCCGATGCGCTCCGGTTCGAGGGCGCGGACAGGAGAAAGCTCGTCATCTGCGGCATTAGCGGCGCGTTCGCTTCCGTCTTCGGCACTCCGCTCGCCGGCGCGATATTCGGCATGGAGGTCCTCTTCATAGGCTCCATACGCTATGATGTACTCCTGCCGTCCTTTGTAGCCGGGGTCATCAGCTACCAGGTCTCTTCCTGGCTCGGGCTCGCGTATTTTTACAACCCGCTCACGTTCGTCCCGGTATTCAGCGAGGCATTCTTTATAAAGGTCATCATAGCGGGCGTCTTCTTCGGAATAGTGTCTTTGATATTTATAGAAACGCTCAAGCTCGGTAAAAAACTCTCCTCTGCCATAAAGGCGCCGCTGGAACTGCAGGCAGTGCTCGCCGGGGCGGTCATGGCCGCAATCACCTACGTCCTCGGGCGCGAGTACCTCGGTCTCGGCATCGATGTATTACAATCGGCGCTCGAAGGGGGCGAGGTCCCCTGGTACGCGTTCCTCATGAAGTCGGCCTTTACCGGCGCGACCCTCGGCTTCGGCGGCCACGGAGGCATCGGCACTCCGATATTCTACGTCGGCGCCACAGCCGGCTCGGCGCTCTCAAAAATCCTATCCGTTGACTCCGCAGTCCTCTCTGCCATAGGGTTCGTGAGCCTCCTTGCGGGCGCGGCGAATACCCCGATAGCGGCAAGCATCATGGCGGTAGAGCTCTTCGGGCCCGAGGTCGCCCCATACGCGGCAGTCGCCTCGGTCATAAGCTTCATGGTCACGGGGCACAGGTCCGCATACCCCTCGCAGGTGCTCGCCATAAAAAAATCAGGCTCCATAAACGTCGAGCTCGGGGCCGAGATCAAGGAGGCCGTCCCACAATACCAGCAAAGGGACGGTAGCCTCATCTCCTATGCCCGCCTTATCTGGGAGCTTGCGGGAAGGATAAAGAGCAAAAAATAAAAGCAAACTAAAAAATGAATTTTAATCCCCATCAGCCGCCATTAGAAAAAGATAATGTGCTAAACCTGGGCCTCGAAGGTCCATGCGCTGACACAGAGCTCTTCGGGCGTATGCCTCTCGAAGAGCTCCCTGTTTTTTATGAAGGAATAGGTGAAGGCGACGAAGATGGGGAGCAGTATGATGATGACCGCAAGAAGGGCCTTTTTGGTCAGTGAGAAGCTGAAACCTTTCAAGACATACCCCTTGGCGGGTCACACGCCTGAAAAAAACGGGACAAAAGGGCTTTGAACGAGCCGGGGTCTCCGTGGAGTCTCAAGCCATTTGAGGCAATTGAAAAAGCCAGACCAGGTTTTTTCAATTGCCTCTCGATTTTACTACCTTTGCGGAAATAAATCAAAAGGCTTTAGGGGCTTGCCTATCAGTCCCTGTTCTTCTGCTTCGGTCTCCTGCCGGCTTCCAGCACCTTTTTCCTGAGCCTTATGGACTGGGGCGTTACCTCGACGAGCTCGTCCTCTATAATGAACTCGAGCGCCTGTTCGAGGTTCATGATGTTAGGCGGGAATAGAAACATCGTGTCATCAGACCCGGAGGCGCGCATGTTCGTGAGCTTCTTTTCCTTTACGGCGTTGACATCCATGTCGTTTTCCCTGGAGTTCTCCCCGATTATCATCCCTTCATAAACAGGGGTGTTCTCCTTCACATGGAGAGTGCCCCTGGGCTGGAGGTGGAATAGGGCGTATACGTTGGTGGTGCCGGTCCTGTCGGCGACGAGCGCGCCGGCCTGGCGCCTCGATATCGGCCCGCACCAGGGCTCGTACCCTTCGAAGAGGTGGTTAAGAAGGCCGGTGCCGCGGGTGTCGGTCAGGAACTGGGACCTGAAGCCTATGAGCCCCCTCGACGGTATGCGGAACTCGAGCCTGACCCTGCCGTGGCCGTTGTTCTGCATCTTGAGCATCTTTCCTTTCCTCATCCCGACCTGCTGGGTGACGACGCCTATGAAGTCCTCGGGGACGTCTATGACGAGGAGCTCGACCGGCTCATGCAACTTGCCGTCTATGGTCTTCGTGATCGTCTCTGGCATGGATACCGAGAGCTCATAGCCCTCTCTCCTCATCATCTCTATCAAAATCGCGAGCTGGAGCTCTCCCCTGCCCATGACCTTGAACTGGTCCGCCTTCTCAAAATCCACCTTTATGGAGACGTTGTAGAGGAGCTCCTTCTCAAGGCGTTCCCTTAAGTTCCTGGAGGTGACGAACTTGCCCTCTTTTCCGGCAAAGGGCGAGGTGTTTGGAGAAAATACCATCGATATCGTCGGCTCGTCGACCTTTATCCTCGGGAGCTCCTTCGGGTTCTCGGCGTCGGTTATGGTGTCCCCGATGCCTATGCCTTCGAGGCCCGCAAGGGCGACGATGTCGCCGGCAAAGGCCACTTTGGAGTCCGCCCGCTCAAGCCCCTGGAATACGTACTGGGCCGTGACCTTGGTCTTTATGACCTTGCCCTCGGCGTTGATGAAGGCGACGGTGTCGCCGTAGTGTATGGTGCCTGAGAATATCCTCCCGATGGCGAGCCTGCCGACGTAGTCGCTATAGTCTATGTTGGTGACGAGGACCTGCAATACCGCGGAGGGGTCTCCAACCGGAGTGGGTATGGTCTTTACGATGAGCTCGAAAAGGGGTTTTAGGTCCGGGGACTCGCTGCTGAGGTCAAGTGTAGCGGTCCCCTTCCTCGCGTTCGTGTAGACTATCGGGAAGTCGAGCTGGTCTTCGTGAGCGTCGAGGTCGATGAACAAGTCGTATATCTCGTTCAAGACCTCGCTTATCCTCGCGTCCGGCCTGTCTATCTTGTTGATGACGATAAGCGGCGTGAGCTTGAGCTCAAGGGCCTTGCGGAGCACGAACCTTGTCTGGGGCAGAGGTCCCTCGGAGGCGTCCACAAGCAAAAGCACCCCGTCGACCATCTTCAAGGTGCGCTCGACCTCTCCGCCGAAGTCCGCATGGCCCGGGGTGTCGACTATGTTGATTTTCACCCCCGCGAACTCGACCGCGGTATTCTTGGCCATAATGGTGATGCCGCGCTCCCTTTCGAGGTCTATGTTGTCCATGACGCGGTCCACCACGCGCTCGTTGGTGCGGAAGATGCCCGCCTGCTTGAGCATCGCGTCGACGAGCGTCGTTTTTCCGTGGTCGACGTGGGCTATTATCGCGATATTTCTTATTTCCTTCGGGTTCATACTGAGCTCCTTGAGTTCTGTCCGTCTGAATGTAATTAAATATTGTACAATATTATTCCCGTCATAGTAAAGCGTTTTGTTGAGGGCCCTTTCTCCACAGGGGGTTCCCGATATCAGGCCCTTGACACAGCGCCTCCAAATATCAGGGAGACCGGAAAATTCTCCCTAAAATAGGCGTAAGCGTCCTTGCAGAGAAAAAATAAAAAAGCCTGCGGTCCGGACCGCAGGCTTTTAATTGTAAACAGACGAGCCGGTCTCCCCTTCCTACTTCCTGAACTCCCCGTGGCACCTGACACACCCGTCGAGGAGCTTTTTCGTTAGAGAGGCCATCACTTTCCTATCGTCCCTTTCGGCGGCCCTGGCGAGCGCCTCAAGCTCACCGTGGAACTCTTTGTCAAACTTCTCGAACTCCTTCATCTTATGGGGGTTCCTGGAGAGTTTTACTTCCCCCGCGTGGAGCGCGTGCCGGGTCTTCTCCATCGAGCCGTGTAGCGTCTCGATCGCCAAGAGCACCTTGTGGCCGTCGTTGACCGCAACACCCGAGACGATATCCCTGAAGGCCGCATCCAACGCCCTCATCTCGTCTATAAGCGCATTTGCCGTGGTAACCGCCGCCTGATCATGGCGCTTATGGTCGCCGTGATCAGGCTCAACAGCGTAAGCCCTTGATGTCGTTAGAAATAAAGCGACTATAATGAGTACGGCGAATTTTAAAAGGTTTTTCATCTCCCCTCCCCCCACTTGCAATTGCCCAAGCCCATCATACACCGCTAATTATACGCGCAATCGGAATCGTTAAGCGAATTTATGTCTAAGCCGGGGGCAACGAAACGCCCCCCGCAGTTGAGGCGCAAAGGGAGATACGAGCGGGGCCTTCCGGCACGTTGAGATCGAAAAGACCTTGCGTACGGCTCAACGGGCGGTACCTGTCTCGCAACAGCCCCTGACGCCGAGCGCCTTGAGTACCTGCATCATGGGGCACCAGTTCGTGAAGAAGGACTGGATGAGGTTCAAGCCGACGAACCCTGTAAAGAGGAGCCAGTACTCCGAGTGGTACCGCGACAATATGAGAGAGGCTATTATGAATACGCCCGCGATGAGCCTTAGGGTCTTTTCCAGCATGGTATCCTCCTGCCTACTTTTTAATGCGCCTGGCGAGCTTCTCGCCCTCCGCGAGCTGTTCCATAAGGACGGCCTTCATGAGGGCGCACGCCTCGGTGATCTTCGGGTTGTTGATGCGGTAGTAGATGTTTACGCCGTCTCTGCGCGTAGTAACGACCTTCCGCTGGCGGAGCACCGCCAGGTGCTGGGAGACGTTAGCCTTGGTGATGCCGAGCCTGTCCACCAGGTCGCCGACCGAGAGTTCGCCTTCTTTAAGCGCGGCGATGATCTCAAGCCTCTTGGGGTTCGCGAGCGTCTTGCATACCTCGGCCTGGAGTTCGAATATCTCCCTTTTCATATTTGCATTATTGCGAAATATTGAAACAATGTCAATGGGAAAGTCGGCGGTTAACGGCGGATCGATAAGGTTTGGGGCGGAGTGAGCCCTCTCCCCATCCCATGACAGGAGAGGGCACGGGAGAGGAGGGGCTTTTTTGATTTAAAACGAAAGGCGGGGCTCAAGAGCCCCGCCTTCTTTTTATAATGCAGGAAGAGGTCCGCTAAAACCCCCTACACGGCCCCGTGCGCCGAGAACCGCGCCTGGACGGAGAGTATCCGCTCGACCGTCTCCGCGTCGGCCTTGTACGGCTCGACCGGGAGTTCGGGGGCGGTAATCAGATGGGTGCCGGCGAAAGGGGTCGATTCTATCTTCATGTTGTAGGCCTTGACAAAGAGCGGCTCGAGATTCACGACGTCCTTCGCGTTATAGGCAAGGAGCGTCTCCAGGGCCTTGCGGTCCTTGTTCCTTCTGAAGTCCCTCCAGAGGAGCACCGCCGAGTACCCGTCCACGCCCTTAAGGCCGCCCCTGTCGATGCCGAGGGCCAGCTCTGACCCCTTAAGGCCGCCCCTGAACCCAAGGTCCCGCAGGATAAACCGGAGATCAATATGAGGGATGTGCGCGAGACTTATCCCCATGTGCGTCTCTATGAAGGGGATGTCGAAGCACCTGCCGTTATACGTTACAATGAGCCCGAACGCCTCGATATCCCGCTTGAAGTCGCCGAGGTTCTCTCCGCGGACGTATGAACGCACGCCGGTCCCGTCATACAGGGAAATGGCGGTTATGTAGCCGCGCTCTCCGACAAACCCGTTCGTCTCGATGTCTATGTAGGCGGCGTTTTCTCTGAAGTCCGGGAAGAGCCGCCAGTGCTCCCTCGGGGCGAGGCGTTCGATGAACCATGAGAGGTCCCTCGCCTCAAAACGCTCCAAGGAGGCTGTGACGTTCTCTCTTATGTGGCTCCTGGATAAGCACGGCTCCTTTGCGCCGAGGCACGCCTCCCAGGAGAGTATCCCCTTTTCCCAGAACCTGCGCTCGGATTTAGGCCCCACGCCGGGGATGTGGCAAAATGTGTTTTTAAGCACTCGAAGACCCGCCCTTCCATATTCCGTGTTCTGGACATTCTATCATAAAAAACGGGATAAACATACGATATAGTAATATCGGCGGGAAAATCCAAAAAACGGTGGTAATGTCTGATGATGCTGATAGCGCACGGGGGCGCCGGGTCGAAGAGGCCCTCGGTATCGGCCCTTAAAAAAATAAGGGAAGCGATAAAATACGGGTACTCGATACTGGAAGGCAGGGGGAGCGCCCTTACGGCCGTCATAGAGACGATCGCCGTACTCGAAGACTCGGGCCTTTTCAACGCCGGCAGAGGGGCTAACCTGCAGTTAGACGGCATCCAAAGGGTCGACGCCGCGGTAATGGAAGGGGCGCGGTGCGAGGCCGGCTCGGTCATTGGGCTCGAAGGCTACAAAAACCCCATAAGGGCCGCCGGCGTCGTGATGGAATCCCCCCACAAGATACTGACGAACATAGGGGCAAGGGTGCTCTCTTCGGCATACGACCTCGATCCGATGCCAGAGCTCGACGACAAGTCGATCCAGAGGCTTAAAAGGCTCAAGGCCGGCGAGCACGAGCTTGTCGAGATATTCAAGAAACACTTCTCCACCGTCGGGGCGATCGCCATGGACAGGGACGGGGACCTTGCCGCGGGCTCGTCTACCGGGGGAGTGGCGCTCATGCTCCCCGGGAGGGTCGGGGACACGCCTATCATCGGCGCTGGCGTCTACGCGGACAACGCCTCCGGCGCCGTCGCCTGCACCGGGAGGGGGGAGGACATCATAAGGGTGTGCCTCGCCAAGGAAGTCGCCATGAGGATGTGCGAGTCCGCCCCGGCCCCTGCCGCGCGCGCGTCTTTAAGGAAGATACTCTCCATAGGCGGAGAGGCGGGGCTCATAGCGATAAAAAGGACCGGCTCCTTCGCCATCATGCACACGACTGCGTACATGGCCTGCGGCTACGCTGACGGGAAAGAGGTCGTCGTGAAGGATGGGTTCACGAAAGTCAAATGAGGAAAAACACTCTGGTGGAGGGCTTCCCTGAAGGCAATGGCCTTGACACCCGCCTCACCTCTCCGCGAGCATGAACAGGAGCTCCGTTATTTTTGATACCTTTTCTATCGAATGCGCTTCGCCTGGCTCGACTACGAGGCACGAGCCTTTCTTCAGCAAGACCTCTTCCCCTTTAACCCTGAAGACGCACTCGCCCTTTACGCAATAGAAGACCTCGAAGGCGTCTTCGTGCGAGTGCGTAAAGGCCGTGTCCCCCGGCCTGAATATCGCCTGGCTCAAATGCCTGAGGCACGAAACCGGCTCGTCCACAAGCACCCGCTTAACAAGCGCCGGGTTGTGCCTTATGGGCATAACTTTTGAGGTTTTAAGGTCTGAGCGTCTCATTAATCCTACTCAACGCTCACGGGAGTAAGCGAGTCTATCCCGGACCCGTCGCCGAGCTGGCCGTACGAGTTCTCCCCCCAGCACTTCGCGCTTGCATCAGTTATGCGCGCGCACGAGTGGAAGAGCCCGGCGTCCACGGACGTCGCGTTCGTAACGCCTGAGGCCGATACCGGCACTATCGTCGAGGTAGAGGAGGCGCCGATGCCAGGCGGATCGAAGCCGATGGTCGATCCGTTCCCGAGCTGACCGAACGCGTTCTCGCCCCAGCAACGGACCCTCCCCTCCGCTACTATCGCGCAGGTATGGTCGCCGCCCGCGGCGACCGAAGCCGCGGTCGATATAGAGGACGAGGCGGCTGTTACCGGAACCGTTGAGACCGTAATCTCAACGAGCGGGCTGAGCGATATGAGCGTCCAGGAGACTCCGAGCTGTCCTCCGGTGTTGTCCCCCCAGCACTCGATTGTGCCGTTGGAGACGACGGCGCAGGTGTGGTTCGCACCGGCTGAAACCTGAGTGGCGCCTGTGAGGCCCTGGACCGCGACAGGCACGCTGGAGTTGATTATAGCCCCGTTCCCGAGCTGGCCAAAGGCATTCTCGCCCCAGCAACGGGCCGTGCCGTCGTTTAGAAGCGCGCAGGTGTGGTTGCCCCCGGCCGAGACCGAAGCCGCGCTCGTAATCGACGAGACCTGGACAGGGGTCGAGGAGTTCGCCGTCGTACCGTTCCCGAGCTGGCTGGATGAGTTTGACCCCCAGCACATGACCGCCCCGTTCTGCAACGCCGCGCAGGTATGGTCGCCGCCGGCCGATACGGATACCGCGCTCGTTATGCCTATGGGCGCAAACGGTCCCGTAGAACTTGAGTTCGACGCGTTCCCGAGCTGTCCGCTTGAGTTATCCCCCCAGCAACGGAGCGTCCCGTCTGATAGGCGCGCGCAGGTGTGCGCGCCGCCGCCCGTCATCTCGACGACGCCGGAAAGCCCTGCCACCTCCACCGGCACGAGAGATTGCAACGGGGTGGTGTTCCCGAGCTGTCCGATGTTGTTCCTGCCCCAGCATTCGGCAAGGCCGTCGGAAAGGGACGAGCAGGAATGCGCGTCGCCGAGGGCGACGGAAATAGCTCTCGTCGATGCGCCGGTCACGATGTCCGTTTTTTCTATGTCGGCGCAGGCGGTAAACAGGGCCGCCGCCGCCAACGCTGTGATTATCCTTGCGAAAACAGCCCTCATGCGCGCCTCCGGAAGCGTAAACATTGTAAAGTATCACTCTAAAAAAAGAGATTGTCAATAGACCCCGCTCCGATGCGGCCGCCTGATAAATGGCAGATAAGGCCGAGAGAGGGCCGGTTCCATTTGACATTTGGAGAGCGCTTCTGTTATCTTAGGAAGATTGAACCCTTAGGAGCGCCATCAAGGGATGAGCAAGGGCAGGATTCTCGTAGTAGACGACGACGCATTCTTCAGGGTCCTCTGTGCCGACATACTCACGAGCGGGGGATTTTTCGTCAAGACCGCGACCACCGGGGTCGAGGCGGTGAATATCGTCGAGACCGAGCCCATGGATATCGTCATAACGGACCTCGTCATGCCGGACATCGACGGCATGGAGGTCCTGGAGCGCACCAAGCAGCACAACACCCTCATAGACGTGATAGTCGTCACCGGCCACGGCTCCATAGAGACGGCCATCGCCGCCCTGAAGACCGGGGCCTTCGACTACATCAGAAAACCCCTCAACGAAGACGAACTCCTCCACACCGTAAACAGCTGCATGGAGAAGAAAAAACTCCTTGAAGAAAACCAGGAGATGAGGCAGTCGCTCAAACTCTTCGAGGTATCGAGGGCCGTCACCGCCACGCTCGACATAAGCAAGCTCTACAACGTAACGCTCGACGCGCTCCTTCAGATCGTCCCCGGCGAAGCGGGGATCATCTTCTTCTACGAGGAAGAGATGAAAAAACTCGAGATAAAGGCGATCCGCCACCTCGGGCTCAACTCGGGCGAGCGCGTCGTCGAGGCCTTCAAACACAGGTACGAAAAGGAGCTCAAAGACCTCTCCAATATAAGCGTCATCTCGAGGGCGGAGCTTAATAGCGACGAAGAGGCGCTCTCCGACTTCGACTCCTTCCTCATCGCTCCGCTTGTGAAGGGTCAGTCCAACATGGGCTTCATCCTCATACTCGGCAAGGGGGGGAAAGAGGTATACTCGCTCCGCGAGATAAAGAACGCGACATTCATAGTGGAGCACTCCGCCGGCGCCTTCGAGAACGCGCAAAAGTACGCCGAGGCCAAGGAGATGGCCTTCATCGACTCGCTCACCAACCTCTACAACGCGAAGTACCTCGACAACGCGCTGGACAAGGAGCTAAAACGCGCGGACAGGCTCATGATGCCTGTAACCGTCCTCTTCCTCGACCTCGACAACTTCAAGCGCATAAACGACCAGAACGACCACCTCGTCGGAAGCAGGGTCCTCGTCGAGGTGGGGAAGATCCTCCTGAAATGCGTCCGCGAGGTCGATACCGTCATCCGGTACGGAGGGGACGAATACGTGGTAATACTCGTCGACGCCGACTACCACGTCGCCATGCGCGTCGCCGAAAGGATAAGGCTCACGATAGAGAAACACGGGTTCATCGAGGAAGAAGGCCTCAACCTCCACATAACCGCGTCCATTGGCATAGCCACCTACCCCATCCATACAAAAGACAAAAAAGAACTCTTGAAGATCGCGGACAAGGCCATGTACCGCGCAAAAGACCTCTCAAGGAACGTCGTCTACCTCGCCCCGGTCCCGGGCGCGCCTGCCAAGAAGTAGCCACGAACACGAAAAACATTGAGGGAAACTTTCTGTAGAAAGTTGTACTCGGCGCACCGCCAATTATCAATCGGAGCCTTTGCGGGTATCGGAATTATTCGCTGATTGATATGGAATCGCCCGTCCGGTGAGGTCCCCCAAGCCCCCTTCAAAGACTTTTAGTTCCAGAAAAGACCCCCCCCAACTAATTCATCCAAAGGTAAATAATCAGATTTGCCAAAAGCCTTCGATATTCTTGTGGGGGGGTCTTTTCTGGAAGAACTGAAAATTTTTGAAGAGAGTCTGAGAGGTCCGTTCCGGACTGGTAAAATCCATCCCCATCGGCTATTGCTCAATATGTCCCGGAAAACACCGATTCGCGAACCTGCCGTGCGCAAGCACCTTTTTATAAAAAGTTTCTCTCAGGAACTTCAATCCTGCCGCTCCGGTCACGCCCGGGGCATTTCCATGGCGAGGGTGCGGATCCGTCTGATGTCTATCTTGCCCGTTGCGGTGGAGGGGATTTCGTCTATCTGGTAGAGGTCTTCGCGTTTGGGGAGCCAGAGTTTGGGGAGCCCTGTTGCGAGGAGTTTTTCCCGGACCTCGGCGGGCGTTGCCTTCCCGGTGTAAAAGGCTATTATGCGTTCCCCGCGTTCCTCGTCGGGTAGCGCCGTTACCGCGCAGTTGCAGTCGCCGAGGGCTTTCGAGATAGTCTCCTCTATCATGATGTGCGGGACCATCTCCCCTCCGATTTTTGAGAAGCGCGAGAGCCTGTCGGTTATCTTTATGAACCCGTCGTCGCCTATTGAGGCGATGTCGCCCGTCACGTACCAGCCTCCCCGCATGACCTCCCTTGTGGCGTTCTCGTCGTTCAGGTAGCCCTGCATGAGGCTCGGCCCTTTTATGAGGAGGAGCCCTTCCCTGCCTGCGGGGACCTCGTTGCCGGTCTCTGGGTTAACGACCTTTACGGCGACGCCGGGGATGGCGTGGCCTACGGTCCCGGGGACGTAGCCGGTCTGTTTGACGCTCTCGTGCTCGACGTCGGGTATGTTGACAGAGACGACCGGGGCGAGCTCGGTGCAGCCGTAGCCTTCGAGGAGCTCGACGCCGAACTTTTCCTTGAAGGCCCAGGCTATGTGCGCGCGGAGCTTTTCGGCGCCTGCTATGGCGTAGCGGAGCGTGGAGAACTCATGCGCGTGGCACTTCCTGACATAGGCTGAGTACAAGGTCGGGGTGCCTATCATGACGGTCGCCTTATATTTGGCTGAGAGCTCTCCGACGGTCCTCGCGTCAAGAGGGTTAGCGTGGTAGACGGCGGCGAAGCCGGAGATGAGCGGGTACCAGAGCGTGCCGGTGAAGCCGAAGGAATGGAAGTACGGGAGCGCCCCCATTAAAACATCCTTGTCCGAAGTGACGAAGAGTTGAGAGAAACCCTCGATGTTCGAAACTATGTTGTGATGCGTGAGCATGACGCCCTTGGGCTGGCCCGTTGAGCCGGACGTGTAGATGATGGTGGCGAGCCTTCCGGGGTCGGCCTCGCCCTTACAGTAGATCGCCTCAAGGACCCTTAGCGGGAGGACGAAGGCGAGGGCAACGGTCAATAGCTTGTCAGCCGGGGAGAACGAGAGAGCGATGTCTTCGATAAAGGCCATGTTCCCGGCCTCCTCGATCCCCGCCTTTGAGAGGAACGCCCTCGAGGTGATGACCGTCTTTATGCCGCTCGCTTCAATGGACGAGTCGAGGGCGTCCTTGCCGGAGAAGAAGTTCAGGTTCACAGGGACCTTGCCCGCGACGAGCACCGCGATATTGGCGAGCGCCCCGGCGACGGACGACGGCAACATGAGCCCGACCTTTTCATCCTCTTTAAGGTTCTTGCCGATCCATTTGGAGAGGAGAAGCGAGGAAACCAGCGTTTTCCCCCAGGTGAGCTTCCTGCCGGTGGAATCCGCCATGCAGAAAGAGAACCAGCGCGCCTTCGCGGTCTTTATGAAACGCAGGTGCAGGAGGTCGCGTTTGGCCCTCCTGTGGACGACGGCCTCGCTCCCGAGCTCCATAACCGCCTGCCTTACCTCCTGCGAGGTCGCGCCGGTCGTCATGGGCCTGCCGAAAGATACCGTCACGTGGTGCGGGAACTCGCCCGGCCACTTCCAGAAGAACCTGCCGTCCTTGAAGCTGAAGACCGAGCCCCATACCCTGTCGAGGTGTACGGGGATTATCGGCACGTCGAGCCCTTCGACTATGCGCTCGAAGCCCTTCTTGAAGGGCTGGAGGTTGCCGGTCCTGCTTATCGCGCCCTCGGCGAATATGCAGACGATGTGGCCGTCTTTAAGCTCCTCCCTCGCCTTCTGGATGGATTTGAGGACGTCTCTCCTGTTGCCGTCGGTTATGGGGATGCACTTCATTATGCGGAGCAGCCAGTTTATGGCCTTTATGTCGTAGAAGTACCTGTGGATCATGAAGCGGACGAAACGCTGGACGCAGGCGCCGACGAGGAAGCCGTCGGCAAACGACAGGTGGTTCGAAACCAAAAGCGCCGGCCCCTTGAAGGGGACGTTCTCCTCGCCCACTACCCGTATCTTGTAGAGCGTGTGCGTGAGGAGCCAGAGGGTGAAACGGATGAGGAAGTCCGGGAGGTACTTCATCATGAAAAGGGTGCTTAAGAGCGTCACAACGCCGAATATTAAAATAATGTCGTCGGCGCTGATCGCGAGCTTGTCCTTCATTATCCAGAAGATGCCCGAGGCCCCGAGTATGCCCGCGACCGAAACGAAGTTGGTGGTGGCCACAAGGCGGCCTTTCTCCGTTGCCCCCGCCTTTTGCTGAAGGAGCGCGTTCATCGGGACTATGGCGAGGCCGCCGGTGAAACCGAGCATGATGAGGGCCGCGGCGGTCTTCGGGTACGACTCGCCGGAGTAGGAGAGGAGGACCGCGAAGAGGCCCATGCCTAACGCTCCGACGGGGACGAGCCCGAGCTCGACCTTGTCGCCGGAGAGCGTCCCCGCCGCAATGGAGCCTATGCCGATGCCGATGGCGAGGAAGGTGATGAGGATGCCGATCCACAGGTCGTTCAGATGCATGATCTCCTTGCCGAGGAGGAGGATGTCCATCTGGAGGAGCGCGCCGAGGAACCAGAAGTAGGCTATGCCCCCCACGGTGAGCATGAGGATCTTGTCCTCAAAGAGCCGCTTTATCCCCGAGCCTATCTCGCCCCAGGGGTTTAGCTCGAACTTTTTCTTCGCCCCGGAGCTGGGGACGCGGGTTATGCCGAAGCTCGTAAGAGTCCCCGCGATTGCGATGGCGACGAGGAAGACGCCGACGTAGACGAGCTTGTCCTTCCAGGCTGAAAAAATTATCGCGCCCGTGGAGGTCCCGATGATTATGGCGAAAAAGGTGGTAAGCTCGAGTATGCCGTTGGCGCGGGACAGGTCCCTGTCAGGGAGCATCTCCGGGACTATCCCGTACTTGGCCGGGCCGAAGAAGGTGGAATGTAGGGCCATCAGGAAGAGGGTAACGAGCATGAACTCGATCCTCCCCGTCCAGAAGGCGAAGAGGCCGAAGGTTACCGCCGCTATCTCGAAGAACTTGGCGCCTATGAGTACGGTCCTCTTGTTATAGACGTCGGCGACGTAACCGGCGTAACCCGAGAAGAAAAAGAACGGGAGGATAAAGACCGCGCCGACGAGCGAGACATAGGCACCGGACCCCTCTGCCGCCATATTGACCGCTATCATGGAAAGGACAATTTTAAAGACGTTGTCGTTATACGCGCCCAGGAACTGGGTCCATATATACGACTGGAAGCCGAAAGACTTGAAAAGGTCCTTGTACCTGCCGACGGTCATCGGGGTTTAAGCTCCAAGCGGACAAACGATGGAATTTTAAAGGGAAACAATCGCAGATTATACTACGGTTCCACGCGCATGTATATAATTATAGAGGCATAATGCCGCAGTCTGAGGGCCAGGACTTAAAACGGCAGGGGGAGAGGCCGAAGGGCGGGGCTTAACTGTTTAAAAAAAACGCTTTTCATATCCCTGTTATCCTGCCCTCGGCGTCCACGTCCATAAGCTCCGCCCTCGGGCTCGAAGGCAAACCCGGCATGAGGAGTATGTCCCCGCACTCGACTACGAGGTATCCGGCGCCGAGCGCGGGCCTTATCCTTTTTACCTTGAGCGTGAACAGGACTGGCCTGCCGAGGAGTTTCGGGTTATCAGAGAGCGACCTCGGCGTCTTGGCTATGCAGACCGGCAGGGCGCCGCATCCGAGGCGTTCGACGATTGCGAGGTCGCGTTTCGCCTCATCACAGAGCTCGACCTTCTCCGCCCCGTACATATTCATGGCGATGGCGCCGATCTTCTCGATTACCGGCCCTTCGGTATTGTACAGGAACCTGAAAGCGCCCCCTTCCCCCGCCTTTTTAACGAGCCTCTCGGCGCAGTCGACGCCTCCCGCTCCGCCCCTTTCAAAGCAGTCGACTATCGAGGCCTCCGCGCCCATAGCCTTTATCATCGAGGCGAGCGCGTCTATTTCGTGGTCGTCGTCCTCAGGGCGCCTGTTGACGGCTACGACGAAAGGGACGCCGAAAGAGCGGACATTCTCGATATGCTTGCCGAGGTTATCAAGCCCCTTTTTCAGGGCGTCCGTGTCTTTTTTTAGATAATCAGCGGCGCCCCCGTGTAAACGGAGCGCCCTTGTCGTGGCTATTATGACCACGGCGTCCGGTTTAAGCCCCCCTGCCCTGCATTTTATATCAAAGAACTTTTCCGCCCCGAGCTCGGTTGAAAACCCGGCCTCGGTAATAACATAATCCGATACCTTCAAGGCAAGAGAGGTGGAGACGAGGCTGTTGCACCCGAGCGAAATATTCCCGAAGGGCCCGCCGTGGATAAAGACCGGGGAGCCTTCGTTCGTTTGCACGAGATTCGGGTGTATAGCGGACCTCATGAGCGCGGTGACGGCCCCTCCTATCTTGAGGTCGTTGACCGTTACCGGCCTTCCGTCCCTGTCGAGCGCAAGGAGGATATTACCCACGCGGGCCTTGAACTCATCGAGGTCCCTTACAAGACATAAGGTCGACATCAATTCAGAGGCCGCGGATATGTGGAACTCATCCTCCCGCTCTTCCGCCGTGCCGGGGGAGACGACTACCTTTCGGAGGGCCCTGTCGCTTATGGGGGCAACGCGCCTCCAGAATATATTGGCCGTATCTATGCCGAGCCTGTTCCCGTAATGGATGTGATTGTCGAGGACGGATGAAATGAGGTTATGTCCGGCGATGATTGCGTAATCGTCACCTGTAAACTGGAGCGCTATATCGTCGGGGGGAAGCGCCTGCGAATACCCGCCGCCCGTAGCCCCGCCCTTTGAGCCGAAGAACGGCCCTAAGGACGGTTGCCTTATGCAGGCCGAGGCGCAGAGCCCCAGGGCCCTGAAGGCCTGCGCAAGGCCGATTGTAACGGTCGTCTTCCCCTCTCCTGCAGGGGTGGGGGACATGGCGGTCACGAGGATGAGCCTTCCGTCTGGCCTCTTCTCCAGTTGCCGATAGAGCGTGGTGCGTACCTTGGCGATGTTGGGGCCGTAGTGTATGAGCGCCTCCGCCGGTATGGCCAGGGACGCGGCTATCTCCTCGATGGGTCTGAGTGTTACGCCTTCGGCAATATCGCGGTCGCTCAGCATGGATAATTCGTAGCATACTCCTCCCAACGAGTCAACTGCTCGGGTACTCGGCGTACGGCCAATTGCAAACCGGGTCGCTTCAGATTGCCTTAGGCACTGCCACTCGATACGGATTTGCCCGTCCGGCGAGGACCGCTCGGCGCGGGGCCAATGTCCTTCGGAAGCTATAGAGGCAAGGGTATCCAGGCTCGTTCGATATGAACTTTGCCAGTCCGGCGAGGACTTTGGTATGGACTCAAAAGGGGCTAAAAAGTTATAATGTCTGCATATGACGGCGGATAAGGAAAAGTATGCCGCCTCTTTTGCCGAGGTGTGCACAAAGAGGTGCGGCGGGCTCTGTTGCAACCCGTGGTGGGGTATCATCTCCTACGGCGTCGTCAAAAAAGGGGGGCTCTCCGGCTTAAAGACGTTTAAAACCGAATTGACTACCGGCATAAGGGAGAGGGAGAAGCGGATAACCTCCGCCTATGTCACGGCAGAGGATTCCCCCAGACCGCTCTTCGGAGAGAGCGAGAGGTACAGCTTAAAACTCATGGGCGTCAAGAGGAACGGGGACGCACTTGAGCTCTCGCTCCTGGCGATGTTCGCCTTCCGTTGCAGGTTTTTATCAGAAAATAATTTCTGCTCAATACACCCGTCGCTTATGGACTCGAAGGAGATAAGGCCGCCGCATTGCGGGAACCTCGGCTCTCCTCTGGCCAAGTCCGGTGAAAAGTGGTACTGCCGCGTCATAGAGGCGGCGGGGTCCGGCGACGAGACGCTTGCAAAGGCCATAGAGGTCGAGAAAGCCTCGAGCGCGCGCCATCTGATGGAGGGCGCGACAACGGCGGAAGAGGCCGCCGAGAGGATAATCGAGGGGCTAAAGGCCTTCTGCATAAAGAGCTTCCCGGACCTCCTGCCTCGGGAAAAGGCCGGGACGCCCGGCAGGAACGACCCGTGCTGGTGCGGCTCGGGCGAGAAGTTCAAGAAGTGCCACGGGAGATAAGGGATAAAAAAAGGCCCCACCATGTTCGGCGGGGCCTTTGAGCATCGATAGCTTGTATAATCAGAGCCTTTAGAATACCGAGCTCATCATCCTTGAGAAGTCCTCAGGGTTCTTATCCGGGCTCAACCCCTCTTCCTTTACGAAATCTATCCCCTCAAGCCCGCGGTTCCGGTAATAAAAGGGCCCCTGCTCGTCCTTCGGCGAGTAGGTGTAGTCCTTCTCAATAACGAACCTCTGATCGCCGTGGCAGGCGAAATACCAGGGGTCCTTACCCTCTCCTGAAGAGAGGAAGTAATTGAACGCCTCGATGCCGCCGACCTTCGTAAGCCTTACGGTCCTGCCGTAGCGTTTCGAGACGACCATCTCCGGCGTGCCGTTCTCTATCTTGCATAGCGCGGACATGTACTGGAGGAGGTCGACGGACCTGTACCCCTCCTTTATCTTTATCCCGTTGGCCGGGGCAGTGAGCTCGTTTAATGATGGGAGCGAGTTCCTGTACACGAACGGCTGGGGTGAGGCGTTCAAGACTATAAAGAAGGCCTTAGCGCCGCCCTTTGGGCCTTCGAGCCTCCGCGTCTCAAAAAGCCCCCCGCAAACCGCGCCGTCCCCGTCTATCTTAAGCCCTTCAGGGCATATCGCCCTGAGCTCAGCCTCTATGGGCCCGGCTTCCTTTCCTGAGACGACGGTCAGGTAGTCGTCTATCGAGTAGAGCGCATCCACGCTCCTCGACCCGAGGAGCCTCGCCCTCACACTCTCTTCGGAGCCGTAGGAGAGCGCGGGAAAGAGCGCCGGGAGCAGGGTAAGCAGTATGAGACAAGCGAGTTTAGCCATATTACCTCCTTATCGGCGACCGTTACAAAAGGCTTTAGGGATAGACGCAAAAATATGATCTGGTTTCAAGACCCGCTCATTGGTCTTAAATCTATCAGACAGAACCTTAAAAACTGATTAAGGGCTATGTGACAAGGGCCTGTGATCGTGGACGCTTTTGTGCGAACCGTGGGGTTGATATTAAGGCAATTGGCTTTTAAATGATGTGATTTTTGTAGGGTTTACTGACGACGCAATGCGGGGCTATAATCGGGGCTGTACAACCTGGAAAGGGCCGTCCCCTCCCCCTTAATGAAGGGAGGGGACGTACTGTCTGTCTGGCTAAGACTACTCGGCGCAGGGCCAATGTTCCTCGGAGGGCCTTTTGGCTGACAAACCTTCTGACGATAGATACGGGCTTTGTCCGTGGGCTAGGACTCGGGCTCTATGTAGTTGAATATCCTGTTCTCGTAGTTTCTGAGGGTCACCCTCCCCTTTGCCTGTGAGAGCATGTATGTGGGGGCTATCGGGATCTTGCCGCCGCCGCCCGGGGCGTCTACCACGAAGGTCGGGACCGCGTAGCCCGTCGTATGGCCTCTGAGCTCTTCGATGATGTTTATGCCGACGGAAACCGGGGTCCTGAAGTGGCTCGTCCCCATAGCCATGTCGCACTGGTAGACGTAGTAGGGGCGCACCCGGACTTTAAGGAGCTCGTGCATGAGTTTCTTCATGACCGTGGGCTTGTCGTTGACGCCCTTCAAGAGCACGGTCTGGCTCCCGAGCGGTATGCCTGCGTCGGCGAGCATGGTGCAGGACTTTACGACCTCCGGGGTTATTTCCCTCGGGTGCGAGAAGTGGATGGAGAGGTAGAGCGGGTGGTATTTTTTGAGCATGGAGACGAGTTCCTCGTTCACCCTCATGGGGAGCGTGACCGGGACCCTTGTCCCTATCCTTATAATCTCAAGGTGCGGGATGGAGCGGAGCTTGGAGATGTAGCTCTCCAGTACCTCTGTCTTCATCATGAGCGGGTCGCCGCCGGAGATGAGGACGTCGCGTATGGATTTCTTCGATTTGATATATTTGTAGGCGTCCTCGAAACGGTCCGAGGGCATGGGCGGGTGTTCCTCGCCGACCATGCGTTTCCGGGTGCAATACCTGCAATACATGGCGCAGGAGTCGGTGACTATAAGGAGCGCCCTGTCCGGGTACCTGTGGACGAGGCCCGGGACCGGCGAGTGTGAGTCCTCTCCGCACGGGTCTATCATCTCGCATGAGGAGACGCTGAACTCCTCGAGGCGCGGGATCGCCTGTTTCCTTATCGGGCACCTTGGGTCGTTCCTGTCGATGAGGGAGAAGAAGTACGGGGTGATGGCCATCGCAAGCCTGCCTGTGGCCCTCTTTATCCCTTCCTCTTCCCTCCTGGTAAGCGGGATGAGGTCCCGTATCACTTCAAGAGAGGTGATGCGGTTCTTAAGCTGCCATTTCCAGTCGTACCAGCACTCTGGCCGCGAGCCAGGCTCCTCAATATACTCGGCTAACTCTGTCTTGTACTTCCTCGCGGGATTACAACTGGGCGGCTCAGAGCTTATCGACAGCCCTTCCATTCGGATCTCCTCCTACCCCTGAGCGGGTTTTTCTGTTTTTGCGAAGCTCAGCTGCGGACTTGCGAGCTCTTCCATCGCTTTTTCAAAGGCTATCTTGTATTTGAACCCTTTTTTCAGGTACTTCCATATGTACTCGACCTTCTTCGCGTCCTCTTCGGAGTATTCCCTGAACTCCTTTTCACCGATGACAGTCTTCTGGGGCTTGATAAAGCCCTTCTGCTCAAGATAGTAGAGCTTTTGCCTTGGTATGTCTATCTTTGCCAATAGCTCTGGCGTCCTTATGCCCACCCTTATCTAAACTCCTCTTTATTAAAAGCCTGAGCTTGTATGAAAGCATTTTTAAGGTTATTCTTATTCTTATAACAAGTTTAAATTTATTTTAGAGTTTAAATAAAAATTTGTCAAGAGAAAAAATGTAGCAAAACCAAGGGGTGGTACTCTGGGTTATTGAGGAGGGGAAAAACCCGCTCGTTTTTTCCCCTCTATCCTAAAAAAGCACGAAAAGAGATATTTATCAGTGACTTTGATTCGAATTTCCCTTATAAACATATCGGTATATTGTTAAAGACCTTAAAGATACCCAAGTAAAGCTCAGGAAGGGAGGAGGGCTGATAAGAGTTATCCAACAATAAAGGTAAGGGCAGGGCGATTGCTCAAAAACCTGCTTGAGCCTGTACCAAAAAACGGAGTGGTGGAAAAAACCTTTTAAAACAACAGCTTGACTTTCAGGCTGGATTTGCTAATCTTTTTGGACAGGCTTTTTTCAGTAGATTTCACAAACTTAAAACTACCGAGGAGTTTAAATATAATGTCCAGACTTTCTACTTCATGGCGTCAGGGATTTTTTGCGGATGTCGAGCCCATAAGGCTCATTGAGCCGCTCGCGTATGTGCTCGGCGCCCAGGACGAAGGCGAGCCCTTTGTCTTCAACTACACGGACGCGGTCCTTGTGGCAGGCCACTCCTGCCCGGCGGTCTCTGGGGCTTACAAACTGACAGCCAAGGCGCTAAAGGCCCTATACGGCAACGACCTGCCTGTCCGGGGCGAGATAAGGGTCCTTATAAAGGGCGGGCCAGGAGACCTCGCTTACGGGCCCCAGTCTCACGTCATCTCGCTAATAACGGGGGCCTCCGGCGCGACGGGTTTTAAGGGCCTCGGCGGCAACTACGGCAGGAACAACAAGCTCTTCTTCGACGCGAAGGACGTCCAGTTCAACACCTTCATCTTCCAGAGAGAGGATAACGGAAAGGCCGTCCAGGTCGTCTATAACCCGCAGGCGCTACCCGGCGACATGAGGATGAACGACCTCGTACCGCTTGTGCTCAAGGGCCGCGCGACAAAGGAGCAGAAGGAGCTCTTCTATTCTCTCTGGCAGGGGAATGTGAAGAGGATACTCCTTGAGGACGAAAAATACCCGGGGCTCTTTGAGGTAAAAGAGCTTAAAAATTTCTCGTTCCCAAAGGGGCTTGACGACTCGGCGTATTAGCGCCTTGAAGCGGGCCCGTTAGTCCCGCAAGTCGAAAACTAAAAAAGGGCGGTGCCTTTCCGGCACCGCCCTTTTTTATCTTTCAGGTGCATTTTCCATAAAATTGTGTAAAATATCCCTGTTCTCTCATCACGCTGTCCTTTCATTTTTCTCATCCGCCAAAAAAAATCTCCAAGGAGGCTGAATGGCTACCGGGACACCCCTTACGAAATTTCTTCTTGAAGAGCAGAGACGCTACCCCGAGTCGACCGGCAACTTCACTTCGCTTTTCTCCGACCTCGTCCTTGCCGCGAAGATCATATCGCGCGAGGTGAACAGGGCCGGGCTCATAGACATACTCGGCTCCACAGGCGCTCAAAACGTCCAGGGCGAGGAGGTCCAGAAACTCGACGAGCTCGCGAACGAGATGCTCATAAGGACGATGGAGCACGGCGGCCACCTCTCCGGCATGGCCTCGGAAGAGATGGAAGAGATTGTAAAGGTCGACGGTAAGTTCCCGAAAGGGAGCTACCTCCTGCTCTTCGACCCGCTCGACGGCTCCTCGAACATAGACGTGAACATAAGCGTAGGGACGATATTCTCGATACTCAAGCGCCCCGACGGATGCGATACCACAACAAAAGACTTCCTCCAGCCCGGGACCTCTCAGGTCTGCGCAGGGTACATACTCTACGGCTCCTCCACCATGCTCGTCTACACGACCGGCCACGGGGTCCACGGCTTCACGCTCGACCCCTCGGTAGGAGAGTTTCTCCTCTCTCATGAAAACATCAGGATACCGGAGAAGGGCAAGATATACAGCATAAACGAGGGGAACTCCAGGCACTGGTTCCCGGCCACATCCATGTACATTGAAAAGCTCAAGGCTAACGAAAAGGGTTACAGCGCCAGATACGTCGGCTCGCTCGTCGCCGACTTCCACAGGAACCTTTTGAAGGGCGGCATATTCCTGTACCCCGCTGACAGGAAATCGAAAAACGGCAAGCTCCGGCTCCTGTATGAGGCGAACCCGCTATCCTTCATCGTAGAGCAGGCAGGGGGGAAGTCCTCGACCGGGGATAAAAGGGTGCTCGATATAGTCCCCGAGGAGCTCCACCAGAGGACGCCGCTCATCATCGGCTCAAAGGCAGACGTCGAGGAAGTGGAGAGCTTCTGGAAGTACCAGGAGGCCTAAAGACGACTTAAAGGGGTTTGACGAGAGGCGGGGCCGCGGGGCCCTTAACCCCGCCTCTTCTGCATAGGGGAGGGGTGAGGGTGACTAAAACTTCCTACAGCGCCTTTTTCATCCCGGCGAGATACTCTTCCGCGCTCTCCCTCGATTCAAAGTATGCTATGGACCCGTCGTCAAGCGCAACGATAAAGGCCTCCGCCTTGTTTATCTTTTTTCGAGATAGCGGGTCCTTCGTATAACGCAGAGCCGGGTCCTTTTTTATACGAGCCTCGCAGTTTTTACAGCATACGTAATATGTCCTGCCGTCTATCAACACCTCTATCGTCGGAAAACCCGGCACCCTGTTTGCGACCATGCAGACGTCTTTGCTGTCAACGGTCTTCACCTCGGCCGTCGCGTAAGGGCAAAAAGAGGCCCAGGCCGCGATGGCGACGAGCATGGTTATCAATATCTTGACCCGCACCCTGTTTTCCTTCATCTCCCCACCGCCTTATTTTCCAATGCAGAAGTTCTCGAATATCTTATCAAGTATATCCTCTGTCGTAGTCTCCCCGGTTATTTCGCCGAGGCCCTCAATCGCCGAGCGCAGGTCTGTAGCGACGAGCTCCCGCGGTAGCCCCTTATCTAAAGCGACGCGGGCGCGATCGATCCCGTCAAGGGCGCGCTCCAAAGAGAGCTTGTGCCGGAGGGATACAATGAGCTCTCCTTCCGCGGCGTCCGCTTGAGACGCCCCATGCGCATGTCCCGTTGCCTCCATGAATATCCCGTCCTTCAGGACCTCTATGCCGTCAGCCGTAAGCGCCGAGATAAAGGCGACGTTAAAGCCGCCGAACTCCGGCACCTCCCTCGTACCCGCGATATCGGTCTTGTTCATCGCCACTATGACCTTTTTGTCCCTGAGGCCTTCAAGGTTCAGAAGATCCTCTTCAAAATCCTCGGCAGACGCGTCGATTACATAGAGGATGAGGCCGGCGTCCTTGATTTTTCCGCGCGCGGCCTCGACACCCATCCTCTCGACGAAGTCGCCGGTCTCTCTTAAACCGGCCGTGTCCATCAGCCGGACAGGCAGGCCCCTTATGTTTACGACCTCCTCTATTACATCCCTCGTCGTCCCCGGGACATGCGTCACTATGGCGCGCTCTTCCATAAGCAGGATATTCAAGAGGCTCGATTTACCCGCGTTGGGTCTGCCGAGTATAAGTACCTTTATGCCGTCCCGTGTGACACGGCCCTCGTCGAAGGTAAGGAGGAGGCGCCTTATCGCCTCCCCCGTCTCGCCAAGGACCCTTAAGGCCGCCTCCTTCGGCAACCCGTCCATCTCATCCTCGGGAAAATCGAGCTCTGCCTCGAGATGGGCAAGGAGGTCCAGGAGACCCTCTTTTATAAGCGCGACCCTCCTTCCGAGCGTGCCCTGGAGGCGGCCAGAGGCAGAGCTAAGGGCCGTCTCGGTCTGCGCCCTGATAATGTCTATGACCGCCTCGGCCTGGGAGAGGTCGAGCTTGCCGTTTAGAAACGCCCTCTTCGTAAACTCTCCGGGAAGGGCAAGGCGGGCGCCGCGGGCCAATATCTCGCCGAGGACCCTCTTCAAAAGAAGCGGCCCGCCGTGGCAGTGGAGCTCTGCGACGTCCTCGCCGGTTGCGGACCTCGGCCCCTTCATAAATACCATAAGGGCAGAGTCGAGGTCCGCGCCCGAGGGGTCCTTTACGAGGCCGTTATGGAGATACCTCTCCTTTAAAGGCGCCTTTGAAGCCGGGTGAAATACGCCGAGCGCGGCCTCTATGGCCTTGGGCCCGCTCAACCTGATTATCCCGATCCCGCCTTCCCCCCACGCGGTGGATACGGCCGCTATAGTGTCGTGCATGTCGCTCATCTTCATATTCATAATTAGCAAGGCCTGTCCCTGAAACGGTACGTCGTTTGTTATTATATGAAATTATCGATATCCGGGTCAAATAAACCGCATGCAACTGGGAATCTCCCTTCCGTCGCCGGGGGACGGGTCAAGGGGAGGGCCACAAAAAAAGGCGGGGGCCGAAGTCCCCGCCTTTGACAATTTTGCCGTTCTTAAAAATCCGCCCTTACGCCCTCGCCTTTACCGGGGCCTTCTGTATATAGTACTGCTGGGCGATGGAGAGGACGTTGTTCACGAGCCAGTATATGACGAGGCCTGAGGGGAAGCTCAAAAACATGAAGGTGAATATCACAGGCATGATGAGCATTATCTTCGCCTGCGCCGGGTCGACGGAGGTCGGCGTCATCTTCTGCTGGAGGAACATCGTAGCGCCCATGATGATAGGCGAGATGTAATAAGGGTCCTTGTCGGACAAGTCCGTTATCCAGAGGAAGAAGGGCTCGTGCCGGAGCTCTATCGCCACATAGAGGACCTCATAGAGGCCGATGAAGACAGGTATCTGGAGTATCATCGGGAGGCACCCGCCGACCGGGTTCACCTTATACCTCTTGTAGAGCTCCATCAGCTCCTTGTTCATCTTCTCCTTGTTGTCCTTGTATTTCTCCTTCAGGGCCGCGAGCTGGGGCTGCATGTTCTGGAGCTCCTTCATCGACTTAAGGCTGTGCTTCGTCAGCGGATAGAAGACGACCTTGGTGATGAAGGTGAGGATGATTATCGCTATGCCGTAATTGCCGACATACCTCTTGAGGAAGTTCAACACCACGAGGAAGGGCTTTGCCAGCGGGCTGAACCAGCCGAACTCGATCGCCTCGTCGAGTCCCGCCTTGTATGAAAGGAGGAGGTCGTATTCCTTGGGCCCGATGAAGGTCCTGTACGCTACGGTCTTCGTCTCTCCGGGAGAGAGCGCGAGTGGGACGGAGACCGTAGCCCTTGACGAAGACGATGAAGAGACCTCCGTAATCCAGTTGAGGGCAACGTCAGGCGGCGGGATTATGGCCGAGAGGAAGTATTTGCTTTCGAGCCCTATCCAGCGCGGGGGCTCGTTCCCGGACTTCTCCGCTTCGTCGTTGGCCTGCCGGATGAGCTTTCCCTTCGCGGTGCTCACAATCGGGCCGGTGTGATAGCCGGATGCGTCCTTGCCCGCTACGTTGGCGGAAAGCACCGTCTCCACAGACCCCTGGAACGGGGCGGGCCCCGTGTTAGCGAAGGTTATCTCGGTATCGACCAGGTAGCTCGAACCCGTAAACCTGTACTTCTTATCTATCTTCAAGCCCTTTGCAAAGCCCGAGTACGCGACCTCTCCTGCACCCTCGGTGGGAACCGCCACTTTGGACGACGCCGTCTCAAGGACGATGTTTTCCGCTTTCTCCCCGGCCGGCCTTATGAACGTCGAGAGCGAGCCCATCCTGGCGACTGACTCCGAGAGGTTAACACCCCTTGAAGAGTCTTTTATAGTCGCCTCGTATTCCCTGAGCTCCCACCTCTTAAGACCGCCGCCGACGCTCGTAAATGTCGCCTTTACAAGCGGGGTCTCGATAGTAGTAAGGGTCTCCTTTACCGGCTTTTCAGGGGTAGCCCTGGGCTCGGCCTTTACGGAAGGGACCGTGCCCGGGGTTGTCTCGTTTGAAGCGGCCTCGGTCTTCTTTTCAGTTGCCGCTGTCTGGGCCTTGGGCTTCGGCGGGTTTATCCAGTTGACCGCATAGGGGTA
This sequence comes from Deltaproteobacteria bacterium, assembly GCA_016212705.1. Taxonomy (GTDB): domain Bacteria; phylum Desulfobacterota; class GWC2-55-46; order GWC2-55-46; family GWC2-55-46; genus GWB2-55-19. The sequence continues at coordinate 38,339 of JACREU010000081.1, forward strand.
GCCTAACATTACCCCCATTGAAAGGACTATTGCGTAGATGAGCCTCTTGTCCATTTTTGAGCCTTCTTAAGCCTTTTCTTTTTTATCCACGCCGCGAAGGGCGGCGCTGATGTCGGTTTCCGGCACCGGATCAAAACCTCCGGGGTGGTAAGGGTGGCACCTGAATATTCTTTTAAGGGCAAGGACTGCGCCGGGGTACGCGCCGTGGCTCTCAATCGCCCTGTACGCGTAATCGGAACATGTAGGATAAAACCTGCAGGAGGGCGGGAGCACGGGCGAGATCGCGCGTTTGTAAAAAAAGATGAGCCACATGAGCGGCCTTCTGAACATTATCGGCCCCGCTCCTTTGCTTCCATTCCCTTTTGCGCGTCCTTGAAAGGGCCGAGAGACTTTAACTCCGTTTCCACGTCCTGGAGGCGCTTGAGCCCCTCGGCGCTCCTTACGGCGACGAGTATGTCGGAGGACTCCGGGAAGAAACCCTTATTCAGCCGGAAAAATTCCCGGATGAGCCTTTTAACCCTGTTCCTGACAACGGCGTTGCCGACCTTTGCGCCGACTGAGAGCCCGAGCCTTCGCCGTCCAAGCCCGTTATAAAAGACATGCGCCTGGAGGGACTTTGTCGAATACCTCTTCCCGGATTTACGGGCCCTCGTGAACTCGTCAGGCTTTAAAAGCCTCTCTGCCTTGGAAAAGGTATATTCTTTCAATCGCCGCCTTGCGGGCCAGAAGGGTATCTAAAAATACTGAGAGAAACTTTTTATAAAAAGTTTCTCTCATGCGCCTTCCCTCTTCAAGGGCTACTTGCTGGTGCTGATGGTGACGCTCAGGCGTTTTCTGCCCTTGGCCCTTCTTCTGTTGATGACGGCCCTGCCGCCTTTAGTCGCCATCCTCTCAAGGAAGCCGTGGGTCCTGAGTCTTCTTTTTTTGCTCGGCTGAAAGGTCCTTTTCATTGCAGTCCTCTTCTGTGGTATTTGCGTTGGCTGTCAGGATAAAAGTGTCTACCCCGTTTTCGGGCATGGTAATCCGAAAACGAAACCGATATTAAGACACAAGGGCCGTATTTATGTCAAGTTTTTTCTAAAAACCGGCGTCCGTCCCTTTTGGTCCCTTTGCGGATCAGAGCCTCATGGGCATTATGATATAGGTGTAGTCGTCGGACCCTCCGGGCCTCAATATCCCCGGTGAGAGCGGGTCTTTGAGGTTTATGCGGACCTTCTCATCGTCGAGCGCCTCCAGCATGTCGATAAAGTACCTCGCGTTGAACGCTATCTCGATATCCTCTTCGGAGTAGTCCATGTCGAGCTCCTCGAGCGCGTCTCCTATATCCGGGCTTGAGGAAGAGAGAACGAGACGGGACTTAAGGAAGCTGAACTTTACCCCCTTTATCTTGTCTGTCGAGAGGATCGAAACCCTTTTAAGCGACGCCAGCAGGGCCGCCCTTTCGGCGACGGCCATTTTGTCGTTGTCCTTGGGTATAACCTTCTTGTAGTCCGGGAACTCGCCTTCAAGGAGCCGGACGCTTATGACGGTCGCGTCTTTTTTCATTACCGCGCTCTTTTCCGTTATTCCGAGCAGGAAAGAACCTTCTTTTTCGTCGAGGAGCTTTCTCATCTCCATGACGCCTTTTCTCGGGAGGAGGACGCCTTCCTTCTGGACGGCGGATTTTAGGTCCTGTTTCTCGATAAAGGCAAGCCTGTGGCCGTCCGTGGCTACCATCCTTATCTTCGTGTCTTCCTTTTCAAGGAGGAACCCGTTTATATTGTAGCGTGTCTCGTCCGTGGAGACCGCGAACGATGTCTTGTCTATCATCTCTTTCAGATTGTCGCAGTCCACGGGTTCAAGCCTTGAGTCGTCTATGGCCGGAAATACCGGAAAGTCCTTTGAGGGCAGTCCCATGATGCTGAACCTGGCCTTGCCCGCCTTTACGGTCACCCTGTCTTCCTTCGATGTCGAGACGTCCACTTTATCCGACGGCAGTTCCTTTACTATCTCGAAGAGTTTCCTCGCGTTCACAGTAACTGAGCCGTCTTCAGAGACGTCGGCAGGGGAGGAGTCTTTTATGAAGACCTCAAGGTCCGTCGCCATGATATGGAGCCTTCCTTTGGAGGACTCCATAAGGACGTTTGCGAGTATCGGCATGGTATTTCTTTTCTCAACGATACCCTGTATTCTCTGGAGGACCTTTATGAATTCAGGCTTGCCGATATTGAACTTCATCTCGCTCTCCTCTGTATCTATTATTTAAATATATTTATTTTAGTAGTAGGTAGTAGGTACCGGTATTTTGTTCATAACAGTCATAACGACCCGTATCCGCTCATAAAGGAGGTTTGATAATCTGTTTATAAAAGAGGCCGGTTATCAACACTTTTTTTGCGCGCCGCCGTATTATTAAAATCGCCGCCTCTTTGTCAACAGTTCCCAACAGTCTTCCCCGCGTTTGCCAACAGGCATATCAACAGTCACGGCTATCTTATGCCGAGCGTGCCTTTCAGGGCCTTTATCGCCTGTTTGAGCTCAGAGGATTCCGGGACTTCCTTCTCTATTTTCTTGACCGCGTGTATCGCGGTAGAGTGGTCTTTGCCGCCGAAGGCCGAGCCTATCTCAGGGAACGAGAAAGAGCCGTAGGTGCGCGCTATGAACATCGCTATCTGCCGGGGGAAGGCCACGGTCCTGTGTCTTCTTTTTGATTTAAGGTCAGACGGTTTTATATCGTAGTACGCCGCGACCGCCTTTTGTATCTCGTCCATCGTAAGGACCTTTTCCTCTTTTTCCTTGAGGAGGTTCTTTAAGGCCTCCCTCGCCATGGGGAGGGTTATTTCGAGGTTCGTAAGGCTCGATACCGCGATGATCCGGTTCAGGAAGCCTTCGAGCTCCCTGACGTTGGAGCCGCTGACGCCCGCGAGCCACGAGGCGACGTCGTCGGGGAGTTTGACGCCTTCGGCCTTTGATTTCTTTCGGAGTATCGCGATCTTGGTCTCCGTGTCCGGGGGCTGGATGTCGGCGACAAGCCCCCACTCGAACCTCGAGCGGAGCCTCTCTTCGAGCCCGTCTATGTCCTTCGGGAACTTGTCGCTCGTAACGACTATCTGCTTGTGTCCCTCATATAAGGCGTTAAAGGTGTGAAAGAACTCCTCCTGGGTCCTCTCCTTTCCGGCCCAGAACTGTATGTCGTCTATGAGGAGGACGTCGACGTTGCGGAACCTGCCCCTGAAGTCGGCCATCTTCTGGCGGCTGACATAGTTTATGAAGTCGTTCATAAACCGCTCTGAGGTGTAATAGCAGACCTTCGCGGAGGGGTTCGCGAGTGAGACCTTGTGACCGATCGCCTGGAGGAGGTGCGTCTTCCCGAGTCCCACGCACCCGTATATGAAGAGCGGGTTGTACTTGGACCCGAGCGACCCGGCGACCGCTGAGCACGCCGCGTGCGCGAACTCGTTGGCCTTGCCGATGACGAAGTTTTCGAACGTGTACTTGGGGCTTAAATTCAGCCCGGCCGGTTTTATCGACTTCGGTTCCTTTGAGGATTTTCTGGAAGATGGAGCGGCGGGGAGGGTCTTTAGCTCCGCCATCTCGTCGCTTACGCGCCAGGATAAGCTCAGGTCTTTTTTCGAGATGCGGCGCATCACTTCCTGGATGAGCGGCAGGTAGTGCTCTTTTATCCATTCGAGGAAAAAGCGGTTCGGTACCTCGAGCTCGAGGACTCCCTCAGAGGAGCCGACGACCTTTATTGGGCGGAACCAGGTCGCGAAATGCTGAGGGCTCACATGCTCAACGACGCCGTCGAGGCAGTTTTTCCAGATAACTTCAGAGTTCATTTTAAATTAAAACCGGAGGTTTTTATATGTGGAGCACCGGGGGGGCGTTCAACGGCACGCTGTACGCCGCCGGGGCCGGGGAAACACCTGCACGGAGCCATGAATAAAGCCTGGTAGTCAAAAGAGATTATTCACAGGGTTATTCACAGATGTTGATAACTCTCAGGACTGCCGTAGGGCCACACTTTACCAGAGAGAAAAGGTGATTTCAAGGTTTTTAATTATTTTTATTCAGGAGGGATTTTTTATAGATAAAACAAATGGTTACGCATGCGAGGCCGGGCCGGAGCTTTGCGCGCCAAAAAAAAATCCGCCTTTGCCGGGCGCGCCCCCTGGGCGCGCGCATTAAGAAAAAAGTCCGCTGACCGGCTACGGGTACAGTCCTCTTATAGAGACCGCCTCGGCCACCCTTTTTACGCCGAGTACCATCGCCGCGGTCCTCATATCTATCTTCTTCTCGATAGATATGGCGAGGACCTCTTTGAAGGCCCTTCTCATTATCGTGTTTAATCTCTCGTCTATCTCGTCTTCGTTCCAGAAAAAGCGCTGGAGGTCCTGCACCCATTCGAAATAGGAGACGACGACGCCACCGGCGTTGGCGAGGATGCCAGGGAGGACGAAGACGCCCTTTTCATTCAAGACCGCGTCGGCATCGTTCGTTATGGGGTTGTTCGCGCCCTCTGCGATTATGCGGGTCTTGATTTTCCCGACGTTCGTCATGTTAATCTGACCTTCGAGCGCCGCCGGGATGAGGCAGTCGGACTCGATGGACAAGAGCTCGTCAACTGAGAGGTCCTCTCCTTTCTTGTAGCCCTGGACGGTCTCGTACTTTTTTTTGTGCTCGGCGACGGCGTCGATATCGAGCCCCTGCGGGTTGTACGTGGCGCCCTTGGAGTCGGCTACCGCGATGACCTTCGCGCCGAGGCCGGAGAGGATCCTGGCCGCGTGAAAGCCGACCTTGCCGAAGCCGAGGACTACAACGGAGAGGCCGTCTAAAGACAACCCGAGGTGCATTAACGCCTCGATTACCGCTGTGACGAGCCCCGATGAAGTCGCCTTGTTCCTGCCGAGCGAACCCCCTATGGATACGGGCTTTCCGGTCACGACGCCTGGGACCGAATACCCCTTCATCATCGAATACGTGTCCATCATCCAGGCCATCACCTGCTCATCCGTATAGACGTCGGGCGCAGGTATGTCGGTCTCGGGCCCTATGATTATGCTGATCTCGTAAGTGTAGCGCCGGGTGAGCCTCTCTATTTCGCCCCTTGACATGACGGTCGGGTCGCAGGCGACCCCGCCCTTTGCGCCGCCGAAGGGGATGTCTACGACGGCGCACTTCCACGTCATGAGAGCGGCGAGCGCCGTCACCTCTTCAAGCGTGACCCTCGGGTGGTAGCGTATACCGCCTTTTGCGGGGCCGCGCGCGAAGTCGTACTGGACCCTGTAGCCCGGGAAGAACTCCACTCTTCCGCTGTCCATCTGGACCGGGACAGAGACTATGAGCGAGCGTCTCGGGACCCGGAGCCTCTGGTAGATGTTCGGGTGGAGGTGGAGGTGTCTGTTCGCGCTCTCGAGGTTCGCGAGGACCTCATCAAAAAGGTTTACGTTTGCGGACATGGACCCTCCGGAAGTTTTTTTGTGTGCGGGCCCTGTCAAGCTCCGCCCTTCCTTGATTTCAGACAAAATTACCGCAGAGGAACGGATGCGTCCGGAGGCGCGGACGGGTCAATGGGCGCGGACGCTTCTATTGGAGATGGTCCTTGAGGGATTAATAAGCGCTCATCGACAACCTGGGGCACGCTCTCTCCGGCCTTGTCTTTCCTCAGCCAGACTATGCCTATGGCCGAGCCGATGGCGAGCCCGGCTATTATCATGAGGATTATCCAGATGGTAAGGCGCCTGCCGACGGACTTGCCGGGTTTCTCGGGAGGCGCTTCCTCCGTCTTCTGCGAAGGAGAGGTTCTCTTAAGGGCCTCCGCAGGCGCCGTATGGCCGGCGCGCGCGGATGTTGCCGCAGGGGCCGGCGCGGGATGAGTAAGCTGTGGAGCGGAAGCTTGGGGTCCCTCTATGTCGATTTCGTTGCCCGTAAGTCCCGGCTCCGTCTCAAGCGGCCCTGTTGGTGGGCCGGTCTCCCTTGCCTCGCCTTCGAGAGGCGAGGCAACAGGGGCCGCCTCTTTCTCCTCAAGGACCGCGTCGCGGGTCATGGGCCCTTGCGGCGGTTCATCGACTGAAAAAGGAGGCTCGAAACTGAACGCCTCGACCTGAGATTCCTCAAGGTCCTTGCCCTCCCCGGTTTCCAGACCAGCCGCGGTCTCTGGAACGGCCCCCTCAGGCCTTTCATTCTTTTGAAGGCCCCTTGCAAGCGAGGCGAAGAGGCGCTCAGCGGCCTTTTTGTTTACAAGGGACGGCGCGCCGTCGGATGCGGCGTGGATATCTCTCACCTCGTCTTGTGAAAATTCGTACACCTCTTCCGTCTTTAAGGCCTCGAGCCTGGATTTGATGTACTCGCCGGTCTCCTCCTCCGTAAAAGGCTTGAGCTCATGAACGGTCTTCAGCCTGTCCTTAAGCTCCCCGAACTCCGGGGATGAGATCCTCTCAAGAAAGGACGGCTCTCCGACAAGCATTATCTGGAGGGTCTTTAAGCGGGAGAGATACTGTATGAGCTTGATGCAGCCGGCCGAGAGCCGATCGGATTCGTCGATTATGATGAGCGTGTGCCCGCCCTGTATCTTGTTCTGGGAGACGCGCATCCCGAAGCTCAAGAGCTGTTCCTTGACTGAACCCGCGTCAGAGGCGGCGCCTACCTCGGCGTTTATGGCCTTTATAAGGTCGAGCTCCCTTGAGGGGGGCTTGAGCACCGTGGCGATGAGGACCTTTTCATCTGAGAGCCTCTTCAAAAGGTCTATGACGAAAGAGGTCTTGCCCGAGCCTTTTCCGCCTGAGATGAACAGGGGGCCGGACTTCCTTAATACGGACCTCTTTATCGCGTCGAGGAGTTCGCCTCTGGACGAGGGCGCGAAGGAAGGCCTTTGCGGGACGTCCCTGAATGGGTCGTCCTTGAGGCCGTAGTAGACCGTGTATCTGTCGCGCGCGTCCGAGTCCGCGTAAGCGGGCTCAATTGATGCAAGCTCAAGCCTTTTAAGTTCTGCGGAGGCCGAAGAGAGCCACGGGTTTTTCTGGAGCGCCGTTTTGAAGGCGGAGGCCGCCTGCGCCTTCTTCCCCGAGGCGAGCATGACTTCTCCGAGGAAGTACCACGCGGAGTCGAGGTCGTTATTCAGGTCTATCGCGTCTTTTATGATCTTTTCGGCCTCTTCCGGGGCCTCAGGGTTTACGTTGTAGAGCGCCCATCCGAGATAGGCCCAGTACTCGCCCTCGACGGGGTTAAGGTCGGTTATCTCCCTGAACATCCTCTCGGCCGTGGCGTAGTCGCCTGCCGCGAGCGCGGATTTGGCGCGCATGAAGAGGAGCTCGGCGTTCAGCTTCGTCTCTCCGCCGGGACCTCCGGCAAGAGGGGCCTTGTCTCTCGCCTCTTCCTCGAAGAACTCGGGCTCCGGGAGCGCGGAAGGCCCTTTTACGAGGCCGGTTATGATGAAGGAGAGCGCAAGCGACAGGGCCCTGTGCCGGAGGAGGTCCGAGGACTCGACCGCCTCCTTAAGGGTCTTTGCTCCGTCAAAGGACGAGAGGAACCTCTTTTCCTGGAGGTTCAAGTTGAACGCGTCGAGCGGGTACTTGTCCGTATCCGGAGCGGCCTTGAACGGCTTGTCTATAAGGCCCTTCATATCGGCCTTAAGGCGCGGCGCGGGGTAGAAGCCGAGGCTTACGCCTTCGAGTATGAGAGAGGCCGGGTGGAGCGACGGGTGCGTTATCTCCTGCGGGACCGAGTCTATCCTTGCGTACCTGTAAGCGCCCTCGTTCCAGCCGAATATCCTCAAGAGCCTCCTTTTCAACTGGAGGACGAGGAACGCGTCGAGCTGTTCCGTCGTCAAGAGGCCCATTGATATAAGGACCTCCCCGTGCTTCTTTTTCTCCTTGAGGACCACTTCCAGCGAGGTCTCGTAGTCCTTCTGGGAGATGATGCCCTCCTGCATGAGGAGCCTGCCGAGGACCTCGTTCAGTATATTGGAGCTCGCCCCCGCAGGGACGCCGTCCTTGAAGAAGAACCTCTTCTTTACGGGCTCCCTGACGATGTCGAGGGCCGCGGCAGGGTCCCCTTTCCTGTATATGAGGTGGAGGAGCTGCGGCAGACCGACTTTGGCGAGGTTTCCCTGTTTTTCCTTCAAACTTTTCCCCCGGTTGTCTTTAGGGCGTTAAGGGTCGTGTTGTAGAGTTCCCTTACCTTATCGGAAAAGAACCTGTAGTCCTTTAAGAGTCTCGCGCCCGGGTCCGGCCCCGTGTACCCGGCGCGCCTCGATAAGGTGTTCAGTTCCTCGGACCCCTCATTAAGGTAACCTTCGGGCCTGTCGTGCACTATTCGGATGCGCGTCTCGAGGAGACGGTAGAACGAGTAGGCCTCTTTTAAAAAGGTGCACTCCTTTTCATTAAGGAGGCCTTCTTTCTTAAGACGAAGTAGCGCCTTTACGGTATACGGGGTCCTCAAGGATTTTTTCTCAAGGCCCCATCTGAGCTGAAGGGATTGGGCGAGGAACTCGATATCCACAAGCGCCCCGCGTCCTGTCTTGATATTATAGCGCGACGGGGTTTCCTTGGCAATTTCAACTTCCATGCGCTTCCTTATGCGGAACATCTCGTCGATGTCTTCCGGGGCGAGGGGCTTCCCGTAGGCGAGCTCAAAAAGGCCGTTCAAGACCTCCTCGCCGAACTCCAGGTCCCCGGCGACCGCCCTGGCCCTGACGATCGCCTGCCTCTCCCAGACCTGCGTCCTGCCCGCGTGATATCCGAGAAAGGCTTCCTTAGATATCACGAGCGGGCCGGAACTGCCTGATGGGCGAAGCCTCGCGTCCACGTTGAATACGAACCCCTCGCGCGTCCGGAGCGTCAGGACGCTTATTATCCTCTGTCCGAGCTTCACGAAGAACTCGTGCGTTGAGATGGACTTCGGCCCGTCAGTGCGCGCGTCGAGCGAGTCCGAGTAGACGAATACGACGTCGAGGTCCGAGCCGTATATGAGCTCTCCCCCGCCGAGCTTGCCGAGGCCGAGGACAACGAACCTCGCCTCTCCGGGGCCGCCGTATCTCCGGACGAGCTCCGCAATCGATATGTCGATCGCGGAGGCGAGCGTAGCCTCGGCCACGAACGTTATCTGCCTTGAGACCGCGCGCGGCGAGAGTCCGCCCCTTATGTCGTTTATCCCTATTCGGAGTATCTCCTGGTTCTTGACCCTCCGGAGCGCGTCGAGCCTCTCCTCGTAGTCCTTGTGGAGGGAGACCTCCTTCAAGACCGTTTCAAAGACCTCCCCCCTTGTCTTGTACCTGAGGGCGAGCTCCTTTGAAAGGAGGAGGTCGAGGCCTCCGGGGCGCTCGATGAGCGCGCGGGAGAGGAACTCGCTCGTTCCGAATAGCTTTAATAGCTCGTCCGTCACAAGCGGGTTTTCCGCGAGGAGCGAGTAGAAGGTCGTCCTCGCGCCGATGGAGGAGAGGAACCTCTCGAGGTTCTTAAGCGACTTGTCAGGGTCCGGGGAAGACGCCGCCTTTGAAAGAAAGAGCGGGCCGAGCCTTTGAAGAAAGACGCGCGCCTTTGCGCTCAGGTGGACGAACGGCGGGCCTGTCCTTATGAGGACGAGGTTTTTGTACGCGGCAGTCCCGTCCTTGAAGCCGAGCGCGGAGAGGGCCTCGGTAGCCTCCATTTCAGAGATCTCCGGGAGAAAGAGCAATTGTATCTCTTTCGGGACCCCGGCCGCTTCGTCGGACTTGTAGAAGAGCGACCTGTATACCTCGTGTATAGCGGAAGTCCGTTCCTTGTACTCCTCCCAGAAGAACTCGCCGGCCTTTTTTTCGTCCGCGTCCTTGAAGCCCATCATGCGGGCGAGGCGCTCCAGCTCTTCTTTCCGAGCCGGGATCGCCTGGCTCTGAGCGCCTTCGACTATCTGTATGCGGTGTTCGAGCTCCCTTAAAAAGACGTAGCCCTGGGTCAGGGTCTCCGCCTCTTCTTTTTTCATGAAGTCTTTTGAAGCGAGCTTATCGATCGCCTTTAGAGTCGTCCGCTCCCTTATCTCCGCGTCCTTGCCTGCGTGTATGAGCTGGAGGGCCTGGCAGAAGAACTCTATCTCCCGTATGCCGCCCGCCCCGAGCTTCACGTCTATCGTGTCCGGGTTTCTCCGAAGGAGGCTTAAGTCTATCTTCTCCTTCATGGATTTGACCTCGTCGAGCGCGGTGAAGTCGAGATACCTCCTGAATACGAACGGCCGTATCATCGAGATGAAGGCCTCTCCGAGCGCGCCGTCCCCGGCCACGGGCCGCGCCTTTATCATCGCGGCCCTCTCCCACATTTGCCCCCACGACTCGTAATATATCTCGGCGCTCCGGAGAGAGTTGGCGACGTCCCCGCTCCTGCCCTCGGGGCGCAGATCGAGGTCTATGCGGAATACGAACCCGTCGCCTGTGACGGACCCTATGAGCCTTGTAAGCGTTGTAGCCGTCTTTACGAAGAAGGCGTGGAGGCTTATGCGCGTCTCGGCCCTGCCATCAAGCCCGGTCGTCTCGCCCTTGTCAGACGAATACAAGTAGATGATGTCTATGTCGGAAGAGAAGTTAAGCTCCCTGCCGCCGAGTTTTCCGAGGCCTATTACAGAGAGGCGTCCCTCCTTTACTGAGCCGTCGTCGTCGGTATACAGGGGCGCGCCAAAGTTTTTCTTCGCGCTCCTTATCGAGAACGCGAGAGCCGCGTCAAGGCACGCGGAGGCGAGGTCTGAAATCTCGGCCGTCACTTCAAAGAGTTCCGAGAGGCCGAGGAGGTCGCGAGAGCCGACCCTTAAGTATTCTTTCTGCTTATACAATCGTAAGGCCCGGGCGAGCGAGTCGAAGTCGTCAAGGAGGCGGGCGTCTTTGAGCCCTTCGTTAAAGGCCTCAAGCCCTTTTTTTTCAAAGAGGCCGCCCTTTAAAAAGAGCCATTCGAAAAAATCCGCGTTCCTGGCGAGTATGCCGGAGAGGAAAGGGGACGAGCCGGTTATCGTGATAATCCGTTCGAGGAAGAGCGGCGCCTGGAGCGCCTCGTCAATTACGGGCGAGGGGGTCTCTTTGGCGATAGCCTCCAGGTTATTTAGCGCGCCCTCGGGCGAGGGGGAGGCGAGGGCCTTCTCCGCTATTTCTTCTATATGGGGGCCGAAAGGGGTTTTGCAGAGGAGCCTTAAATTATTGAGGGCGCCCCTGGGGTCGACAAAGCCCATCCCCTGAAGCCTTACAGCCGCCCCTTCCTTGTCGAGAAGTTCCCTTATCATTATTTTCAAATATATGATATCCGGGGGTTAAATGCAATAGACGCAAGTGGAAGACAATATCAAGGAGAAGCCCGTTGTTTACAGGCGGGACCGGATAGTCCCGTCTTGACAAACCCCACCTTCGGGCATAGATTATATAAAAGCCCGTTTTTTTGCCCTTAACCGTCCACTCAGGAGAAGCGATGCGGCTCGATAAGTTCACGATAAAGGCACAGGAGGCGCTCCAGGAGGCGCAGTCGAGGACCGAGACCGACGAAAGGCAGGAGGTTACGGTCGAAGGGCTCCTCCTCGTCCTCATCGGGCAGGAGGGCGGCATAGTAGGCCCCGTGTTACAGAGGATCGGGGCGAATATGAAGCTCTTGAAAGGCCAGCTCGAGGACTGTCTCAAGAAGTCCCCGAAGGTCTACGGCGGAGCAGAGGCCTACGTCTCTCCGAGGCTTAAGTCCATCATGGACTCTGCCATGAAAGAGGCGCGGGATATGAAGGACGAGTTCGTCTCTGTCGAGCACCTCCTCCTCGCCATAGTCACTGAGCGGGGCGGGGAGGCCTCGAAGGCGCTTGCTTCCCAGGGCGTAACGAGGGATACGGTCTTGAAGGCCATCATGGCGATAAGAGGGACACAGCGCGTAACCGACCAGATGCCCGAGGAAAAGTACCAGGCGGTCGCGAAGTTCACGCGCGACCTCGTGGAGCTCGCGCGCGCCAATAAGCTCGACCCGGTAATCGGGAGGGACGAAGAGATCAGGCGCGTCATCCAGGTGCTGTCGAGGAGGACCAAAAACAACCCGGTACTCATAGGAGAGGCCGGGGTCGTCAAGACCGCCATAGTCGAGGGGCTCGCTCAACGCATAGTCAGCGGCGACGTCCCGGAGACGCTTAAGAACAAGAGGCTCCTCTCGCTGGACCTGGGCGCGCTGATAGCCGGGACAAAATACAGGGGCGAGTTCGAGGATAGACTAAAGGCCCTATTGCGGGAGATAACCGAGGTAGAGGGCGACATCGTCTTATTCATAGACGAGCTCCACACACTCGTAGGCGCCGGCGCGGCAGAGGGGGCGATGGACGCCTCCAACATGTTGAAACCCGCGCTCGCCAGGGGGGAGTTAAGGTGCGTGGGCGCCACGACCCTCGACGAGTACAGAAAATACATAGAGAAGGACGCGGCGCTTGAGCGCCGTTTCCAGCCCGTGACCGTCGGCGAGCCCTCTGTCGAGGACACGATAGCGATACTGCGCGGCCTTAAGGAGCGTTACGAGGTCCACCACGGGGTGAGGATCGCTGACGCCGCCATAGTTGCCTCAGCGACACTTTCGAACCGCTACATATCTGAGAGGTTCCTCCCGGACAAGGCGATAGATTTGATAGACGAGGCCGCCTCACGCCTCCGTATCGAGATAGATTCCATGCCGACGGAGATAGACACGATTGAGCGGCGCGTCATACAGCTTGAGATAGAAAAGCAGGCGCTCATAAAGGAGACGGACAAGGCGTCCATTGAGAGGCTTCTGAAGATAGAGAAGGACCTTGCAGACCTCAAGGAAGAGAGCGCGTCTTTGAAGCTCCACTGGCAGAAGGAAAAAGAGATTATAAGCCGCATCCAGGAGACGAAGAAGAAGATAGAGGAAGTGAAGACGCTCTCCGCACAGGCCGAGCGCATGGGAGACCTCGGCAAGGCCGCCGAACTAAAATACGGCAGGCTCACCGAGCTCCAGAAGACATTCGACGCAGACTCCAAAAGGCTCGTCGAGCTCCAGGGCGCGAGCCGGATGCTCAAGCAGGAGGTCGACGGCGAGGACGTCGCGCAAATAGTATCCCGCTGGACAGGCATACCGGTATCCCGGATGCTCGAAGGCGAAAAAGAGAAGCTCCGGAAGATGGAGGACGGGCTCAGTAAACGGGTCGTCGGCCAGGACGCGGCGCTTAAGGCCGTCTCGAACGCCGTCCGCAGGGCGCGCGCCGGGCTTCAGGACATAAAGAGGCCCATAGGGTCTTTTATATTCCTCGGCCCCACGGGTGTCGGAAAGACAGAGACCGCAAAGACATTGGCGGAGTTCCTCTTTGACGATGAGCGCGCGATGGTCCGGATCGACATGAGCGAGTTCATGGAAAAGCATTCGGTGGCCCGCCTCATAGGCGCGCCTCCCGGGTATGTCGGGTACGAGGAAGGCGGCTACCTGACAGAGGCCGTGCGGAGGAGGCCCTACTCGGTCATCCTCTTCGACGAGATAGAAAAGGCCCACCCCGAGGTCTTCAATATCCTCTTGCAGATACTCGACGACGGCAGGCTCACCGACGGCCACGGCAGGACCGTGGATTTCAGGAACACGGTCATCATAATGACCTCGAACATCGGGTCCCAGCACATAACAGAGCTCGGGGAAAAGGACTACGAGGAGATACGAAGCAGGGTAACGGAGGTGTTGAGACAGACCTTCAGGCCCGAGTTCCTTAACAGGATCGACGACATCATCATATTCCACCCGCTCACCAGAGCGCACATGAAGGGGATCGTCGAGATACAGCTCAAGAACCTCAAAAAGCTCCTGCGGGAGAAGAACATAGACGTCGTCCTGACGGACGCGGCTAAGGAGCGGCTCGCCGAGGCCGGGTACGACCCGGTCTACGGGGCCAGATCGCTTAAAAGGCTCCTCCAGAAGGAGGTCTATGACGTGCTCGCGTACAAGTTCCTCGAAGGGGAGTTAGGGGAGGACGAGCGCATAGTCGTGGATACCGAAAAAGGGAAGCTCGTCTTTAGAAAAGATACGGGGAGCGCCGGTGGATAATGCCTTCCACGGAACTGGTCTTGACAAACGGTTGATTATAAAATAAATTAGATTTTATAAGCTTTTTTCTTTTTTCAGGGAGGGTTTGTGGTCTTAAGAAGGCGCGATCCGTTCAAAGACCTGCTATTTCTCCAGGAGAGGATGAGCAGGATATTCGACGAAGCGCTCCTGAAGTACAAGGGGTGCTCCGGCATGGCCGGGGGGATGTGGTACCCGCCGGTCGATATATACGAGACCGAGGAGTCCGTCGTCTTGAAGGCCGAGCTCCCGGGTGTCGACAGGAACAACGTCTCAATAGAAGTGAACGAGAACACGCTTACGCTCAAGGGCGAAAGGCGTCTGGAGAAGAACCTCTCGGAGGAGAACTACCACAGGATGGAGCGTCTCTACGGGACCTTCCAGAGGGTCTTTAGCCTCCCGTACTCGGTCGATAAGAACAACATCACCGCTAACTTCCGGGACGGCGTCTTAAAGATTGCCGTGCCCAAGGCCGTTGACGAGAACAGGGACTCGATAAAGGTCAAGGTCCAGTAGGGGGGAGCGCCGGGCGGAGCATGATCAGGTCCGGCGCATGGGCGGGAAGTACGGCAACGTTCCGTTGCCTGCGGCATGTCAGAACCGGGAGAGGGCGCTTTTTCTTCCCTTAAGCCGGGGTCGGGGCGGTTCAAAACATGATAGAAAGTCTCCCCGTACAAGCGGTTTCCATGCAAAACTCCAAAATACACTTGAGCCCGCTTTTGCCTCCCAGGGCAGGGGCTGGCTGTCAGGCTATTTCATAAGGGGCAAAAAAATGTCTGAAAACGAGACCAGGGCAAACGGGGAAAAGACGCGGGAGGGGTCGGCAGACCTCGCCAATGAGCTCCCGCCGCTGGATTTTTCCACCTTCATACTTTCGCTTTCGACGTCCGTTGTAATGAACCTCGGGCTCGTCGAGAACCCGGTCACGAAACAGACCGAGAAAGAGCCTGCCGTAGCCAAGCAGACCATAGACTTGATCGCGCTCCTTAAAGACAAGACAAAGGGGAACCTGACGGACGAGGAGACGAAGCTCCTTGACGACGTCCTCCACGAATTAAAGGTCTGGTACTGCAAGGCAATCGTCTGAGCGGTTGCTGAGACGCAAAAAAACGGACCTCGCAATGAAAAAAGGGCCTCATTAGAAACCGGTTTTCGTCTTAATTATCCCAGGGGCGCGCTTCGTCCCTTAAACGCCCTTTCAGGGGCTTCGCAACGGGAGAAACATGGAAGACAAAAAAAGAGGCTTCGGGTTCAAGACGCTCCTGCTGGTCGCCTTCGTATCGATAATCGCGGGGATCGCGTTTACCGCGCGGCTCGACCTCACGAACCAGACGACGGCCCAGAACTTCTGGAAAGAGCCCGAAAACGCCGTCAAAGCGACGGCCGAGGCGGTCCAGACGGCCCCCAGGGGGGACTTCGTGGACCTCGCAAAGAGGCTCTCGCCCGTGGTCGTGAACATCTCGACGACGCAGGTGATGAAGGAGAGGCCGATGATGCCCTTCCCCGAGTTCAAGGGCCCCTTTGACGACTTTTTCGGCGGAGACGACTTCAACAAGTTCCTCGACAACCAGCCCCGCAAGGAGTTGAAGAGGCAGTCGCTCGGCTCCGGCTTCATATTGAACAAGGAAGGCTACATACTCACCAACCAGCACGTAATAGAGAACGCGACCGAGATACTCGTAACGCTCACATCCGATAAAAAGGAGTACAAGGCGCAGGTCGTCGGGCAGGACCAGAAGCTCGACATAGCGCTTATCAAGATAAATGCGGACGGCGCCCTGCCGGTAGCGACCGTCGGGAACTCCGACGATATCCAGATAGGCGAGTGGGTGCTCGCCATCGGCAACCCCTTCGGCCTCGGCGGCTCCGTGACCGCGGGTATTGTAAGCCAGAAGGGCAGGATAATCGGCGCGGGGCCGTATGACAACTTCATACAGACCGACGCCTCCATCAACCCCGGCAACTCCGGCGGCCCGCTCTTCAACATGAAGGGCGAGGTCGTGGGCCTGAACACCGCGATCATCGCGGGCGGCCAGGGCATAGGTTTCGCGACCCCCATCAACATGGCAAAGGAAGTCATCCTGCAATTGAAGGAGTTCGGCAAGGTGACGAGGGGCTGGATAGGCGTCTCCATTCAGGAGCTGACGCCGGAGCTCGCCGCGTCCTTCGGGTTGAAGGACTCCAAGGGCGTGCTCATCTCATCCGTCACGCCGGGCGATCCGGCTGACAAGGCGGGGCTCCGGGCCGGGGACATAATAATCGCGTTTGACGGAAAGTCGATAGCCGAGATAAGCGATCTGCCGAGGACCGTCGCCTCGACCCAGCCGGGCAGGAACGTGGAAGTGCGCGTCGTAAGGGACGGCGCCGAGAAGACATACTTCGTAAGGGTCGGCACAAAGATGGATGAGGAGCCGGTCGAGACCGCTATTGAAGAAGATAAGGACGGGGCGCTGGATAAGCGTCTCGGCATCTCTGTCCAGCCCATTACCCCGGAGCTCGCCAGAAGGCTCGGCATCACGGAAACAGAAGGGGTGATCGTCAGCTCGGTAAAGCAGGAGAGCCCCTCGGCCATCGCGGGGATAAGGCGCGGCGACGTCATCAAGGAGATAGACCGGAGACCCGTAAAGAACATGCGCGATTACAGCAAGGCCGTTAAGGACGCAGAGAAGCACGACGTCGCGCTATTCCTCATAATGAGGGGAAATAACACCATCTACGTGGTTGTGAAGCTCAAGGGGCAGTAAGCCCCGCAAGCCTCCGGACCGGAGCGGATTTTGGCGGCATACATAGTGGCCCTTACAGGGGCGAGCGGCGCTCTTTACGGGGTGAGGCTCATATCCGAACTGATGAAGAGGGGGGACGATTGCGAAGTCATCGTCTCCCCTTCGGGTTTTCTGCTTTTAAAGGAAGAGCTCGGGATAGAACCCGAAAAGGCCCTTCAATCGATTAAGGCATTGGCTTTAAAGGGCGCGGGCAACAAAAAACTCAAGGGCTCTTTGAAGCTCCTCCCCCACGACGACCTCGCGGCCTCGGCCGCAAGCGGCTCAGCGCTCAAAAAGACGATGATAATATGCCCGTGCTCCATGGGCACGCTCGCGCGCATTGCGGCGGGTATTTCCGGAAACCTCATAGAGCGTGCGGCCGACTGCGTCATGAAGGAGCGCGGCACGCTCGTCCTCGTGCCGAGGGAGACGCCGCTCAGCTCCATACACCTTGAGAACATGCTGAAACTCTCTCGCGCAGGCGCCGTGATACTCCCGGCGATGCCGGCCTTTTATCAGAAGCCGGCTACGATAGACGACATGGCGGACTTCATCGTCGGCAAGGTCCTCGACGTCCTCGGCATCGAGAACAGCCTCTATAAAAGGTGGAAAAAATAGTTTTTTTAAATTATATTGTCCTCCGTTGAACTCCCCTCTTTATTAAAGATGGGTGGGGGGAGATTATTGGAATTGATAACCATCAACTGTCATTCCCGCATAAAACTCCCCCTCCCTTGATGGGGATCAAGGGGTGATTCGGTGAGTGAAAAGAAATACGACCTCCCCTTGCCCCTCCTTGGTAAGGAGGGGATTTGAGACGGCCGGCCGGAGGGGTGCAGATTTTATCTCCTCCCCTTAACAAGGGGAGGTTGGGAGGGGTCGTCTTGACCTTCCGCCCTATTGGTAATTACGCTGTCATTCCCGCGCGTTTCAAGCGGGAATCCAGTGGTAGCGGGAGCAAAGCCGCATACGAGAAAAACATATTGGGGCTTCTCCTTTTACTTCCCCTCCCTTGATGGGAGGGGAACGAGGGGAGGGTGAAAAAAGTCCCCTCACGCCGGCCCTCTCCCACAAGAAGAGAGGGGACTATTGATTCTGATTAATTTTTTTCATAACGGAGTCTTTACAGATGCTCGATATCAAATATTTAAGGGACAGCCTCGAAGAGGCGGAAAAGAGGCTCGCATCCCGTAGCGGCGCTGTCGACTTATCCAGGTTCCGCGCACTCGACGCGGAAAGGCGTAAGCTCCTCGGCGAGGCGGAGGCTCTGAAGGCCCGGCGTAACGCCGTCTCCGAAGAGATAGGCAAGCTCAAGAAAGAGAAGAAGGACGCGTCCCTCCTCATGAAGGAGATGCAGGACGAGTCCGCGCGCATAAAGGAGCTCGACCAGAAGGCCGCGGAGGCCGACGCGGAATTGAACAACCTCCTGCTCGTCATCCCGAACCTCCCGCACGCCTCCGTCCCCCTTGGAAAAGACTCCGAGGACAACCCGGTAGCCCGTACTTGGGGCAAAATTCCGGAGTTCTCGTTTGCGCCAAAGGAGCACACCGACATCGGCGAAGCGCTCGGCATACTGGACTTTGAGCGCGCGGGGAAACTCTCTGGCGCGAGGTTCTCTCTTCTTAAAGGCGCGGGCGCGCTTCTGGAGAGGGCGTTGATAAATTTTATGCTCGACCTCCACACTACCGCGCACGGCTATACCGAGGTCTTGCCGCCCTTCATGGTAAAGTCCACGGCGCTCATGGGCACCGGGCAACTGCCGAAGTTCGGGGAGGACCTCTTTAAAATCGAGGGTTGGGACCACTACCTCATACCGACGGCTGAGGTGCCGATAACCAACATGCATGCGGATGAGATAATCGACGAGGAGAGGTTCCCGATACTCTACACCGCGTATACCCCCTGCTTCAGGAAAGAGGCGGGCTCTTACGGCAAGGACGTGAAGGGGCTCATAAGACAGCACCAGTTCAACAAGGTCGAGCTGGTAAAGTTCGCGCTCCCGGAAACATCTTACGACGAGCTTGAAAAACTAACCGCGAACGCCGAGGAGGTCTTAAAGAGGCTCGGCCTCGCCTACAGGGTAGTGACGCTCTGCACCGGGGACATGGGTTTCTCATCCGCCAAGACTTATGACATCGAGGTCTGGCTACCGGGGCAGGGGAAATTCAGGGAGATATCGTCTTGCTCGAACTTCGAGGACTTCCAGGCGAGGAGAGCCAACATAAAATACCGCCCGAAGGGCGGCAAGCCCAGGCTCGTACACACGCTTAACGGCTCGGGGCTGGCTGTGGGAAGGACGCTTGTTGCGATACTTGAGAATTACCAACTCTCCGACGGGAGTGTCGTCGTCCCCGAGGCCTTGAGGCCCTACATGGGAGGCCTTGAAAAAATCACGAAAAAGGGTTAGATTAAATTGAGGCCGCACTACCTGACCTCCCCTCCCTTGATGGGAGGGGACAGAGGGGAGGGTGACTGCTCGGCGCAGGGCCAATTTCAAATCGGGCGGTTTGAGGTTCATTGAAGCTAAGCCGTCCGTTGTGATTCTGCCAGCCCGGCGAGGGCTTCATCCGCCCTTATAAAAAACAAATCCCATCGAATAAATACCGGGGGCTCAACGCCCCTTTTCCCGCCCCGCCACAATCAGGACAACGGAGGGTTAGGCTAATGGTAAGTCACTGGTCTTGAAAACCAGCGGGCTAACGCCCTTGGGGGTTCGAGTCCCTCACCCTCCGCCAGATTTTCTTCAGCAAAGTAGTCGGGTTGCGCTACTAACCCATCCGGACTAGTCTCTATTTAAGTTTAGCCAATAAATGTCATCGAATTGCACTGGAGTTATTTGCCCTCTATGTTTTTCGCGGATGAATCTATCCACGAGACCCCGAAATATACGATATCCCTCCTTATCGACAGCCGCTATATTAGCGGGCCAAGGCTGAAGAGCGTCGGGGTATTTTTTTCTAAACATGATCATCATAGGGTTATCTACTGCTGAATGAAGGAATCTCGAGATATTTCGAGATTCTATGCAGTTGGGCAAGTGGCAGTAATAAACGATGAGCTTTAGAGCAACGTTCAAGGTTTTCGCAATCTGGCCGTAACTTGCTGGCGCGCCATTAGCTCTCCTGTTTTGTTTTATTTTTTTGACAACCCTTTGGCAAAAATCAGAATGAATTTTGTCAAAATCTTTCTGTGTTTTACAAACAAAAATGTTGGGTACAATTTGTTCTAAGCTTTTACAAAAACAAGCTTTTGCACCACGTTCCAATACTCTTTGCATCCCAGAGAACGCAAAACCAGCTTCGAGTATATTTTTGAGTCTAGCCTCCGCTGTGTTGCACATAGCCTCACCTGTGTCGATATTTATTTTCATGCTTTACAAAGAGAAGAAGGTTCGCTCTCCCGTGGCCTTTCACCTCTTGAACAGTCTCAACTGAGCTTGCGCCTGCGGGTATCCCGAGCGAGGCCGCCTTTTTGGACGAGGCCGTTGCAAACCCCGTATCCCCTTTCTTCAAGTAAGAGAGTCCGAGGTTATAGTGCGCGGCCGCATCGTCTGGCTTCATGCTTACGGCCGGGCTGAAGTCCTCTGCGGTCCGGCGCATGTCTGCCGGGCTGTAAAATCATCTACCGTCTTCTTCTGTATATCTGGATGTTGTTGCCCGGCCGGGGCTTGTAATTCAAGACATCCGCGTCCCACCTGTACACGGTCCGGTCCTCGAAGATCTCGATCAATCCGACCAGTTCGAAGTCCCTCCTGTAATCGTTAAACCAAGTAAAGATAAAGCGCTCAGAGCCGGGCCTTACGAGCCAGGATAAGTTGTTATTGATGAAAACAACATATGCGGGGCCGGCCGCCTCTATATCTGACGCCATCTCCTTTTGCATCTGTTTGGCGTAGGGCTGCAGCTCCATCAGGGGATAGGTATATATGTACCTGGTGGCTGAGCGTCTGTCTGAGTAGAAATATATCTGCGGCTCCGAACCTATTACCGCGATCTTTTCCTCCGGCGAGGTGTTTTTCCTTATGTATTCAGCCACCTCCAGGGATTCCGGAAAAGGGTTCGGGCCATAGGTCTTGCGCGTGACCTCGTACGGAGTGGAATAGAAGAGAATATCGCGTTGAGCGTTCAGGGCGTAGAGGAGGGACGAGACGACCAGCAGGGCAACGACGGTCTTTCCGGCCATTGGGCCCGCGTACTTCGACACGACTCTCCCCGCCGAACTCAGGCCGGCCCCGGCTGATACGGCCGCCGCCGGGAGGAGGAATTGAAAATAGTGGGAACGGAAGAAGAAGCCGGGCATTATGGCGGCGAATGACGCAAGGGCGAACAGGGAGACGAAGAGCCATCTGCGGCGGGTCGCCTTGTCCCATAAAGGTGAGCAAAGACCGAAAAGGGCCAAGACCCACACCGGCAATGACTCGGCCACGATACCCGTCATTTCATTTTCAAGATTCACAAGCCCCGCTGATAAAGTCGTCATCGACACATATGTCTGCGCGTAGGTGAAGATCCAGAACCAGAACTTGTCGAAGGCCCCGAGGAGGTAAAGGGTTCCGCAGGCAAGGAGCAACGGGAGCGCGGCCCCGGCCGCGAGAATGGTCAACCTTGAAAACAGCGCTACGGCCCCGGCCGTTTTTTTACAGGTTAAGAGCAGGAACGCGGCGGTAGCGGCTGTAAAGACAAAGCCGTGCTGTTTGATTGTGAAGGCCGTCCCGAGGAGGATGCCGCTTATGAACAAAAGCCTTTTGTTGTCTTCGTCCGTGGCGCGCACAAAGGCGTAAAGACCGGCTACGGCATGGAGAATGACGAAGTGCTCCGTGTTGGCGAAAAGGCCGTCAACCGTAGAGCTCATTGAAATCACCGCGAAGAAGCTTGCGGCCGCGACCGCTGGAAAATTGCCGTAAAGCCTTCTGGCAAGCAGGAACAGGAAAAAGATCGTGGACCCGTTTATTGCAAGAAGGCCCGTGTGGACCCCGGCCTGGGTCTGGCCGAAAAAAAAGATTATCGCCGCGTAGATGGCGTAAAGGCCGGGCATACGCATGTCATAGGCTTCAACGTACGGCGGGATGCCGTCGAGGATGAGCTGGGCGATGTACGCGTAAACGCCCTCGTCGCGCTCAAGAGGGGCGCTTGCGAGACGAAGGCGGACAAAGGCCGTAAAGACGATTACAAGGAATAGGGCGCCCCAGGCAAGGTAAGACCGCGATGGAGGGCCTTCTGGTCCATGGGAAGGGGAGGGGGTAAAATTACTCGCTCTATCTCTCTTGCCGTACGCGGACATAAGCTCACTGGATTTCCGGGGTATTATGGGGAGGGGGCAACGCCGGTTTAGCCCTGTTTTTCAGGCCTTTCACTCAAGCATTTCAAAAATCAGGGCGCTATCGCATTGTATGACGCTTACGGGGCCTTGTCAATCATGTAGCGCGAAGGAGGATTAGAAGCCCTTTTTACGTCAGGTCGCGGTATCCGTCCTTGTGATAGGGGAAAGGTACTTGACCCTTAACCTCAAAAAAGGCTTCTCGACAACATTATACGATATCGCTGAAAGGATCAGGGTAAGCGGGAATACAAGGGTGCGCTCAGCGCACCCTTGTAAATTGGGGATGGGGCTATGTTCATTTATCAAAGAGAGTCGCTTGGGGCTTAAGCCTTACCTCCCGAGCAGTTTCAACTGAGCTTGCGCCTGCGGCAGGCCGAGCGAGGCCGCGCTCCTGAAATGCGAGATCGCGGCCTCCATATCGCCTGTCTTTATGTACGCGAGGCCCAGGTTGTAGTGCGCTGTTGGCTCGGAGGGCGCGAGCTCTATCGAAGTATTAAAGTCCTTTATGGCGTTTTTAAAGTCGCCTGTTCTTAAGTACGCCCCGCCCCTGTTGTTGTAGGCCCCGGCGAAAGACGGGTCTGCCTCTATTGTCCGGGTAAAGTCGGCGACGGCTTCGGCGTTCATGCCGAGCGCCTTGTAGGCTATCCCGCGGTTAAAAAAGCCCTTTGCCGCCGTTGACGCGTCTAAACTTATAGACTCGGTAAGGTCCTTGACCGCCTTTTCGTACTCCCCGATATTGATGAAGACCACACCCCTGTTCCCGTAGAGCTCCGGGACCCGCGGGTTCAGTCTTATCGCGGTCGAGAGGTCGTCGAGCGCCTCATCCATACGCCCCATCCTTAAATAAGTCGCCCCCCTGTTCCCGTAGGCCTCGGCGTAGCCGGGGTCTATCTCTATCGCCCTCTCGTAGTTCGCAACGGCCCTGTCAAGCTCGCCCCTGTCCTTATAGGCGAGCCCCAGGTTCGACCACCCTATGGGCGCTTCATCCGGGTAGACGGCGACCTCGCGGGACCAGAGGCTTACGGAGTCCCTCCAGACGGCAATCTGCCTTATGGTGAGCGCGCCGAGCACAAGGGCAAATATCAAGGCGAACGCGGTCGCTACGCCCTTGTGCCTGTTGGATATCCACCCGATGCCTGCCGCTGTCAGCATAAAGGGCGCGAGGCCGGGGATGTACGTGTACCTGTCTGCCGCGGCCTGCGACCCTACCTGTATGATGCCGATGACAGGGGAGAGCGTCACGAGATAAAAGAGCATAAGCGCCAGCGGGAGCCGCGATTTCTTGAGAAACAATATCGAGACCGCGGTAATCGCGATGATGAGCGCGAAAGAGGAGGCGTACTCGATGCCGAAAAAGGACGGCGCGAGGTCGCGCGGGTAAAACGGCGCGAGGTTTATCGGGATTATCGTCTTGTAGATATAGAAGGCGAGCGCCCTTATGGCCACGAGGACCCTCGAACCCATTGGATGGTAGTCAAGGGAAGCTATGGCGTTGTCGGAGCCCTGGGCCCAGACGGTGACGCCGGCGAATATTATGGACATGGCGAAGTAAGGGACCTTTTCGACGAGCGCCTTTTTAACGCCTGCCTTAAAGCCGTTAAGCGGATAGAAGTCCATTATGAGGAGGACGGCCGGGAGCGTTATCGACATCGGTTTTCCCATGACTGAGAGCGCGAACAATAATAAAGAGCCGATGTACGGGAGGGGCTTCGAGGTCTTTTTATAATTCAGATAGGAGATAATGCTTAAGAAGAAGAAGAAGGCGCTCAATACGTCTTTTCTCTCCGACACCCAGGCGACGGACTCGACATGGAGCGGGTGCAACCCGAAGAGGAGCGCAAGCGTTGCCCCGGTAAAAAGCGATGGACGCTCGTCAGAGCCGGCCCTTTCCGTGAGTCTTGCTCCGAGTATCCCGACAAGGAAGGTGTTTGCCGCGTGAATTACAATGTTCGAGAGGTGATAGCCGAACGGGTCCTGACCCCATATCGACCAGTCTGCCATATAGGAGAGCATGGTAAGCGGGTGCCAGTTTCCTACTACTACGGCGGATAAGAGCCATTTGAGGTCGAATGCGCGGATGTTATGGTTCTCGTAGACATACACATGGTCGTCCCAGTTGACGAAACCGTTTCCCAGGGCGGGGAGATAGACGAGGAGGGCCAAGAGCGCGACTCCGCCGTATACGATGTAAGGGGTCCTCCTGCTCACTGCGCGCCCTCCATGAGGTAACGGTCCGCTTCCTTTACCCCGAGGTACGAGGCCCTCCGGAAGCTCTCGTCGGCCAGCTCCCTTTCGCCTGTACGGAGATAAACCTCGGCGAGGCTTAGGTATGCCGGGCCATATGATGGTCTGAGCTCCGTTACCTTCTTGAAGTCCCCTATGGCGCTTGCATAATCAGCGAGGTTCGCATACGCCACAGCCCTGTTGTGATAGGCGTCGACGTAATTGGGGTTCTGCCGTATCGCCTCAATGAGGTCTTTTATCGCATCGGTGTACCGTCCTTGAAAGCTGTACCCCAACGCGCGGTTGTAATAGGCCTCTGCCATGTTCGGCTTTATCTCGATTGCCCGGGATAAATCCCCTATCGCCTCTTCTACCCTGCCCGCCTGCCCGAACGCTATGCCCCTGTTGGTGTAGGCTATAGGCGAGCTATCCGGGTAGAGGGCGATCGCGCGCGACCAGAGCGTCACGGAGTCCTTCCAGACGCCGATCTGCCTGATGGAGAGCCATGAGAGGGCCGAAGTTATGAGGAGTACCGCGATTATGACCGCGCTGAGCGCCTTTTTATTTCTGGAGGCGAAATACCCAGTTGCGCCGCCGATGAGTATGAAGAGCGAGAGCGACGGGATGTACGTGTATCTGTCAGCCGCGGCCTGCGACCCGACCTGGACGAGCCCGATAACAGGCAGAAGGGTGATTACATAATAGGCCCAGGTAGCAATGACGGCCTTTTTTCTTTTGAGCGTTACGAGGGCGGCAATTGATATGACTGCGAATGACATTACGGATATTATGGCCCACGGCTCAAAAATCCCGCTCCTCTCCGGCAACGGATAGAACGGCGAGAGGTCAATTGGGACACAGAGCTTGTATATGTAGAATGCGTGCGCACTGAAGGCGACGGGTATCCTCTCAAGTAAAGGGACCGAATCAAGGGACGAGAGAGCGCCGCTCACCCTCTGCGCCCAGAGCGCGAGCGCGGCAGAGGCCCCGGCGAGGAGGAAAAAGGGAATTTTTTCGATAACGGTCTTCTTGAAAAAGCCCGCCTTGAACCTATCGAGCGGATAAAAGTCGATTATAAGGAGGACGATGGGGAGCGAGACGGCCATCGGCTTGGAGAGGAGCGCGAGGGTGAAGGCCGCAAGAGACAGTCCGTAGCAGGCGACCCCCTTACCGCGCGCGTACCTGATATAAAAAAGCGCGCTCAAAATGAAGAAGAACGCGCTTAATACATCCTTTCTCTCCGATACCCACGCTACGGACTCGACGTGCGCGGGGTGGAGCCCGAAGAGCGCCCCTGCCATAAGCCCTGTAATGACCGCGCCCATTCGGTCGTTCTCCTTGTAAGGATATAACGTCCAGCCGAGGAGCGCGGCGAGAAAGGCGTTAAGCGAATGTATTATCGAGTTCGTCAGATGAAACCCGAGGGGGTTTAGACCCCATATCGAGTGGTCGAGCGCAAGAGAAAGGAGCGTAGCCGGGTGCCAGTTGCCGACGACGACGGCGGTAAAGGCCCATTTGAGGTCGAGCGAGCGTATATTCGGGTTTTTGTAGACGTACCCCGGGTCGTCCCAGTTGACGAAGCCGTTTGAGAGGGACGGCAGATAGACGAGAAAGGTCAGGGCCGCGACGAGGGAAGCGGCGATGAGTATGTGTCTGCGATCTTTCAAGGCACGCTCCTTAAAGCTTTGCACCGGGGAGATATTTTACCTGAAAAATGCGCAGGGTCAAAGGGTTTGTCCTGGCCGGACGGGCAAAATTCGTATCAAGCGCTATCAGGGGTTTATTAAACCGAGAGATTCCCGGATAACACAGGCCCAGCGCCAAGCGGTCCTGGCCGGACGGGCAAAATTCGTATCAAGCGTTATCAGGGGTTTATTAAACCGAGAGATTCCCGGATAACATAGGCCCCGCGCCAAGCGGTCCTGGCCGGACGGGGTACTCGGCGTCCGGCCAGATTCAAACTGGCGGCTCCGGGCTTCCGATTTTAATGCGGTCCGCCAGGATCTGCCCCTCCGGCGAGGAGGATTTCATTGACACGGAGGCGCTAAATTTGCAATAATTTCAGGTGATGCTTGTTATACCTTAGGAGGGACATGCTCCACGGCAAAAAGGTGATAGTCGTCATGCCCGCGTATCACGCGGAAAAGACGCTCCTGATGACCTACAACGACATCCCGCACGACGTAGTCGACGACATCGTCCTCGTAGACGACTGTTCGAAGGACAATACCGTCGAGGTCGGCAAAAGGCTCGGGATAAAAAACATCGTGGTCCACAGAAAGAACCAGGGCTACGGCGGGAACCAGAAGACCTGCTACACCGAGGCCTTGAGGCTCGGTGCGGACATAGTCGTCATGGTCCATCCGGACTACCAGTACGCGCCGAAGCTCATAACGGCGATGGCCTCGATGATAGCCTCGGGAGAGTACGACGTCGTTTTGGGCTCAAGGGTGCTCGGCACCGGGGCGTTGAAGGGCGGGATGCCGGTCTACAAGTACATCTCGAACAGGTTTCTCACGCTCGCCGAGAACCTGTTGCTCGGCGAGAAGATCTCCGAGTACCACACAGGCTACAGGGCGTTCAGCAAGGAGGTATTAGAGAAACTCCCGCTCCTTGAGAACTCCAACGACTTCGTATTCGACAACCAGATGCTCGCGCAGGCGGCCTTCTTCGGCTTCCGCATAGGGGAGATGAGCTGTCCGACTAAATATTTTGAGGACGCCTCATCCATTAACTTCAAGAGGTCCGTCGTCTACGGGGTCGGGGTCCTGGGCACGGCCTTCAAATTCAAGCTCCAGAAGATGGGCCTCCGGAAGTATCCTATATTCGACGTGAACGGGAAAAGGCTGCCAAATCAGTGACAGCCGCCCCCGCCGCAACCCGAGTCGTCACAACCCCCGTTGCCAGCCCCGCCTAAATTCAACCCGCAGTCAGGGCATTCCCCGTAGCCTTCTATGAGGGCGGAGCCGCACGCCGGGCACTGGCCAGAGGCGAGCCTCTCTTCAGCTTCTTTCAAGTCCGGGTACATCCTGTTAAACGCCTCATCGACCTTGAGCGCGGCGAACCGCGCAATCGTTTCCGGCACGAAGAGCCCGAAGTCTCCTCCTCCGCACCCGGCCTTAGGGGCCTTCAGCACCTTTGTCTCGACCCCGTCCCTGTCGAGCGCGCTTGCCAGGACAGAGACCCTGTCGTAGTCGCCCTCGTAGATGCAGACGAGCGCCCCTTCGGCCCTGGGGACCGATTTGAGCCTCTTGAGCTCATCGGGCGTCAAGAGCTCGACGTCACAGCTCCGGCAGATTTTAATGTGCGCGTAGTATTCGGCGCCGCACCCTGGGCAGATCTTTATGTCGTCCATATCGGCCATCCTTTCAAAATATTAGGGTACAGAGCCTTGATTATATCACAAACTCGTGGTACAAATAAACGGATTAACTTTTCGCAAAATGCCCGTCTATATTGGAGAGGTGGCCGAGTGGCTGAAGGCAGCTGCCTGCTAAGCAGTTGTAGGGGTAACACCCTACCGGGGGTTCGAATCCCCCCCTCTCCGCCAGTTTTACTTTCACCGAATTTGAAAGCGGTTGTCTCGGTGCTTCGTGCTGCGGCACGGTATTTCCCAGCAAGAATCCAAGCATTTTTGAGAAATTTTTGTCCGTCCTCGCTCCGCCTCCGCCGAATTTTGTATTTCGCTTTGCGAAATGCGCCGCCAATATGACAAGTGGAAAAACAATCAGCGAAAATATTAAGAAAAACCGGGCTAAACCTAGCCTGACTCAAGACGATTTAGCCAGAAAACTGATATTAAATATACAACGTTTACCAAAGTTGAAAGCGGTGTGTTAATAAGCCAAACGTTCAAACTATGGCGAAAATCGTCATAGCGTTAGGTGTTTCAATCGAAGAACTGATAAAATAACCCTATGAATCTTCTTACAACAATCGTGGTTCTAGTAATTGGTGTTTTTCTTTGGTTGCTTATCTCGACAGTTTGGGCTTTTTTCAAGTATAAAAATAAAGAGAGAATGGACAAAAAGGAAATAGGCTCTTATCTTTCAGAGGGACTTACGCTAGCAATAGCTATAGAAAAAGCATTTTCAAACTTAAACAAGTATCACAACCTCGGTCTGCAATCTTCTACAATTGAAAGGGTGAGCAACGGAATAGCAGAACTAGAAAAAATGATGGACGCCAGTAATACCGTAGAAATTTACTCGACTTTTGTGCATAGGTATATTTTTAGAGGTGGAAAAAATAAAAAACCGACAAATCTTTCTGACCAGAAAATAATTTATGCATTAGAAACCTTGAAGTTTGACTCACGAAACGGATATTTCGTAATTGGGCGAGATAGCGGTGAAGATTTTGATAAAAAATATCCTGATAAACAGTAAGGACAAAATATGTCAATGTTAATAACAATTCTTTTCATACTCTTTGCCATAATTAATGCTTTCTTGATTTTTAACATTCGTTCACTGCGAAATTTATTAAAAAGATTATTTCTTGAAGAGGATAAAATAAAAAGTCGAGATTTAAAGATACTTTATAAATTAAGCAAAGACAATCCACTGGTTAGAGAATACATTACTTATAACGCACCGATTTTTATTTATCCTTTTGCCGCAAGGACAATGTCATCAATTGGAAGTTTAATACAGATTTTTTTGGTTCTGATTTTCATATTTTCTATTTTTAAGTTTAATCTTATCTTTTTGACTTTGTCTGTTCTATTTTTCTTTCTTTCAGGATATACTGGATCAAGATTCAATAAAAAGGCAATGTTCAATGAGGCAGTTAAGAATTTTACCTCGAAAATACCGCCACACGATGGAAACTATTTTCATCAGATGTTATTTGATTTTCACGAAAGATATTATCAGGAGTTAATAAAGCATTAGGAGTTGCCAAAGAAAAATCTGAAATCGTGGCGGTGCGCCAGTTTTACTGGCACGAAATTCGGTGGCGGCGGAAAAAAATGGAATCGGAAAGCGAGGGCGGGCAAAAATTCCTTCCCCCTAACCCCCTTCCTTTTTGCCCGCCCGAGCGATTGGATTCCAAAATTTGGAATTCGGATTTTCGGCGAAAAATGTTCGAACTTCGTCCTAAAAGCCACCGCCAGTTAATGCCATAAGTGTAATAGAGATTCGAAACCGTCGAGGGCGGAGACGAAAGTCTTTTTAGTTTATAAAAACTCGTCTCTCGATTATAATGCGCGTGAGATGCAAAAGCTCAATATCAGGATAAGGCTCCTTTCCCCAGGGGCCCGCGTGCCCTCGAAGTCCCACCACGGGGACGCGGGCTGGGACCTCTTTGCGTCAAGCGAGGTCACAGTCCTTCCGGGCGAGACCAGGGTCGTGCCCACGGGTGTTGCGATGGAGATACCGGCGGGCTGGTACGGCCAGATAAAGGCCCGTAGCGGCCTCGGCTCAAAGGGCGTTGTCGTTACCGCCGGGGTCGTGGACAGCGGGTACAGGGGCGAGATAGGGGCAGTCGTCGTAAACACGAAGCGCGAGGGGGAGTTCGTTTTCAGGGCCGGAGACAAAGTCGCGCAGATGGTCTTCCTCCCTGTGCCGGAGGTCGAGTTCGAGTTGAGAGAGGAGCTGGATGCGACAGCGAGGGGCGCGGGCGGCTTCGGGTCGACGGGGCATAAGTAACGGCGCAATAAAACCCTTGACTGGGTACACTTAAATGTTAAAATCAATAGACCCCCGCACTTTTCCGGGGGTTTTTAGTTATGCGTAAGGGGCTTCCTTTTCGTATAACCATCTTACACGCGCCTGTGGCTCAGCTGGATAGAGCATCTGACTACGAATCAGAGGGTCGGGAGTTCGAATCTCTCCAGGCGCACCAGTTAAATCAAGGGGTTAGCCGACATCGGCTAACCCCTTTTTCTTTGGGCAGGCAAATGCTTCAAATTTGTAATTTGGGCAAACGTATATTGCAAAATTCTGATCAAGATGGTTAAAATAGAAACATCTTTGTATGGTTTTGAGCAAGTTCATGCATCAAAGCCAGGCAAGGAGGCGCTTCTAATCACAGATTGAAGACTCCCTATCGTCTGCTGAAGATGGAGAAAGAGAACGCAGTGAAGCGGCGGTAAGTGGCGCCGCGCTCGGCGCCGGTGTTCGATAAAACAGACCCGAAAAAACTATCAATATCCAGGGAGAGTCATATGCCGATCGATATCGAAGGTATTACCGATTTAAGCGAAAAGGGTGCGGTGAAAGACGGCGTGCGCCAATCGATGGACCGGCGTCTTTTCATTCAGCTCCTCGTTTTTGGCGGCTCTGTTGATTCCTCGGCGCTCATAGAGGCGTTGAAGGAAAGCGGCTTCTCCTCAGTCCTGTATGAAGACATAAACGACCCGCGAGGGGTCGCGCTCCTGACGATGAGCGAGGACCCCGGCTTCTTCGCTACGGGACTGCGCGGCCTTCTTGGCCGCCGGGAGTTTGCCTCCCTTGAGCTCAAGGGCGAATACACCATGCTCGGACGCACATACGCGCTCGGGCATGAGGAGAAGCTCGAAGAGTGGCTCCTGCACCGCGCGAAAAAGGTGGTGACGAACCCGGAGTGGAAGTGGGCTGTCTGGTATCCGCTCCGCCGGAGCGGCGCCTTCGCCCTTCTGCCCCCTAAAGAGCAGGGGGAGATACTGATGGAGCACGGGATGATAGGCAGAGCCTTCGGAAAGGCCGACCTCGGCCACGACATACGCCTGTCGTGCTACGGCCTCGACAAGAACGACAACGACTTCGTCATCGGGCTCATCGGCAAGGAGCTCCACCCCTTGTCCGCGCTCGTGCAGACCATGCGAAAGACCAAGCAGACCTCGACATACATAGACCGCATGGGGCCGTTCTTCATAGGCAGGGCCGTCTGGCAGTCAGCCCCTTGACGCGGCCCGCCGTAAAAACGGCAATGGACGCGGGTAAAAAACGGCAAGGCAAGGGGCAGACGCGTATTGAATTTCAAGCCAGGCGCCGGAGTTTTTTTCAGCGATAATGTTTCAGTTCGCCGGCGCTTTCCAGATAGGAACACGTACTTTGGCACAGGTGCGCTCATAGGCTGATCCTGCTAACCTTCCGGTCTTTGCATTGGGCAGGGCAGGCCCCCCTTTTTTTTTGTTTTATTACCTGATACTTCGTGCTATATAAGAGCAATTCCATATACTACGATAATTATAGGGTTTTCTCTGTTGTACATTAAAACCTTAACCAAGGCAAAATGTCATGAAGATGAGGATCGTCTATTCTGAAGTCATCGAGAGGATGAGGTGGGTAGGCAAGCACAAGAACAACTCCTCGGTTGCGCGGGTGCTGGGGGTAACGCCTCAGGCGCTTTCCAACTACAAGAAGAAAGACAAGATGCCGGTCTCCATAGTGCTCAAATACTCCAAGCTCTACGGCCTTTCGCTCGACTGGCTCATAACCGGCAAGGGCGAGATATTCAACGCCAGGCCGATGGCGGCGGGAGAGGCGTATGAGGCGGCCCCCGGCTCGGTCAGGATGGACCTCAACTCCCTTTCCACCGATGAGATGGTCTACACTACCAAGCTCCTCCGGATATTCCGTGGTTCGGACACTCCGTTACTCAACTCGATGAAGTATCTGCTCAACTCCCTGTCTAAAAGAGAGGCCGAGTAATCCCCCGGCTCAGTCGATGAACTTTGCAGTAAAGGTTTGTATTGACCGGTCCTCCCTGCCCGGCCCCGGCGGTTTTCATTTTAACGTTTTATCGGGCAAGGCATAAAAAAGCGGGTGCGGCCTTAAGGCCGCACCCGCTTTTTTTCATACACATCGTTCTGATTCAACCCCGTTCCAAAGTACATGGGAATTCATCTCAAGGCGTAATCAGGCAATCTCTCAACCCTGCCTTTTTTTGTGGTCCCCCCTACCCTTAACGCGTCCCCCACCGCCCTCTTTAGGCGGCGCTTCTCCTTGAGGCTCCGCGTCCGTTTGAGGCGCGCGCCTTGACGCCCGGCTTCCTGCTGACTTTCGTCCCGGACCACTGAGCGCGGAGGAACGCGTTAAGGAGCGCCATTATGGCCGTCCTCCCTTTTGTTGAGAGGCGGTTATAGCCGTGCAAAAGGATGTTGCCGTCCTTTGCGCTCTCCATTGACACGTTCGAGAAGAACGCGCATACCGGGACATTCATGGATTCGGCTATCTTGATCCATTCCCCGGTCGATATCGGGGCAACGCCCTTCTCCTTCTTCGTGTACTCGCTCGTCCCGCATCCTAAGGCCTCGGCCAAGGCGTCTTTCGTGAACCCCTTTTTCCTCCGCATCGTGGAGAGTTTTTTGAGGACTTCCTCCTGCATGTTCATCGTCTTCCTCCTTGATTGGTTGATGTATGATCGGCCCGAGGCTGTTATCAGGCTCGGGAATAATCCGTAAGTCTTATTTATCCGGTTCTCGCGCGGTCCGCCGGAAATTATCCCGCAGACCGATTTTTTAGAACTCGCCGCCCCCCGGCCCCCCTACGCCACCTGTTCGGCGGGTCTTTTGTAGCTCCTGTCCCTGAGGAAGGACCTGCCGAAAGAGGAGTTGGCGGCCTCTTTGAGGTTCCAGTTCATTGGGAGCGCGCACATGTCTATCTTTTCGCAGTAGACCGGCTCTCCGGTAAAGAGGGAGCCGACCCTGGTAAAGAGCTTGAGCGTCTGCGGCATCTGGAAGTCCATCGGCTTTTCCCCGTCGCACTCAACGTAGCCGTGATCGGTAAGCGGGAACCTGAAGCCCCTTACCTTCCCGATGCCGGGTCTCTTCGGCTGTACGGCGACGCGCTTGTCGAGCATGCCGTTATGTCTTATGTGGTCGTATATGAGATACGCGTCCGAGAGCTTGTCGGTCTCCGGGTTGACGTTTGTGACGAGGTCGGTTATCCCCCGTCCGACCGCGAACTCTATGAGCGCCTTCCAGAGATAGAATATCGTCTTGGTGGATTTGAACCTCTCTTTCACGCATGACCTCGATATCTCGGCTATGCGCATGTTCGCCGACGTGTAGCCCTTTATGTCGAAGAGCTCCTCTATGGGGAGCCCGAAGTAAGAACGTTCTCTCAGCGCGTTTTCCTTATTAGGCATGATGAGCCTTACCGCGCCGGCGATCTCCCCGTTAAAAAGGGCAAGGAACTGGTGTGTCGTCTCCAGAGAGTCGTAGCCGTCGGACTCAAGCCCCGCGCCGTTCTCCATCTGGATGTATCCCGTCTCCTTTATGAAGACGTCGTACCTTACCTTGTAGCAGAGCTCTTTCTGTTCCGGTGTCTGCGCCCTTACGACCTGGATGCCCGTTTCCATCTCCACCTCCGTTTAAGAGGAACGCCTTCCGAAACGGAGCGACAGGGAAAGGGTCGGAACATCCGTCTCAGCGGTTCAATTATTTGCCCGCGCTCCGGCGTACTGGTCAAGCCTCGCGCTCTCGTTTATTTTTTCTATTATGGCGGACATGCTTTCGCGGTCGCCGACGATGAGGTAATGCCCGACCTTGTCCCTGAACTCCCGGTAGCCCATCCCGCAATGCCTGGAGACGAGGGCCGTGTCGTCCATGACCTGCGTAAGCAGGCCCTCGTCCTCGAGGCGTTTCGCGAAGGCTGTCGATCCCAGGGCTATCTCTGAAAAATGCCTGCCGTTTATCCTGTATTCGAGCGGCCTCCAGAGCGTCGGAGGCAGGCAGAGGGCGGGCGTGAAGAACATGAGGTCGTCGAAGTAGTCGGCGGAGAGCTCTATCCCGTACTTTTCCGGGAAGTCGCCCCACTCGCTCCTCGGTGAGACTATGGGGGCGCAGACGTAGACCGCGTCGGGCCGGGTCTCCTTTATGAATGCGAAGGTGTCGCAATCGGTCTCTTCCGTCCCGCCGGGCGGGGGGTAGACGAAGCTCGCCACGGTGAAAAGGCCGCTCTCCCTGCACTCGCGTATAGTTTTTTTGGCGCGCTCGAGGTCGAGGCCCTTGTTTATGTAGCGGTCGAGATGTGCCTGGTTGCCGGACTCTATCCCGAAGAAGATGGAGAAACACCCGGAGCGCCTCAATGTATCGAAGGACCCCTGGTCGAGGTTGTTTATGTGGCTTATGAGGGCGTACTCGATGTCGAGCCCCTGAGAGATTATTTTTTCCGCGACGTCTTTTATAAGGAACCCCGGGGTGTTCGAGTCCCCGTTCCTGAATATGCGCGTCCCGTGGTTTTCGATGACGTGGCGGAATTCCTGAAGGATATGCTCCGAGGTCTTGCACCTCCAGCGCGCGCCGCTTTTCATCGAGTGCCCGCAGAAGTGGCACTTAAAAGGGCATCCCCGGCTGAACTCGGAGATGAACATCTTGAGCTTCTTATTCCCCGAGAGCGCCGGGTAGGTCTCTGCGTCGTAGACGGGGAAGGAGAGGCTCAAGTCCTCGAGCCTTCTTTCGCGTGTAGTTATTATCTCCGAGCCGTCCCTGAAGATGAGGTTCGGGACCGCGCCGTACCCTTTTTTGGCGGCTACGCTCTCCGCGAGCGCAACAATAGTCTCCTCGCCCTCGCCGTAGGCGAGGGCGTCGAAGACGCCCGTCACCTTGTAAATCCTCTCCCTGAAGTAATCGACATGAGGGCCGCCGCCGAATATGGGGATGTGGGGCAGGCGCTTTTTTATCCCGTCAGCGAGCTTTATGCAGTTTTCAAAGCCCTTGCCGGTCCAGAGCTTCATGCCGATGAAGTCGGCCTTTTCCCGCACGGCGGCCGCGCTTATCTCAGAGGCCTTTCTCTCGATATCCTCGTCCTGTATCCTGTCTATCGCAACCCTTATCCTCTCGAGCTCGCCGGAGTGCGCCTCGTTGCCCTGCCTTAGCGAATAGAGCCGCTCCCCGAGTTCGCGGGGCAGGAGCTCCATCACATCAAGGGTGTTGTAGTCGAGTATCCTGGTCACGTGCCCCTGGGATTTAAGCGACCCCGCGAGGACGGCGAGGCCGTTGTCCGGAAAAAAGGCGTGCGGTGAAGTCGGGTAGCCCGAGTAGTTTATGAGGAGGCTTCTGCTCTTCATGAGGCCCGTCGCGGCATTGGACTTGAATCGCGTCCACGCGCTGGGCCCCCCTTAAGTTTAACGGGAGGCCTTTTAAGTTTAGGGGCAGCCTTTAGTTTGGCTTGACCGGGTCGAGTGTCTTTAAGGGGATTATAATCGGGGCAAGGTGACAGATAGGTGACGGATTAGGGGGTGTGAGGCAAGAGGCTTAAAAAAACGGGGTGTTATCTTACGGCGGAAAGGGAGAGGTAGATGTTTTTCGTCCTGGGAGAGGGCGCTATGCCGAGGACCTCTTCGAGCCCCCTCTCAAGGCGCTTGTACAAGACGAGGGCCTCGCCGCTCCTCCCATGTTTTTCGAGTAAGACCATGAGCTTTTGGTAGAGTTCCTCGGAGAGGGACTCTACCGCTATCCCCCTACGGTAGCATTCGATCGCCTTCCCGGCGTCTCCGGCCTTTTCCCAATGGGAGCCGAGGCTTGCGACCGCGCTTATGTACCTTTCCCTGACGCCATCGTAAAAGAGTACGACCCAGGGGTTCTCGTCCGGCTCTATCTGGAAGCCCCCGCCGTAGAGCTCTATGGCATCCTCAAGCGCCTTTACGGGGGAATCGGTCTTTCCGTGGAAAGGCTTCGCGTCGTCGACCGCCTGGTTGAACTTCCAGACGTCGACCCAGGCGTAGCGCGCATTCAGCGCGAGCCTGCCATCTTTGAGGAGCACCGCGTCCTCGATCCCGATGAGGGACCGGAGGCGCTTGAGCGTTGTAGTGAAGGCCACATGCGCCGCGTCCCCTTCGGAATCGTGCCAGAGCGCGTCGGATATCCTGCTCTCGGGGACGTTCCTGCCGCCGAAGGAGATGAGGAGTTTGAGCATCTCGATGAGTTTTTTCGGGGTCTTTCTGCCGAACTGCGTCTGAACGCCGTCCTTATACACAGCGAACCTGCCGAGGGTATAAATTTTAAGGCGCCAGGGCCACTCGTCAAGCCCTAAAGGCGGGGTCTCCGGGAAGAGGTACCTCTCCCTTATGAGCCTCTTCGCGTAATCGGGTTCAATCCCCTCCTCTATGGCCAGCGCGCAGAGTTCCGCCATTATGTCGGTCCGCCACATGTGAAAGTTGACGAAGCCCTGCCTGGACCCGAGCGAGAAGGCCTCCTTGAGCTTATCGGCCGCGGCGCGGCGTTTGCCGCTTTCGAGCGCGAACCAGGCCTCGAAGACCGAGGCGACGAAGACGACGAGCTTGCTACCCGTGCGCATTGCGAGCGCGCGGGCGCGCGCGGCCTCCTCGAAGCCCTTGAGCCTTTCGCCGAGCTCGAAGCGCACAAGCGCGAGCCCTGTCCTGGACATCGCCTCGGCAAAGGGCGAGCCCATCTCCATCGCGAGGCCCAAAGAGAGCTTTTCGTGCTCGAGCGCGCCGGGGAGGTCTTTCGTAAGGAGCCTGTGGCAGGCCTCTATGTGGTGGTAATATGACGCGCAGAACCTTCTCCTCTCGTCCATGGCCGAGGCGGCTTTTTTGAGGAATCTCTCGGCCCCGCTCAAGTCCCCGGATGTGAGCGAGCAGACCGCGCCGTGTCCGTAAAGGAAGTAGTCGAAGATATTCATGCCCTTGGCCTCGGAGGTACGGAGCCCCTCTCTTACCGTGGCCACGCACGCGTCGAGCTTGCCCCGGTACAGGGAGTTAAGCGCCTCCGAGAGCTTTATGGCGACCTGCGCGAAAGGGGAGTGGTCCCGGCGCTTCGCCATGCTTGAGAGCCGCTCGACTATCATATTGGCCTTTTCGAGGTCTCCGGTCCAGACGAAGTAATCAACGAGGCACAGACCCGTCTGCGCATAAGCGTCGGGGTCGGGGATTTCGTCAAGGAGCGAGAGGGTCTTCTCCGCCCAGAGGCCCATATCCGGGTGGGCCGGGGCCCTGAACGAGAGCGCGAGAAACATGAAGAGCGTTGAGCGGACCTCGACCTCCTTTGATGGGAACGTCCCGTATTCCTTGAGCAACCCGTCGAATACGGCTATCCAGCGGTCCAGGGGCTTCAGGTTGTCAAAGCGGTGTATAAGCGCTTCTACCGCCCCGGACCAGCTCATGAAGACGCCCTGCTGGTCTCCGGAGGCGCGCGCGGCCTCGAAGGCCTTCTCGAAGAATAAAACGGACTTTTCCTGGTCGAAGTGAAAATAGCACCGCCCCTTCCAGAACCACAGGGAAGGGTTCCCGGCCATCTCCTCTTCCCCCATGCCCTCCAGCCAGTCCTTGAGCGTTAGGTATCTGCCTTGCCGCAGGAGCGAGGGCGCCTCCCGACAGATAAGTTCGCCGAGCGAGACCTTGTCATCGGCGCGGAGGAAGAGCGTGGCGGCCTCTTCCGGGTATCCGTTCTCCGCGAGTATCCCGGCGGCCCTCTTCTCTATTGCCGCAAGTGATGGAGGGGCCGTCTCCCGCTTAAGCCTGGATGATAGGAACTCCCTGAAGAGGTTGTGGTACTGATAGCTCTCCTCCTCGCCCGAGTGGCTCTGGATGAAGTAGTTCTTTTCCACAAGCTCTGAGAGCATCGCCCCGGAGCGTTTGTTCCCGGTAAGCGCCTCCGCCATCCCCGGGGTCATCACCGGGAATAGAGACGTCTTAAGCAAAAACCCCCTGAAGTCGGCCGGGAGCTTCTGGAAGAAGCCGGACGCGAAGTAGTCGAATACCTCCGTTGGGTTGTGTCTGTCTATCCGCTCAGTGCCGAAGTCTTCGGTTTCGCTGCCGAGGAGGAGGACGAGGCCGGCGAGCCACCCGTCTGTGGAGGACAGGAGGTTACGGACCTGCTCGTCGGTCAAGTGCCTGCCGCGCTTCCTGTAGGCTATGCCGCGGACCTCGTCAGGCGTCAAGCGGAGTTCCTCCCAGGAGACCGTCTCCATGGAGCTGGCGAGCCGCATCCTCGAGAAGACAGGCGGAGGGGCGCCCCTGCTTATTATAAGGACGTTCGATTTCCTGGGGAGCGCGTCCAGGCCTTCGTGGATTATCTCGTGTAGGGCGGACTCAAAGGTAGCCTCCTGGAAGTTGTCGAATACGATAAGGGCCTTGGGGCCCAGGCGCGAGTAGAGTTCTGAAAAGTACTCGCGCGAGAAGGCCTTGAGGCCTAACGCGTATTCCGGGGTGAAGTGGGGTAGCGGCTTTTTTTTTCTGGGATTGGCCTTAAGGGCGGCAAGCCCCATGTAATGGAAGAAGGAGCCGGGGTCGCTGTCGCCGCGGTCTACCTGGTACCAGACGCAGGAGAGCTTCCTGGCCTCTATGTAGCTCGCCACAAGGGTCGTCTTGCCCGAGCCCGGCGGGGCGTGGACCCAGATGAGGGGTTTTTCCCTGCACTTATCGAGGATGCTGAAAAATTTGTCGCGGAAAAATATGTTCTGCGGGGCGGGCCTTGTTATCTTGGCGAGTGATTCAGGGAGGTTTTTCATCGATAGATTCGGCCCCGCGAGATTAAGATGTGGTGCGATTAGGCGAGTCCCCGGAGCGGTTCCTGATCCATAATGTTTCGGTGTCTTTAATTTTCCAGAAATCGGGGCGATTAGTCAACAAATGTTTTGCGGGACGCCGATTTTTTTTGAATTCTGACGGTTATCATTCCAGCAGGCGTTTCAGCCCGTCCTGCCCCGGCCTAATCATACATTAACGATTCCCATGTAATATTGGCCCTGAAAGGGGTGAATGCCATTATGAAATTGATTTTTAAGGTTATTCCCGCACTCCTCGTCAGCTATCTCCTCTCCGCGTCTTTCGCCCATGCGTCAAGCCATATTATCATTTTTACGGGCGAAAGGCTCTCTGCCACGGAAGGTAGAAGGCTCAATTGCGGGGGCAAACTGCGGGCGCTTGTAAAGGATGTCTCCGGAAAAGGGGAACACACCCTTGAGGCGAGGTGGATAGGGCCCGAAGGCAAGGTGAGGCAGTATTCGAGGCAGAAGGTAGTAGTCGGGGCCGGGCCTGTCGACGCGCTGGTGTGGCTTGAGTTTGATCAGGCGCCTTGCGCTGAAGAGCCGGCGGGCTTTAGCGACGCCGGGGCAATAAAGAGGTTCGGTCACTGGAAGGTGGAGGTGTCCCTCGACAGCCGCCTTGTGGAGAGCGCCGAGTTTGTTGGTTCATGTTGTTAAGGTAGCCTTAATATGGACGCTATCCGATATCGTCCTCGGCGGCGATCCGCGCGCCCGCCTTTGCGGCATGGAGCCAGCCTTCGTCCCTGCCGCTGAAGGGCGTCCTTTTGCAGACGATCAGGTGGTCGTGGACAAGGAGGTCTATGGCGAGCGCGGCCCTCTCGAGCGTTCTCGCGAGCTGTCTTTCGGAGGGGATATCCGCAGAGAGTGCGCCGGGCACGGCGCGGATGAAGACTACCGCGCGCGCGTTGTGCCTTATCGCGAGCTCCACGGCCTTTCTCGAAACCGCCACAGGGCTTTCGATGTTGCCGTCATGGATAAGCTCCGTTGAGAGGACTTCGTTCCTTGCGTTCAGGTATATGGCAAGGAGCCTCTCGCCCTTCAAGCCCTTGAGCGAAGCCCTCAGGAGCCTGATGGCGTCTTTTTTTTCGTTGACGGTCTCAAGCTTTGGGCCGGCCCCGGCTATGTAGCCCTCCCGCATCTTTTTTATGGCGGATATGAGGGAGGCGGCCTTTTGCGGGACGCCTTTTGTCGACTTGAGTTCGTCTTCGTTTGCCGCAAGGACGGAGTTTAAGTCCCTGAACCTCTCGAGGAGCGCCTTTGAGGCGGTCTTAAGCCCCTTTTCCGGCACCGAATACGAAAGAAGGAGCTCGAGCGCCTCAGAGGGTGTGAACCCTTCGATGCCCGAGGCCTTGAACCTCTCCCGGAGCCACTTTTTGGCCTTTAATGTGCCGTTCTTCACTTGAATAATCCGGAAGCCCTGTCAGCGACGCATTCCAAAAAGGCTCTTCTCCCTTATATAATCCTCTATGGCGTCGCGCGTCTTTTCGTCATCCGTCAAAAACTTTACGCCCATCTTGTTGCCGTCGCCTATCCAGACGACCCTCCCCCTGATGGCGCAAGTCTCCACTTCGTCTCTCTTCAGATGGACTGTTATCTCCTTCCATAGCCTGTCCAATGACACGTTTTTGCCGTCTATGCAGACGCCGGATACGCTCAAGTTCACGATGTTGCCCTGGAAGATAAGGCGGTTGATGGAGTATTCAACCCCGTTGTCATTGAGCGCGTGCCTTGCCTCGTCCCTGCAACCGTCGAGGAGCTCCTTAAGGTTATTAATGAACATCTTCATGGACCTTAATGAGATATTGTCGACCTTCTCGGAGTTCTTAAGGCCTGCGGCCTCTTTTTCCGCCTCAAGTATGAGCCTTCTGTACCTGGGCACGCTCTTGAAAAGGACGTCTCTCGCGATGAGGAAGGGCCCGGCCGCGACATAGAGGTCTTTTACGGGAATTACCTCGGTACACCCCGGACAGACCATCTCAGCGGCCCTGGTCTTGAAAGGGAGGTGAATCCACTCCTGGCAACCTGGACATTCCATTTTAAGCATGGCAGAGTTTTATAGTTGAGATTAGAGGGTTTTGAACCAAAAGGCCCGTTTTACTAAAAACTGTAATTGATATTCAAGATATGTGCCAATTGTAAAAACGGATGGGATAGGTTTTTTTATGAGATAAAACAACTACTTTAATTTTTGAAATTCGGCGGGGTGGTGAGGCTGGCGTAAAAAAGTGTACCATGATTACTTAGCTGTAATGTTACACATATGTGACATGTTACACTTTAAATATGGGAATGGGCCTATCTGCCTGTTGAACGGTTTTGAGAAAGCATCCTGTATAGGGTCTGTCTGCTTATCCCCAACAGTCCGGCGGCCTTTGATTTATTGCCCGCGGACCTTTCAAGGGCGCTCAAGACCGAACCGATGTCGGTCTTTCTCGGCCTTATGGGCCTATCCTGTCCTGTTTCCCCGGGTAGCTTGAAATACATGGGGAGCGCCTCCATGCCTATGGTCTCGGAGCGCGATACGATGAAGGCGTGTTCAAGCGTGTGCTCAAGCTCGCGGATGTTACCCGGCCATCCGTAGCCCATGAAGGCCCTTTGGACCTCCGGGGATATGAGGGAGATGTTCTTGCAGTACTTCTTGTTGAACCCCGATATGAAGTGGCCGACGAGGAGCGGCAGGTCCTCGAGCCTTTGCCTGAGAGGCGGGAGCGATATCTCCACGACCTTCAGCCTGTAATAGAGGTCCTCCCTGAACCTCCCCTCCCTGACCCTCTGGAGGAGGTCGCGGTTCGTGGCCGCGATTATCCTCACATCAGACTTCATCGTCGTCGAGTCCCCGAGCCTCTCGAACTCCCTGTGCTGGAGGACGCGGAGCAGCTTCAATTGAGTCTCCTCGGATAAGTCGCCTATCTCGTCCAAAAAGATAGTCCCGTTGTCGGCGAGCTCGAACCTCCCGATCCTGTCGCGGACAGCGCCGGTGAAGGCGCCCCTCACATGGCCGAAGAGCTCGCTCCCCAGGAGGTGCTCGGGTATCGCCGAGCAGTTGACCTTTACAAGGGGGCCGTTTGAGCGCAGGCCCCCGTAATGGATAGCCTCCGCGACGAGCTCCTTGCCGGTGCCGGTCTCGCCTGTTATGAGGACGGTAGTCGTAAGGTCGGCGAGGTCGCCTATGAGCGAGTAGATCTCCTGCATGCGGGGCGCCGCGCCGATGATGTTATGCAGTTGCTTCCGCTCATTCAAATCGCGCTCAAGCACGGCGAGCCGGGTCTCGTCCCTTACTACCAGGACCGCCCCTGAGAAGCCCCCGTCGCAGTCGACGAGCGGGTAGGCGTTTATCCCGACTGTCTGGCCCCTACCCGGCCTTCCGCACTCTATGCGGCCCGCCTCGACCGGCCCCATGCGCCTGAAGGTCTCGGCGAGTGTTTCGAAGCATTTTTTGGAGCAGTCCATGATGAGCGAGTTGAAGCGGTGGCCGATGTCCCCCCGTGAAAGGGCGCATATGCGGGAGGCGGAATAGTTAAGCTCCAATATGGTGAAATCGAGGTCGATGGTTATTATCGCGTCCCTGACAGACCGGAATATCGCCTCGAGGTTCGAGCGGTACTTGTTCACCTCAGCCTCGGCGCGCTTGAAATCAGTGATGTCGCTACCGGAGCTCAACGACCCGTTGACCTCGCCTGACGGTGACTTGAGGACCGTGTTGTGCCATGCTATTGTCCTCTCTTCGCCGCTTGCCGTAAGGACGGGGTTTTCGTAATAATCGCACCCCGCCCTGCCTGAGATGAGAGAGATGAACGCCGCCCGTAGCGCCTCCCTCGTGCGCGCGGGCACGAAGCTCGCGAACCAGTTCTTTCCGAGTATCTCGGCCTCGGCATACCCGAGCACCTCCGCGCCCTTCCTGTTTATCATCGTGACGTTTTCGTCCGCGTCTATGGCCACGAAGATGACGCCCGCGAGGTCGAGGTATCTCTGCGCCTTGTCGCGCTCAGAGCGCAGATTTTCCTCGGTCTGCCTCCTGTAGCTTATGTCTCTGGCGATGCCGATGACGCCCGTTATCTCGCCTTTTTCGTCCCTGAATGGGACGTTTTTGTATTCGCAGAGAATGCCGGTGTCCTTGAAATACAGCTCGTACTCCGGGGACTCGCCCCGAAGCGTCGTTGTGTAGGCGTCTATGGCTTTTTTGAGGTTGTTTTCGTCAAAGAGCGGTCCAAAAGGTTTTCCGATGAACTCCTCGGGCTTGTGTCCGGAGTAGCGCTCTAGCTCCCGGTTGACGAAGAGGATGTTGCCAGCGGTGTCGCAGATATAGGCGAGGTCGTTGATGCCCAGGAAAAGCGCCTCGAACTTCTTAAGCTCGATCACCTCGCGCTCTTTTGCCGAGAGCGCCTCCTTAAGGGCCTTTATCTCGTCTGCGTTTTTATTTTTCATAT
Organism: Deltaproteobacteria bacterium; assembly: GCA_016212705.1. Lineage (GTDB taxonomy): Bacteria > Desulfobacterota > GWC2-55-46 > GWC2-55-46 > GWC2-55-46 > GWB2-55-19. Next base: position 81,520 of record JACREU010000081.1, read on the forward strand.
CTTCCGACATACCGGCCTTCCTTGATACGCCGGCCCGGACGGGTGGCGTACGCTATTTTACAACACCCCGCCCTTTCTTGACAAGGGTACATAATTACTGTAATTTTAAATGCTCAAAGGGCTTTGAAGGTCAGGGATTTGAAAGAGACGACGGAAGATACCCTCTTTATGGGGGAGGCGCTGAAAGAGGCTAAAAAGGCGCTTAAAAAGGGCGAGGTACCCATAGGCGCGGTCCTGGTAGTGGACGGCAAGGTCGTCGCCCGAGGACACAACGAGAGGGAGTTAAAACACGACCCCTCGGCCCACGCGGAGCTCACCGCCATAAGAAAGGCCTCGAAGAGGCTCGGGTCATGGAGGCTTACAGGCTCGACCCTTTATGTGACGCTCGAGCCCTGCCTCATGTGCATGGGGGCCATAGTGCTCGCAAGGATAGAGAGGCTCGTATTCGGGGCCTTTGACCCGAAGGCAGGGGCTGTCGGGTCGCTTTACGACATCTCGAAGGATAAGAGGCTCAACCACAGGGTAGTGGTGGCCTCCGGGGTCCTGGGGGAAGAGGCAGGCAGGCTCCTCAAGGATTTCTTCTCGAATTTAAGGGCCGAGAAGAGGGCGAAAAAAACCGGGGGGCGCCGGTAACGGTTTTTTTGTATATAATCATTTTAAAATTTGCATATGGAGGGTTTTGACGATGTCTTCAGTTTCCGACGGGATATTCAGGGAGTACGACATAAGGGGCACCTTCGGAGAGGACCTGACGCCTGAGACGGCCGAGCTCATAGGGCGCGGGTACGCGGCCTATATAAGGAGGCTCGGGCTCTATAAAGAAGGCTTCAGGGTCACCATTGGCAGGGACGTTCGGACAAGCTCGAACGCGATATTCGAGGGGCTTGCAAAGGGGCTTACGGATTCCGGCATCGACGTTATAAATATAGGCGAGTGCCCGACCCCGCTCCAGTATTTCTCGATGCAGACGATCCCGTGCGACGGCGGCGTCATGATAACCGGAAGCCACAACCCGCCAGAGTACAACGGCTTCAAGGTGTCCATCGGAAAAGAGACGATACACGGCGAAGAGATACAAAAGTTAAAGAAGGTCATCAGGGAAGAGGTCATAGGGAAGAAGACGGATGCGGCGCGAAAGGGTTCCATAAAAGAAGCGGATATAATAGCCCCGTATATAGATTACGTGAGCGGCAATATAAAATTACCCAAACTCAAGAGGCCCCTTAAGGTAGTGCTGGATTCCGGCAACGGAACCGCCGGGCCTGTCGCTGTACCGCTTATAAAAAGGCTCGGGTGCGAGGTAGTGGAGCTTTTCAGCGACCCCGACGGCAGGTTCCCGAACCACCACCCTGACCCGACGGTGCCGAAGAACTTGAAGCACCTTATGGACGCGGTACTAAAAGAGAAGGCGGACTTCGGCGTAGCCTACGACGGCGACGCCGACAGGATCGGCGTCGTCGACGAGAAGGGCGGGATCATCTGGGGGGACAAACTCATGGTCATATTCTCAAGGTCCATACTTGAGAAGTCCCCGGGCGCGACGATCGTCGGAGAGGTCAAGTGCTCTCAGGTCATGTACGACGAGATAGCCAAGGCCGGAGGCAAGCCGGTCATGTGGAAGACCGGACATTCGCTCATAAAGGCGAAGATGAAGGAATTGAAGGCCGCGATGGCCGGGGAGATGAGCGGCCACATATTCTTCGCCGACAAATGGTTCGGCTTTGACGACGCCGTTTATTCCTCCTGCAGGCTTTTGGAGATCATGGCGAATAAAAGGGCGGAAGACCCCGCTTATCCGTTCTCGAAGCTCCTTGAAGGTGTCGCTGAGACGATCGTTACGCCTGAGATACGGATAGACTGCGCCGACGACGTGAAGTTCGAGTTGATAGAAAAGCTCGACGAGGCCGTTGGGGCCGGGTCGAAGGACTTCAAGGTCAGGGACATCATAAAGATAGACGGGCTACGCATAAACTTCGACGGCGGATGGGCGTTAGTGCGCGCCTCGAACACCCAGCCTGTGCTTGTATTGAGGTTCGAGGCGGCGGATGAGACGAAGCTCAATATCGCCAAGTCGTTCATAAAAGGCAGGCTCGAAGGCTTAAGGCCGGGGATAGCAGGGGGGCTGTAGGAGAGGCTCTTAAATCGGTCCGAAGATACTGAGGGTCGACACTAAAAACGGGTTACGGAATTTCCCGTAACCCGTTTTATCTTTTTAATAGGCGTTCAAGGTCTTCTTTCGACAAACCGCACTGTTTAAGTATTCCCAGAAGCGTGCCTTTGGCGAGTTCGCCATGCAGGGGGACTACCGTTCTGAGGCCTTCTTTTTGAAGGCTCACATGACTGCCTTTCCGGCGAACGACTCTGAACCCTGTCTTTTGAAGAATATCGATAAGCTCCTGACCTGAAAGTACCGGGAGCCTTGGCATCAGGCGACCTCAAGGGGATAGATCACAACCTCGCCGGTGCTTTCAGGGAGGTCATCGGTGCCAAAGGACTCCAGATAAAGCTCCACCGCCTCCTTAAGGTTTGCCTGAGCCTCTTCGATGTTTTTGCCCTGGCTTACAACCCCGAGCTCGACACAGTGGGCTACATACCACTTCTCTTCTTTAGTGATTACGGCGGTAAATTTTCTGGACATGAGCGCCTCCTAATGGAGGATTCTACCAGCACTCGCCTGAAAAGACAACACCCCTGGGTTTCAGCGGGTCCGCGTTCATAAATTGAACGAACCCCTTGACGAAATAACGGAGCCTGTGTTATTGTTCATTTTATGAACAATAAGGACGAAAATGCCGACGACTACCGCTCCTTCCTCCTCCTCGACGAGATATCGAAGAGCCACGAGCTCACCCAGAGGGACTTGTCCAAGAAGCTCGGGGTCGCTTTAGGCCTCATAAACTCATACATAAAGAACCTCGCGGGAAAGGGCTATATAACGGTATCGACGATACCGCGGAAAAGGTACGCCTATTACCTCACGCCGAGCGGGTTCGCGGAAAAGACAAGGCTTACCTACCAGCACCTCCAGAACTTCACGAACCTATACCGCACGGCGCGCAGAGACTTCCATAACGTTTTTAATTCAGTAAAGAAATCCAGGGCAAGACGGGTCGTCTTCTGCGGCGTCGATGAGGTGACGGAGATAGCCTACCTGTCTCTTAAGGAAGCGGGGCTCGAGCTTGCCGGGATACTGGACAAGTCCCCCGGCAAAAACAGGTTTTTCGGCTTCGAGGTCCACCCTATATCAGGCGTAGGCTCGCTCGAATACGACATCATAGTCATCACCTCCTTTCAGGGAGGGGAAGGCCTTAAGGCGCTCCTCGTAAAGGCCGGGGTCGATGAAAAAAGGGTCTTGAGTATTTCAACGGACTGGCTTAAAAATATAGAGCAGGTTGTCCCTCCGGTCCAGTAGGGTATAGACCTTATTCTTCAGGCATATGCGTCGGCCAGGAAGGCCGGGCGCCTTTGGCGCAGTATTCGTCAAAGGCTCAAAGGGCAGGCTTTGCAACGGGACGTTCAAGTTTTTTCATAATTCCATCAAGGGGACGCGTAGATGGCTGAAGAGAAGCGGATGAAGGCCCTCATATTGAGCGGGGGCAAGGGGACGAGGCTCCGGCCCCTGACGCACACCGGGGCGAAACAGCTTGTTCCTATCGCCAACAGACCCATACTCGCCTATGTCCTTGAAAACATCGCGAACGCGGGGATAAAGGAGGTCGGGATCATCATCTCGCCCGAGACAGGGGCCGAGATAAAGTCGACGATAGGCGACGGCTCCCGGTGGGGGGTCTCCATCAGATACATCCTCCAGGAAGAGCCGAAGGGGCTCGCACACGCGGTCCTCGTCGGAAAGGAGTTCCTCGGCGACTCCCCCTTTGTCATGTACCTCGGGGACAACCTCATCGGGTGCGGGATCGAAAAATTCGTCGAGACCTTCAGGACGACCGGGGCGGACGCCGTCATACTCTTGAAACCCGTCGATAACCCTCAGTCCTTCGGGGTCGCCGAGACCGACTCAACCGGCAGGATATTAAGCCTCGAGGAAAAACCGAAGAATCCGAAGTCCAACCTCGCGCTCGTCGGCATCTACATATTCTCGGTGGAGATACACAGGGCGATCTCTGAAATAAAGCCCTCGGCAAGGGGCGAGCTTGAGATAACGGACGCCATACAGAGGCTCATTACCGTCGGCAGGACCGTCCGCTCGCACATACTCGACACCTGGTGGCTGGACACGGGCAAGAAGGACGACCTCCTCGCCGCGAACACCATAGTGCTCGACGAGTGGTTCAAGAGGAGGATAGACGGGGACGTGGATTCTTCCACGCAGATAACCGGGCGCGTGACCGTCGAGAAGGGCGCGACCGTCAGGGGGAGCACGCTCCGCGGCCCCATGGTCATAGGGGCGGGCGCGGTCGTCGAGGAGAGCTTCATAGGTCCGTTCACCTCAATCGGAGCGGGGACCATTATAAAGAAGTCGATAATAGAGCACTCCGTCATACTCGCCGGCGCTGAGATAAGCCACATAGACAGGCTCGAGGACAGCCTCATAGGTAGGAACGCCAAGGTCGTCAAATGCCATTTCAAGCACGAGGCCCTTCGCCTGATGATAGGCGACGACTCCGTGGTGGAGGTCTGAGGTGTTCAAGGACGGAGCGATCGACGGCATAGAGATAAGGCCACTCTCCAAATACTCGGACAGCCGGGGCTGGCTGATGGAGCTCTTCCGCCTGGACGAGCTCGTCCCAGAGTACATACCGGCCATGACGTATATCTCGCTCACCAGGCCGGGGGTGGCCAGAGGGCCGCACGAGCACATGGACCAGGCCGATTACTTCTGCTTCGCCGGGCCATCGGACTTCAAGGTCTACCTCTGGGACAACAGGGCCGGGTCTCCCACGCACGGGCGGAGGATGACTGTATTAGCCGGGGAATCCGCGCCGATGATGGTCATAGTCCCCAGGAGGGTCGTCCACGCGTACAAGAACATCGGGGCCTGCGACGGGCTCGTCGTCAACTGCCCGAACCGGCTCTTCAAGGGGCGCGGGAAGATTGACCCGGTAGACGAGGTCAGGTATGAGAACGACGCGGCCTCGCCCTACGTGATAGACTGATGAAGGTGCTCGTCACAGGGGCCAATGGCCAGCTCGCGCTCGACCTTATCCCGTTGCTTGAGAGCGGCGGGCACACGGTCGCGGGATTCGATTCCCGCTCTCTCGACATAACCGACCCGGAGAGGGTCGGCTTTGAGGCCGCGCGCTTAAGGCCCGGGTGCATCATAAACACGGCGGCGTACACGTTGGTGGACCTCGCCGAAAAGGAGAGGGAAAGGGCCTTTGCGGTAAACAGGGGAGGCGCGAGGAACCTCGCGAGAGCCGCCGCCTTCATAGGCGCGACGCTCATACATGTCTCCACCGACTTCGTCTTCGACGGCAGAAAATCCACACCATACATCGAGGATGACCTGACCGGGCCTTTGTCCGTCTACGGCGCGTCAAAGCTCGCCGGGGAAGAAGAGATACTCAAACACCTCCCCGAGCACTTCATCATACGCACCTCCTGGCTCTACGGAATGACGGGGAATAACTTCGTAAAGACTATCTTGAGGCTCGCGCACGAGCGCGACACGATACGGGTCGTCTACGACCAGGCCGGTACGCCTACCTGGACCAGGGACCTCGCCGGGGTTATCGTGACCGTCGTCGACGCGATAGAGGCGGGGACGCTCGACTACGGCACATACAACTACTCGAACGAGGGGGTCGCTTCCTGGTACGACTTCGCCGAGGCGGTCGTGGAGGAATCGAGGAGGATGGGCGCGTCCTTAAAATGCAGGGCGATCGAGCCGATACTCACCGCCGAGTACCCGACGCCCGCCAAAAGGCCTGCGTACTCTGTGCTGGACAAGCGGAAGATAAAAAAGGCCTTCGGCGTCAGCATTCCCCACTGGAGGGCGTCTCTTGTAAAGATGCTCGAAGAGGCGGACGGGGCCGTCATAAAGGCTGAGGAAAAACAATAAGGACAGGTTTCTGAATGAGGGGCATGATGCGCACCATACTCATAACCGGAGGCGCCGGCTTCATAGGCTCGAACTTCACGCTCCATATGAGGGCCGCCCACCCAAGCGACAGGATAATCGTCCTCGACAAGCTCACCTACGCGGGGAACATCGAGAACCTGAAAACCCTGCCGGAGGATCCGAACTACCTCTTCGTCAGGGGCGACATCGGGGACGCGGATTTACTTGATAAGCTCTTCGCTCGCGAGGGGATAGATATCGTCGTCAACTTTGCGGCCGAGTCCCATGTAGACCGCTCGATACTCGGGCCCAGGGCCTTCATGGAGACGAACGTCCTCGGGACGTTCGCGCTACTGGAAGCCGCTCGGAGGCATTGGCTTAAAGACGGGGCTTCATCGAATGGCAGGAGGTTCCTCCACGTATCGACGGACGAGGTCTACGGTTCGCTCGGAGAGACCGGCCTTTTCGTCGAGACGACCCCGTACAGCCCGAACTCGCCTTACGCCGCCTCCAAGGCGTCGAGCGACCACCTTGTCAGGGCCTATCACCACACCTACGGGCTCCCGGCGCTCACCACCAACTGCTCGAACAATTACGGCCCGTACCAGTTCCCGGAAAAGCTCATACCGCTTATTATAATAAACGCGCTCAAGGGCGCGTCGCTCCCGGTTTACGGCGACGGCAGGAACGTCCGCGACTGGCTCTTCGTCATCGACCACTGCTCGGCGATAGACGCCGTACTTTCAAAAGGCCGTTTAGGCGAGACCTACAACGTCGGCGGCAGGAACGAGTGGAAGAACATCGACATAGTGAAACTCGTCTGCGCGATGGTGGATGAGGCGGTATCCGCGGACGAGGGGCTTAAGACAGAGTACCCGTTTTCCGGAAAGAGGTCTTCGCTTATAACATTCGTAAAGGACAGGCCCGGACACGACAGGAGGTACGCCATAGACTGCTCTAAGATAGAAAAAGAGCTCGGCTGGACGCCGAAGACCTCGTTCGAGAACGGGATACGGGAGACCGTCGGTTGGTATATAAAGAACAGGGACTGGTGGGAGAAGATAATCTCCGGGGAGTACCTCGAATACTACGACATACAATACGGCAAGAGGTAGCACAGAGTATTGTGAGAAGCCTGGAAATTTTTCCATAATAAGTATCCACTGGTTCTTCACGGTCTTTGCAATGGAGGCGCGCATGCAGAAGGGTTTTACGATCTGGTTCACGGGGCTGTCGAGCTCAGGCAAGAAGACCTTGTCGAGCAGGGTGCATTTGAAGCTCAAGGAGCTCGGCGTCACGAACGTCGAGGTCCTCGACGGCGACGACGCGAGGACCTTCCTCTCTAAGGGGCTCGGGGTCACCAAGGAGGACACGGATACAGGCGTCCTCCGCCTCGGGTGGGTCGCCGAGATACTTACAAAACACATGGTCCCCACGCTCGTCTCCTCAGTCTCGGCTTCGCGCTCCGCCCGCGACGAGGTGAGGAGGATGATAGAGCACACGGGGGGCAAGGGGTCCTTTGTAGAGGTGTTTGTCGATTGTCCAGTGGACGTCTGCTCCGGGAGGGATGAAAAGGGCGCGTACACAAAGGCGCGTAGCGGCGAGTTGAAGCACCTCGCCGGGGTGGACGAGCCCTATGAGGAGCCGCACAGGGCTGAGCTACACATAAAGACCGATCACGTCGGGCCCGAGGAGGCCTCTGCCCTCATCCTCGACCATCTTAAGGATCGCGGCCTGATATAAGGAAAGGCGCAAAGAGGTAAGTTTAGATGAAATCCGCTTCCGTAATCCAGCGGCGCGTTGCGCAGGCAGGCCTTAGCGGGTTCCTGCCGGGCGCGCTTGCCGTTTATCGCCCCACCACACCAGCAACCGGAGGAGCCGACGCTTGGGCCATTTGATCTTTTCCGTGGTCGTCCCGGTCTTCAACGAAGAGCCGAACATAGACGAGTTCCTTAAACGGACCCTCAAGGTGATGGACTCGCTCGGAGGCGCCTTTGAGATAGTCTTTGTCGACGACGGGTCAACGGACTCGACGTTCAAGAAAATACTCAAATGGGCGGAGGCGAGGAAAGAGGTCCGGGGCCTTAAGTTCTCGAGGAACTTCGGCCACCAGGCCGCTATAACCGCGGGGATCGACGAGGCCGGCGGGGACGCCGTCGTAGTGATGGACGGCGACCTCCAGCACCCGCCAGAGCTCATCCCGGGGATGGTCAAGGCGTGGAGGGACGGCTACAACATCGTGAACACGCGGAGGGAGGAGACCGAGGGCATACCGCTCGGAAAAAAACTCTTCTCAAAGGCCTTTTACAAGTTGATAAACATCGATTCAGAGGTGCCGATATTGGCGGACGCGGCTGACTTCAGGCTGATGGACAGGGCGTCCGTCGAGGCGTTTAAAAAGATAAGGGAGCAGGACAGGTTCGTCCGCGGCCTTACGAGCTGGATAGGGTTTACCCAGACCTCGGTCCCGTACAGTGCGGAGGCGAGGCACTCGGGAAGGACGAAGTACACGTTTTCGAAGATGCTCAAGTTCGCGGTGAACGGCGTCACATCTTTTTCAACGCTCCCCCTTAAGTTCGTAGGGTACATGGGGCTCTTCGTAGCTACTCTGAGTTTCGCGTACGCCTGCTACGCGCTTTACGTGAGGCTCGTCCTGGATATAGCGGTCGAGGGGTGGACGTCGATGCTCGTCGGCATGCTCTTTCTCGGAGGGGTCCAGCTCATAGGCATAGGGGTCCTCGGCGCGTACATAGCCCGGATATTCAGGCAGGTCAAGAACCGCCCGCTCTACATAGTGCAGGAGAGGGCAGGGGGCAAGGCCGAATGAGAGAGACGAAAAAGGCGGACAAGGGGCTTTTCTACGACGGGTTCGCCTCTGATTTTGACAAAAAGATGAACATGTACGACACGGAAAAACGCCTCCGCGTCGTATTCGACGGGCTATTCAACGACGGCGAGCTCAAGGGAAAAAAGCTCCTCGACGCGGGCTCAGGCACCGGGTGGTTCTCAAGGCGCGCGGTAGAGCTCGGGGCCGAGGTCACCTCGCTCGACGTAGGCGAGAGGCTCCTTGACGAGGTGCGGAAGAAGTGCGATACGACGCGCGTAGTCGGGGACGTGACGAGGCTTAAGTTCCCGGACGCCTCCTTCGACTGCATAGTCTCGACCGAGGTCATCGAGCACACGCCGGACCCGAATAAGGCGATAAGGGAGATGTCGCGGGTGCTCAAAAAGAAAGGCGTGCTCGCGCTCACTGTCCCGAACAGGGCGTGGCACTTCGCCGTGGCGATAGGGAACGCGCTCAGGCTCCGCCCTTACGAGGGGTACGAGAACTGGGTCGGCTGGGGAGAGCTTAAAGCGGAGCTTGAGAGGAACGGCCTTAAGGTGACGCGCCAGTTCGGCTTCCACGCGCTCCCTTTCGTCGTCTCTCCGCTCTATCCCGTAATCGACGCGCTGGATAAGCGAGGAGAGGGTTTTCTCGGCAGGTACATGGTCAACATCGCGGTCAGGGCCGAGAAGGTTTAACGGGCGGGGGGAGTGCCCCGTCTTCGGTATTTTTGCTTAAAAGAGACGGCGCTTAAGGAAGATGAAAATAGCCTTTGATTGCAGTCTTGTGCCGGGCGAGGCCGGCGGAATAGGCCAGTATTCGCGGAACCTCGCCCGCGCCTTATCAAAAATAGACACTGCGAACAGCTACACGCTCTACATACTCTTTCCGGCCTTCAGGCGTTTTACCCGCCCCGAAGACCGAAAAGTGGACCTGCCGAACTCAGGCAACTTCAGGGTGGTCTTCAAGGACATCCTTGTGCCCTTCCAGCTCTTCAGGTACTTGCAGGGGCCGGGTCTGCCGCGGTCCTTCAGGGAGTACGGGCTGGGAGATATTGACGCGGACGTCGTGCACAGCAACACATTCTGCGTGCCGAAGTTCAGGGACAGGAAAAAAAAGCTCATCGTAACGGTCTATGACCTTACCGTCCTTACCCACCCGGAGTGTCACAGGAAGGCGAACATCAGGCACTGCCTCGACGGCATAAAGGACGCGATAAAATACGCGGACGCGATAGTCGCGATATCGGAGTCCACAAAAGCGGACCTTATAAAATACCTCGACGCCCCGCCCGGCCTTATTACCGTCACTCATCTTGCGGCAGGGGCCGACTTAAGGCCCGTTGAGGATATCGAAGTCCTGAAATCTGCGAGGCTCAAATACTCTCTCCCGGAAAGGTACGTCCTCTTCGTAGGGTCCAACGAGCCCAGGAAGAACATAAAGACGCTCCTTGCCGCCTATGCGACGGTCCCTGAGGGGCTCAGGAAGGAGTTCCCGCTCGTCATAGCCGGGGGCAGGGGTTGGCTGAACAGTGAGATACCCGGCGTTATAAAGAGGCTCGGCCTGGACGGGTCGGTCCGTTTTGCCGGGTACATCGGCAGGGATGACATGAGCGCGGTCTACTCCGGCGCCTCCGTATTCGCGTACCCGTCGCTCTACGAGGGCTTCGGGCTCCCGATACTCGAGGCGATGTCCTGCGGCGCGCCGGTCGTCACGTCGAACGTATCTTCCATGCCGGAGGTGGCGGGGGATGCCGCGCGCCTCGTTACCCCGACGGATACAGGAGGGCTCGGGGAGGCGCTTAGCTCGCTCCTCGTCGACGAGGGCTTGAGGAAAGAGATGCGTCAAAAGGGGCTGGAGAGGGCCGCGATGTTTTCGTGGGACAAGTGCGCGCGAGAGACGCTCGCCCTTTACAGGAAGGTCGTCGGATAGCGGGAGTTCTGGAGCTTGCCTTTGAGGATAGGGATAAACGCGTTATACCTCCTCCCCGGAAAGGTCGGCGGGAGCGAGACGTACATAAGGAACCTCGTAAAGTGGTTGCCTCTGGCAGAGGGCGGGAACAGCTACACGATATTCGTTAATAACGAATCCAGCGGCGTATTCAAGGAGTCAACGCGCGTAGAGGTCGTCGATTGCGGCATAAACGCCGGGAACCGGCCTAAGCGCATCCTCTGGGAGCAGACAAGGCTCCCCGTCGAGGCGAAGAGGCGGAAACTCGACGTCCTTTTATCAGCGGGCATGACCGCGCCTTTCGTCTCCAGCGTCCCGTCCTTCGTCGTCATATACGACCTCCAGCACGTGAACCAGCCCGAGAACTTCGGCAAATTATACCTCTTCTTCCTGAAGGCCATAATATACATGAGCGCCAGGAGGTCCAGGGGCGTCATCACCTTATCCGAAAAATCGAAGCGGGATATCGTAAGCGTCTACGGGATAAGGGCAGAGGATGTAGGTGTTGCACGCCTCGCCTGCGACACGGACTCCTTTAGAAAACACACAAAAGCCGAGATAGCGTCTGTCCGCGCGAAGTACAAGCTCCCCGAGCGCTATATACTCTATTCGGCGTCGTCTCTGCCTCACAAGAACTATCAGAGGCTCCTTGAGGCGTTCAAGATAGTCAAAGGCAGGGACGCTGGTATTAAGCTCGTCCTCACCGGAGCGAGGGACTACGGGCAGGAGGCGATACTCGATAAGATCGGTTCACTCGGGCTTAAAGACGACGTCGTATTCCTGGGCTGGCTCCCGTTCGAGGATATGCCGATGATATATTCAGCGGCTGAGCTCTATGTATTTCCGTCGCTACACGAGGGCTTCGGCATCCCGGTCCTGGAGGCCTTCGCCTCAGGCGTCCCGGTCGTCTGCTCGAGGATAGAGCCGGTCACAGAGGTCGCCGGGGACGCGGCTTTTTACATAGACCCAATGAGCGCCGAAGAGATCGCGGGCGGGATACTCACGGTCCTCAATGATAAGGCGTTACGAAAGAGGCTTACGTCAAAAGGCACAACGCGCGCGCGCGAGTTCAGCTGGAAGAAGACGGCGACAGATACTCTCGCCATAATAGAGAGGTCCCTTGCAAGGTAGCGTGAAGCCTCTCATCTCGATTGTAATAGTCAACTGGGACGGGATGAGGTTCCTCCCCGAATGCCTCAGGTCCATCTTCAGCCAGGCGCGCGCGTCCTTCGAGGTCGTTTTGGTAGATAACGGCTCAAGGGACGGGTCCGTCGAGTACGTGAAAAAAAGTTTCCCTTCCGTAAAGGTCATCGAAAACGGCGAGAACCTCGGGTTCGCGAAGGGCAACAACATCGGCATTTCCGTAGCCAATGGCAGATACATACTCACGCTCAATAACGATACGGTGCTTGAAAAGGGCTTCCTTGAGGGTCTCGAAAGGGCCGCCGAAGCGTCCGACGCCGGGACCGGGATGTGGGCGGTGAAGATACTCTCATTCGACAGAGAGACCATAGACTCTGTCGGCGGACTGCTTATTTATAGAGACGGTCTGGCAAAGGGGAGGGGGAGGCTCGAAAAAGACATTGGCCAGTACGACGCCGGGAAAGAGGTCTTTATACCGTCGGCCTGCGCCGGGCTCTACAGGAGGTCGATGCTGGACGCGATAGGCGCGTTTGACGAGGACTTCTTCGCGTACTGCGAGGATACTGACCTGGGGCTCCGGGCGCGTCTTGCGGGCTTCAGGACAATGAGCGTCCCGGAGGCCGTCGTCTACCACCACTACTCCGGGACGACGGGCAGGTACACGCCGCAGAAGGCCTTCCTCGTCGGTAGGAACCAGATATGGCTCGCGCTCAAGAACCTCCCGTGCGCCATGTTGCCGGCGCTCCCGTTTTATATGGCGTGGAGATATATAATTCAGGTCTACGGGGTAGTAGCGGGCAAGGGGGCTGGCGGCAGATTCGCCGAGGACTTCTCAAAGGCGCGGCTTGCCGCGATACTCCTTAAATCATATTTCTCAGCGGCCACCGGGTTGCCGTCTGTTCTTAAAAAAAGGCGCGCGGTGCAGGCGCTTAGAAAGGCCTCGAACTCCGAGGTAGCGGGCTGGTTCAGGAAGTTTGGCCTGAGCGCAAGCGCCGTCGCGCTGATAGACTGAGGCGTTTGATGGGGTCAGGCATAGACATAGTCGAGATAAAAAGGGTGGAGAGGGCCGCAAAGAGCGAACGGTTCCTCAAAAGGATATTCACAGCCGGGGAGATAGCCTACTCCACAAAAAAGAAGACGCCTTCGAGGCATCTGGCCGGGAGGTTCGCCGCGAAAGAGGCGTGCATAAAGGCGCTCGATCGCCCCGAAAATCTCAGATGGACCGAGATGGAGGTTGTAAACGCCGGGTCGGGCAGGCCCCTGCTAAGGCTCCACGGAGAGGCGGCCAAGGCCCTCGGCGCGAGAAAGATATTCCTCTCCATCGCCTATACGAAATACCACGCCCTCGCCGTCGTCGCTATCGATTGACATTACCCTCCCCCGTTTTGCCTCTTGAGCCTCTTCTCCTCCTTTCGCCTCCTGTGCCGGACAATAGCCGTCTTTACCATGTAGTATGAAAACGGCGTGCAAACCGCGGAGATGATGATGTTCCCGGCCATGTAGACGAGCCAGGCCCGCCCCGCGCTCGCGAGTATCCCGTCGTGTTTCATCCTCGCCAGGATAGTAGAGCTGTCCTCGCCGGTAATGAAAGAACCGATGATTATGGATAGCGTCCAGAAGAAGGGGGACGTGAGCGGGTTTACTATGAAGCTGCCGATTACCGCGGCGGCCTTGTTGGCCTTCAGGACAAAGGCGATGCCGATAGCGAGGAAGCCGCCGACGCCGAATGTCGGGAGCACCCCCATGAGCACGCCGATAGCCGCGCCCCTGGCTATCCGCTCCGGCGGGTCGTCGATCCGGAGTATCTTGTAGCGCCAGAGCTTCAACCATCTCTTTACGCGCTCGAAGGGGTGTCTTTTATTGTTCTGTCTGCCGTTCGGCATCGGACCCCTTTTTGGAACTATTTGATATTAAAGAAAATATCACATGCGCACCGAATGGTCAAACGCGGCGGAGCTAACAAAAATCATTGTTTTAAAAAGTATAGAACTGTTATCATCCGCCAACGATGAGGCTACTCGCCATACTCATAATCGCAACAGCCTTCATTGCGCCTCTTTTGAGGCCGCTTTCAGCGAAGGCGGCCCCGCACATCTGTTCGATAGGGGAAAAGGAGTGCAGGCACGGGGATAAGTGTCCGCACCGCAAGCACTCAGGCCACACAGACCACAAGGCCGCAGACGTTGTGCCTGGCTCTCATCATGGCAACGGGCATGGTGAGGAGTCCAAAGGCCGCGGTTGCGACGCTTTCCTTGAGTGCGGCAAGGACGACCCTTCGAATTATTCGGACGCGCTCGAGATGCCTTTTCTCGCGCCTTTCGTCTCTCTGCAGGCCCTCTTAGAGTCAGGGCCGCACGCCTCCCCTGAGGCCGCGCCGTATGCCGCCATTTATCCAGCGTCCATTGACAGGCCCCCTTCTCCCTCCCTCTTCTGAATATCAGGCGACGGTAAGCAACACCAATAAAGCCTTGGAAGAGGAGATTCCGATATGAGGAAGTCTTTTATGATACTGCTATTTCTTTTGTTTGCGCTCTTGAGCGGCAAAAACGCCTACGCGCTCGGCGAATGTGGGCTTTCGTGCTGTCTTGCCGGTGCCGCCACATCGGGCGTTACGCTCGCCGATAACGTCGGTCTTTCCATAGTATATGAGAACGCGTACATGAAGACGCTGAAGAACGGCGTTGACGAGGTCTCGCCAGACGAGGCGATAGCGGAGAACCAGAAGGAAATGACTGGCTACAAGGTCCCGACCGAGATGACGATGCAGAAGGTCTCGCTCGTCGGTTTCGTCCCCGTGACCGAGAGGTTCCAGGTATTAGGGTTTCTGCCTTATGTCATAAACGACATGGAGATGAGGTCGAGGTCCTCGATGGGCATGACAATGGACATGTCGATGGAGACGGTCTCTGGGCTCGGGGACGCGACGGTCATGGGGCTTTATACCCTTTATACGGATGCGCCGATACGCCCGACCGAGAGGCTCACGGCAGGGCTCGGAGTGAAGCTACCCACCGGGGCGACCTCGGAGAGGTCGTTGTCAGGCTCGCTCATACATGCGATGATGCAGCCTGGCACAGGCTCCTGGGACCCGCTTGTCATGCTGAACTACATGAGGGCGTACTACCCGCTCGTCCTCCAGGCGAACCTCCTCTATCAGCTGACGACCGAAGGGTATAACGGGTACGAGTTCGGCGACAGGTTCACTTACGACCTCTCAGCCCGGTATCAGGCCTCGAAGTATGTAAACGTCGGGGTCGAGCTTAACGGGGTGCACTCTGAAAAGGACACTGACCACGGGGGAAAGTACTCGGACCCAGAGACCTCGATGATAGACAACCCGGAGTACACGGGGCTCGATTCGGTATTTGTCTCGCCGCTCGTACAGGCGAAGGTCCCGAATACCGGGGGCTCAGCCGAGCTCAAGTACCAGATACCCGTCTATCAGGACGTGAACGGCTACCAGCAGGTAGCAGACTGGAGGGTCCTTGCGTCGGTCTCCTGGGCTTTTTAGCCTGATTTTTTTCGTCCTCTTCTCCCTTGCCGCCCCCTGGGCGGCAAGGGGCGGGGGTTCGGGTTTTACGGTCAAAGAGGAAAAGGGCGCGAAGGCGCCGGGGTTTACCCTGAAAGACCTCTCCGGCGCTGATAAGGGCCCTGGCGATTACAAGGGCAAGGTGGTCGTCCTCCACTTCTGGGCGAGCTGGTGCGAGCCGTGCAAGAGGGAGTTCCCGGACCTGAACCGGCTCTATTCCTCTCTTAAGGACAAAGGCCTCGTGGTGCTCGCAGTCTCGGAGGACAGCCGAAAGCGCGTAGCGCCCTTCGCTCTACGGCACGGCGCTACCTTCCCGGTCCTCATCGACCAGTACGGGGCGGTCATGCGCTCCTACGGGGTAACTCTCATACCCGTCTCGATCATTATCGACAGGCAAGGAAGGGTTAGTGGCAGGATAACCGGGGAGACGGACTACGCCGGAAAGGAGGCCTTCAGGTATTTCGAGGGCCTCCTCTATGAGTAGACGACGGGTCTGTTTATACCGCGCTCGACCCCCTGTTCGCTTGCCAAATTTCGCTTACCTGATATAATCAGGATAATATAGACCTTATTGGTCATAAATATATTGCGTTGGGCCTCTCGGGTGGGTATAATCCCGTACGTAACGTTAGGCTCAACCGGAATCTTAAATCCAGGGAGGAAGCTAAAAATGCAGCAGGCTAATGTTTCGGCGTCAAAAGAGTTTAAGGAAGAGGCGGTAAACAAGGTGACTTATCTCAAGACCGAGCAGATCGTGCAGGATACCTATTACTTCAAGCCCGGACAGGTCCTTGACTACCACAGGCACCCGGGCGGGGACCAGGTATTTTTCGTCCACGAGGGCGAGGGGACCTACTTCCTCGATAACGGCAAGGAAGAAACGGCGGACCTTAAGCCCGGCGTCGTCGTGCTCGCACCCAAGGGGGTCTGGCACAAGATAGTGGCGAAGGGGAACCTCGTCGTATCGCAGGCGACCACTCAGCCTGCGGGGATGGAGAAGAGGGCCTGAGGGCAGGGATGTGAGATATTTATCGCATTAAACGAAAAAGAGGCAGGGTGAAAGCCCTGCCTCTTTTGTTTGGTCCGAAAAACATTTTTTGAAGTTTTTACAAAAGCCTGAAATAATGTCTTCGTATCAAGCGAGTGTTGGAAGACTCCCCTATATTCAAGCCGCTATGACATCATCACTTCCTTATCCAAACGGCTACTCGTTGGAGTAGCCGTTTGTTATGGGCATCCTCCGGTCCTTGCCGAGCGCACGCGGGGTTATCTTAATGCCGGGTGGGGCCTGTCTCCTCTTGTACTCGCTCGCGTCGACCATACGGACGACCTTTCTCACAAGGGGCCTTTTAAACCCCATCGATACTATCTCATCCACGGACTTGTCCTCCTCCACGTAGGCCTTAAGGACCTTATCGAGTATTTCGTAAGGCGGGAGTGTGTCCTGGTCGGTCTGGTTGAATTTAAGCTCCGCTGTCGGGGCCTTTATTAAGACCCGCTTCGGGATGACAGCGCGGCCCGCTTCTTCATTCACGCGTTCGGCGACCCTGTATACGAGGGTCTTTGGCACGTCTTTTATTACGGCGAACCCTCCGGCCATATCGCCGTAGAGTGTGGCGTAACCGACGGACATCTCGCTCTTGTTTCCTGTCGTAAGGACGAGCCAGCCGAACTTGTTCGATAGGGCCATGAGTATGTTGCCGCGGATACGCGCCTGCATGTTCTCTTCGGTAGCGTCCTCGGGCCTCCCCTTGAAGGCCCCTTTCAACGTACGGAGATACTCCATGAAGGTGTCTTTAATGGGTATGGTAAGGAGCTTTATACCGAGGTTTTTAGCGAGGGCTTTCGCGTCCTCTGAAGACTCCTTTGAGGTGAACTGCGACGGCATGGCCACGCCCGTGATGCTCTCTGGGCCTAAAGCGGATACCGCAACGGCCGCTACAAGCGACGAATCTATGCCGCCGCTCAAGCCCACTACGACATGGGCAAAACCGTTCTTCCTCACATAGTCCCTTGTGCCGAGGACGAGCGCTTTCAATACCTCTTCAGCGGGTCCGAGAGTCCCCGCAACCTGTTTCAACGGGCTCATTTTAGGTCTCGCGGCCTTTTTTCCCTTAGTCTTCGGGAGGACAATTTCCCTTAGCCCGTCGAGGCGGGTCTTAAGCTTCGCCTCCCGCCGCCTCGGGTCCTTAAGGCGCACGGTTGAGACCGCGTCTATATCGAGGTCCGCGACGATGAGGTCTTCCTCAAAGGCCCTGCCCCGCGCGATGACCGCGCCAGATGGGTCGATTATAAGCCCGCCTCCGTCAAAGACAAGCTCGTCCTGGCCGCCGACCGTGTTGTTGTAGGCGATTATCACTGCGTTATCATTGGCGCGGGTAGCGAGCATCTCCTCACGGACGAGCGATTTCCCCATATGAAAAGGGGACGCGTTTATGTTGACGATTACCTCTGCCCCGCCCAGGGATTGAACGCGCGCGGGCCCCTCCGGGTACCAGATGTCCTCGCATATCTCGATGCCGAGAGTCACGCCGTTCAAGACGAAGTTCAGGGCTTCGGTCCCTGCCTGGAAATACCTCTGCTCGTCGAAGACGCCGTAGTTCGGCAGATACATCTTGTGATAGACCCCGGCGACCTCTCCGTTGTGGATGATAGCCGCGGCGTTGAATATGTCCGCCTTCCTGTCGACGAAACCGATGACCGCGGTTATCCCCTTTATCTTCGAGCTTAAACGGTCCAGGGCCTCAAGATTATCCCCTATGAACTTGGGTTTAAGGAGCAGGTCTTCGGGCGGGTACCCGGTAAGTGAGAGCTCCGGGAAGAGGACGAGGTCGCACCCGCGCCCTCTGGCCTCTTCGGTCCATTCGAGTATGGCCTTCGCGTTTCCGGCGATCGAGCCGACAGTAGGGTTTATCTGCGCCATCGCAATCCGTAGGCTTCGCATAAGTTTAGAGATTATCAGAAGGGAAAAGGCGTGTAAAGTTTTTATAGGGGCCGGACATTTCTTTCTCCGCCCTTTACACGGAGGGGCTTTACGCATATAATTGTGAAAATTCCCGAGGGCCGCCAATGCCAAACCCCTACTCGATATTCGAAAAAGCCGAATCAAAAAGGAACGCGTCAAAATTCCTCGACGCCATACCGCTGTACATGGAGGCGAAGAGGCTCTCGGGTAGCGACGCTGAGCTCAAGGCCGCCTGCTACCTCTCGCTCGGCGACGCGTACAGGCTGGTCGGCGAGTTTACGAAGTCCGGCAGATGCTATATCGAGGGACACAGGATAGTATTGGGTTTGAACGACGAGTCCCGCGCCGTAGACGCGCTCGTGGGCCTCGGTTTGTCGCTTCGCGCGACAGGGGACTTCAGGGAGGCGATAGAGATATTCGGCAGGGCCCTTAAGTTCTACAAAAGGCTCGATGACAGGGCAGGAGAGGCGTTCGCCCTCTGGGCGAGGGCCGGGGCCTTCAGGATAAAGGGGGACCTCAAAAAGGCCTTGATGGGCTTCAAAGAGGCGAGGGCGCTGTTTGTACGCCTTAAAGACCGTAGCGGCGTCGGGTACTGCCTTACCGGCCTCGGCGGAGCCTCCCGCGTAGACGGTAGACACAAGGAATCGCATAAGTACTATACCGAGGCGAACCGGGTCTTCAGGGGGCTCAAGGATACCTTCGGGATCGCGTACTCCTACTGCGGCATAGCGAACTCGCTACGCATGCAGGGGGAGTTCAAAGGGTCCTTGAAGTCCTTCGAGAAGGCGCGGACGAATTACAAAAAGATAGGCGACAAGGTGAGCTACGCCTACACGCTCTGGGGCGAGGGGACTGCTTTCCAGATGTTAGGGATGGATGAGCGCGCCCGCGCCGACTTCGAGACCGCGCAAAAACTCTTTAAAGAGACGAAGGACAAGCGAGGGCTCGTCTATTGCCGTATATCCTTGAGCGAGCTCGCCTACGTCAATAGCAGGGCGCGCGCGATCAAGGGCGCGGAGGCGGCGCTTGAGAGGGCCAAAGAGCTCTCGCTCGGAGTCGAGACCCGCTACGCCAGAGAGGTCTTGAGAGCCATGAAGAAAGGAACAGTCCCCTTGAACCTCGCCTGAGGGCGGGCAGTGGGCTTCGATATAAATGGACCTTACACAGGCTTTCGTACTCGCGCTCATCCAGGGCATAACCGAGTTCCTGCCCATATCCTCAACAGCACATCTCATACTCGTCCCTCTCCTTACCGGCTGGCCCGATCAGGGGCTCGCCTACGACGTCGCGCTTAATACCGCCACATGGCTCGCGGTAGTCATATACTTCAGGCGCGACATCGTCACTCTCGCGTGCGGCTTCCTCCGGACGATAAAGGAGCGCACCTTCAGGGGAAACCACGACGGAGAGCTCGCCTGGATGGTCCTCGTCGGCACGATACCGGTAGCCGTCGGCGGTCTCCTCGCGCACGACCTCGTCGCGCATGAGCTACGGAGCCTCCAGGTCATCGGCTGGTCGTCTATTGTCTGGGGCGTCGTCCTCTGGATAGCCGACAGAAAGCCGGGCAGGCTCGAAATAAAGGAGATGGGCTGGAAGGCGGCGATTGCGATAGGGCTCGCGGAGGCCATAGCGCTTGTGCCGGGTACGAGCAGGTCAGGCATAACCATGGCCGCCGCGCTCATGATGGGGCTCTCACGCACCGCGTCAGCCAGGTTTTCCTTTCTCCTCGCGATAGTCGTCGGCGCGCTCGCTGGCGGTAAAGAGGGGCTCGACATGGTCAGGGCCGGGATGGACACCCCCTGGGCCGCGGTCCTGGTAGGCGCGCTCGTCGCGTTCGTCTCGGCCTATATCGTGATACATTATTTCTTGAAGACCATCTCCCGCTCGTCGATGAAGCCCTATGTCGTGTACAGGGTGCTCCTCGGGCTCGCGCTCCTCGCCTACGCCTACAACGTCATTTCCTGATAAGGGGGCTTGAATGAAAAAGTGGCCTTTTATCATCCTTGCGCTGGTATTCTCCCCGGCGCTCTCCAGCGCGGGCGAGACGCATGACTACCGGATTATCTCCACATTTGCCGAGGCTAAAGAAGACGCCGCGCCGGACACGGCCGTCATCGGCATGGCCGTAGAGACTGCCGCGGAGACGGTAAAGGCCGCTACTTCTGAAAACAACCGCAGGATGGAAAAAGTCCTCTCTGAGCTTAAGAAAGCGGCAGGCGCAGGGGATGAGGTGAAGACCTCCTCGTTTTCTGTAAGGCCGGTCCACGAGTACGACGGGAGAAGGAATATTCTTAAGGGCTATACGGCCTTCAATGGCATAACCGTAAAGACGCGCTCGGTCGTTGAGGCGGGAAGGTTCATAGATATCGCGCTTAACTCCGGGGCGAACAACATAAGCGACCTCCGGTTCGAGCTCTCCGATTACACGAAGGTCTGCGCGATAGCCATAGAGAAGGCGGCCTCCAAGGCAAAGGCGCTCTCAGAGGCCTCTGCAAGGGCCTTCGGGGTAAGGCTCGGCCCAGTAAAGGATATCGCCCCCAACTGCCGCGCCTATGGGCAGGAGGAGCCTGTTGTAAGGTTCGGTCTTATGGAGAAGGCGGTCGATACGTCGACGCCTGTCGAGCCGGGGACAACGGCGGTTTCGGCGACTGTGGAAGTGAGATATTTTATAGCAGAGTAGTGGTGCGCACGGCGCACCCTACCCGGCTGAACATCTTTTGCTGGATTTCAATAACACAAGATTAGGGCCGAGGCATTTATTTAGGGTCTCAGAAAAAAGCGTTTGTGCGCCCTGCCGGGCTTTTTTCGGCATGGGGCTTCGTTCCCTCCGCCCTCCCCCTCCCATTC
>JACREU010000082.1 GCA_016212705.1 Deltaproteobacteria bacterium
ATCGGGTCGCTTAAATCAACCTGATGCACTGCCGTCCGATACGGATTTGCCCGTCCGGCTAGGACCGCTCGCCTCCCCTGAGCGCGCTTCGCGCGTCTATCCTCCCTCCGGCTCGCGCGTCACTGCCTCCCTTAAGGTCGCTCACCCCATGCCTGGGGAGTTTTGAAAAACAAAAAAAAGGATTTGTTTTCGTTCTGTCTTACCAACACCCGGGCGCATGGCGGAGAGCGCCTAAGGGAGGGAGAGGCGAGCGCGCCGAGGAGATTAGACGCGGAGCGCTCTAAGGGGCGCGCGAGCGGGTGGGGGAGGACGGAAGCGCTTGGAGCCATCGCCGAAAGCGCGCGGAGCGCGCAAAATGGCTTTCTCCTGAAAGATTACGGTGCAAGCCACGCTGTTTAAAATAAAAAAAGTCAACAATTTCCCCCCAAACATCCCTCTTGTATTGGCACTCCCCATTCTGGTATATTTTTATATTCGGGGCCTTCCCGGTCGAATCGAACCAAACTCCAGGGGTATCTTGTGATAGAGCGTTATTCGAGAAAAGAAATGGCCCGCATATGGGAGCCGGAGAACCGGTTCCAAAAGTGGCTCGACGTGGAGATAGCCGCGTGCGAGGCGTGGGCGAAGCTCGGCAAGGTCCCGGCCTCCGCGCTTAAGACTATAAAAAGCAAGGCGTCCTTTAATATCGAGCGGATCGATGAGATAGAGAGGACCGTAAAGCACGACGTGATAGCGTTCCTCACATCCGTCGCCGAGTTTGTCGGCCCGGATTCGCGCTACATACACATGGGGCTTACGTCTTCCGACATACTCGATACCTCTCTTGCGCTGCTTTTGAGGGAGGCTTCGGATTTAATAATAGACGACATCAAGGCCATGCTCGTTGTGCTTAAGAAAAAGGCCTACGAGCACAAGGACACGGCGATGATGGGCCGCTCCCACGGCATACACGCCGAGCCCGTGACCTTTGGTCTTAAGATGGCGCTCTGGTACGACGAGATGAGCCGGAACCTCGAACGCATGGAGAGGGCCCGCGAGGTCATCTCCTGCGGCAAGCTCTCGGGCGCGGTCGGGACTTTCTCATCCATAGACCCGGCGATAGAGAGAC
>JACREU010000083.1 GCA_016212705.1 Deltaproteobacteria bacterium
GCTCTTTGAGCTTTGCAACGGCAGCTTGAGGCAGTGGACGCAGGCCTTGAAGCTGCGCCAGCTTCTCGTCTATTCTCTTTTGCAGGTTTTGATTGATGTAGGTGTAGGCCATATAGGATTATTGAAGTTTAATATGGTATAGCATATTTATTACTCTATACCATATTAAGAAATAATGCAAGAAATGGCTGCCCTTGTCCCGGAATTGAGAGGTTAGATGAATATCCAAAGCGAGGATTTGCTTCAGAGTCACTGTGACTAATTTTTCCTAAACAGGCATAAAATCCCAACGGACAAACCCACCAAAAGCCTTCCAACCTCCTGATTTTCAAAGCAAAACGGGAAAACCAGCCTTCAATCAAGGAGTTATGATTTTTTAACTTTTGGCCCTGTTAACCACCATGTCGGGGGTTCGGCCGGGTGCCCGCCGCAGCGCCAGCGAGGCGGGCGATACAAAAGAAAACTATTCCCTGCCGGGGATAGCCCGAAGGGCTATCCTATCCCTCACTGGGAGCCAGACTTGACGCCCAGACGAACCCACGTCCTGGGCTGTTAACGCCCCACCGCAAGCGGTGGGGCGTTTTTTATTGGTTTTTCCGCTGGTTAAGGCGGGCATCAATACGTTGCGCCTGTTCACCTTAAAGGACTTGCAGAAAAACACGGTATGACATATAGTAATACTGGAGGTAGAAAATAATGGGCACTGCAAAAATTGCAATTAGTATGGATGAGCAGGTTCTTGCCAAACTTGACCGCCTGGTTAAAACCCATGTATTTCCAAGCCGCAGTAAGGCCATTCAGATAGCTGTTCAGGAGAAGCTTGAACAGGCGGAACGCGGCCGACTTGCCAGGGAATGCTCCAAACTTGACCCTAAATTTGAAATTGCAATGGCAGAGGAGGGTTTTACAGCGGAGCTAAGTGAATGGCCCGAATATTGAGAGGCGATATAATTTGGGCAGACTTGAACCCGGTTAAAGGACAGGAGCAGGCGGGGATGCGTCCTGTGCTTATCCTCAGCCAAGAGGTTTTTAACGAGCGGTCTGGAACGGTTATTGCCGTAGCCTTGACCAGCCAGCCTCAGAAAGCCGGATTTTCTCTGACGCTTGAGCTTAAAAACCCTAATCTTCCGAAACGTTCGTGGGTGAAGATAAGTCAGATTAGAACTCTTTCCGTCGAGCGGCTGGGCAAAAAGATCGGCAAGGTAACGCAAGAAGAACTGCACCAGATTATCGAAGGGCTTAACGAGATAATTGATAGTTAATCTTCCGCGATGCGCTTTTTGCACAAGACCGGCATAGAAAGCCGATAGAAGGCAGTCTGACAAGAAATTTTATTGAAAATGACGACTCAAAACGTTATCGGATTTCAACGCATCAGGACTTGGTTACTTATGATATTGAGAATCTACTGAAGCATACCGATGCTGAGGTGCGGGGGCTTGCTGAAAGATTGTTTATGGATGGCGGCGATTAATTGGTGAGTCCCCGCTAACCCAATCTACAAAACAGAATTTTAGGAGGACTTGATGGCTGACTACCGCGAAATCGAAGACCCAAAAGAGCTCGGTCGTTTAAATAAAATTTTGTCGGCAAAATTGGCTAAAGAATTTAAAACACTAAAAACCAGAACGATTGGTTGGCCTAAAGGAAGTTTTTCGGCTGAGGTAAGATTTTTGTCCACTGTCGGCGATAATGTTTTCTGGTGGGATAGGTCGCTATCCGATGACAAGAAGGCGGTAAACCTTTTTGGCCACGGTGCACCCGGCGACAATGCGATGCTCAATATTGATGTGCAGTTCAATGTGCCGGTTGTTAAGTTTTCACGCATGTCAGGAGGGGCATTCCTTCGAGAGATTAAGACGGGCAAGATAATATTAGCACATCGGGGCATAGTTACTCGTGGTCTCGGACACATTAAGAAGTCTGCCCTTTTTTTCGAAATGATTGCTACCCTACGCGGAGCAGATACCAGTAGAGGAACTCAGGAGTTTTTGCTGATTGGAGAGCTTGATTCGCCCACTTTGATTGACGACATTGATACTTTCTCAACTGAACTTCGTCGCACCGTCAGTACTCTTCGAAATAAGAAACAAAAACGGCAACCCACACTCCCCAAAGCACTTAGCGACTATTTAGATGAGTTCAGTGGTAAACGTGTAATACAGGGGCGTCTAAAAATTATTGCAGATTGTTACCACGGCAAGGTTGTGCGAGTCCTGAGGGACGAACTTGCAAACAACAGCAAAGTATTTAAGACTCGCGAGATAGACCTAATTGCCTTCACAGATAAGAAAGCTTTCGTTTTTGAAGTAAAGACATCGACAGATAACCAAGCCATTTATACCGCCATCGGTCAATTAACAGTCCATGCTCCAGCCGTCGCTAAACATGTTAACGGTAAGCCACTTAAACGTATAATTGTTCTTCCGGAGAAACCGTCTAAGCATCTGTGCACTGTTCTTAAAGATCACCTGGGTATTCAAATATTAACGTTCAATCGCTCCACAAAGGGGTTCATCACGATTGAAGGACTTGATCTGCTAAAATAGCAGACAACCCGGACCTGCCTTCATGGGCATGTAGGTCGAGCCATGAAAATAGCTGGGAGCGGCCGTTGCTTGTCTGCCTGACAAGAGGGCCTTGTAATCCGGCGACACACGCCCCCTGGCGCCCCCGGCGACGGGTTTTAAATAATGGTTGACATACTTTCCAGTCTGCTGTATAGTAGTGAGAATAAGTGTTGCAGGTATCGTTCTGGAAAGCATTTGCAGATGGACCTCAAAGACTTATGAATTTGGAGAAAGGAGGTCATAAGCAAATGGCAAAGGGCACAGTAAAGTGGTTCAACGAATCCAAGGGTTTTGGGTTCATCGAGCGTGAGTCCGGTGACGATCTTTTCGTCCACTACTCTTCCATACAGGGCGATGGTTTCAAGACCCTGAGGGAAGGTCAGGCAGTCGAGTTCGAGGAAACAAAGGACGCGAAGGGTTCAAAGGCGATAAACGTGATCCCCCGGTAATACCGGAAAAGGATATACAAAAAAAGCCCCCGTGAAAACGGGGGTTTTTTTTGGTGTAAAGCAAAGACGCGCCACTCCTCTCCCCCATGCGTTCTCCGCCCCGCGACTGCATATCGGCAAAGACCGAACTCAATTAAACGGCGCTTTCCCCGGACGCCCCCCGCATTCACGGGGGCTTTTTTATGTTGACGCCGCGCACCCCGCCCAATAAGCCTGCTTTACTCAAACCTTCACCTCCCCGTAACAGCCCGTTCACACAGACACTGCATAATCCTATCATCAAGACAGAGGAGGGAAGAGATGGATAAAAAGCGGATACTCATAGTGGAAGACGACATAGACCTCGTCTCGCTCCTCGACATAAACCTGACGAGGAAGGGGTTTCTGACCGAGGGCGCGCTCGACGGAGTCGATGGCCTTAAAAAAGCGGCCTCTTTCGCCCCGGACCTGGTCATACTCGACCTGATGTTGCCCGGGATTAACGGCTGGGACCTCTGCAGGGAGCTGAAGCAGATGAATCGCGGCCGTCCGGTCCTGATGTTCAGCGCGAAATCCATGGACGACGACATAAACTCCGGGCTTGAGGCCGGGGCCGACGACTATGTGTCGAAGCCCTTCGGGTTGAATGAGCTGTTCCGGAAGGTCCAACGCCTTCTGGACAACGCAAACGCCGCGCAGCGCGCGGCCTGTGGAGGAGAAAAACAATGGAGAGATGGATCGACGCAGTGATGGAGTTTCTCATACACGCGGCCATAGGCGCCGTCATAGCCTTCGGCGTCTTTGCAAGATAGCGCGGGCGGGGGCAGGCATGGGCAAAGGCGTCCTCCCTCATCCCCAGGCCGTGCCTGCGACGGCTTTCGCCGCAGGGCATTACGGCATTCTCAGTATTTAAGATTGACATTTCGTCATTTGACGAATTATAATATTGGTTATGGAAGAAACGCTCCTCATAACCAAGGCCCTCTCTGACGGGACAAGGCTCCGGATAATATCGGCGCTCAAAGGGGGCGAGCTCTGCGTATGCCAGGTCGTCGAGCTCCTTAAGCTCGCGCCCTCGACGGTCTCCAGGCACCTCCATATCTTAAGCGCGTCCGGCCTTATCCGCTCGCGGAAAGACACCCGCTGGGTATACTACAGGCTCGCGGACGCGGGCTCGCCGAAAAAGGCGGCACGGGCCCTCAAGTGGGTGCAAGGCGCGCTCGAAGGGGACGCATCCATCATTCAGGACTCGCAGGCCCTCAAGAAAATAACGCGTGTTTCAAGGGAGGCCCTTTGCAGGACGCAGGGAAAAAGATAAAGGCGCTCTTCTTATGCGCCGGCAACTCCTGCCGTAGCCAGATGGCTGAGGCGTGGGCAAGGGTGCTACTCGCGGATATCATCGAGCCGTACTCGGCCGGGACCGCCCCTAAGGTACTCGACCCGCTGGCAATTGACGCGATGATTGAAGCCGGGGTGGACATCTCCGGTCAGCGGTCAAAGTCCGTGGACGATTTTAAGGGGACCGCCTTCGGCCTCGTCGTCACCGTCTGCTCGGCGGCGGACGAGAACTGCCCGGTCTTTACAGGCGCTAAAAGGAATATCCACGCCCCCTTCGACGACCCGCCGCGCCTCGCCAAGGGCGCAAAGACGCGCGAAGAGGCGCTTACCCACTACAGGCGGGTCCGGGACGAGATAAGGGAGTTCATAGCAGGTCTCCCTGAGATGATCGGCGCGGAAAAATGAAGGCGCATGGCTCCGACGGGCTCTCTTTCCTCGACAGGTTCCTGACCCTCTGGATAATACTCGCGATGGCCTCAGGGGTCCTCATCGGCTGGGGCTTTCCGGGTGTGGCTACAACCATAAACTCCTTAAGTTACGGTTCCACCAACATACCGATAGCCGTGGGGCTCATAATAATGATGTACCCGCCGCTCGCGCGCGTGCGCTACGAGGAGCTCGGCAGGGTATTCAGGGATTCAAGGGTCCTCGCCCTTTCGCTCGTCCAGAACTGGGTCATAGGCCCCGTGCTCATGTTCCTCCTCGCCATCGTGTTCCTGAAAGGTTTCCCCGGCTACATGACCGGCCTCATACTCGTCGGCATTGCGCGGTGCATCGCGATGGTGATCGTCTGGAACGGGCTCGCCGAAGGGGACGCCGAGTACGCGGCCGGGCTTGTAGCCTTCAACAGCGTCTTCCAGGTCCTCTTCTACAGCCTCTACGCATGGTTCTTCGTAACGATTCTTCCGCCGATATTCGGGGCCGAGGGCTCTGTTGTAAGCGTCACCGTCCTTGATATCGCCGTAAGCGTCCTCATCTATTTAGGCGTGCCTTTCTTCGGCGGGATGCTCACGAGGTTTTTTCTCATAAGGGCGCGCGGGGCCGAATGGTATGAAAAGAGGTTCGTGCCGTCGATCGCCCCTCTCACACTCGCCGCGCTCCTCTTTACCATCGCCGTCATGTTCAGCCTGAAGGGCGGGGAGATGATGAGGCTCCCCTTTGACGCCGCGAGGGTCGCGACCCCGCTCCTCATCTATTTTATCGTCATGTTCTTCGTAAGCTTCTGGATGACGAAAAGAGCCGGAGCGGACTACGAAAAGACCGTTGCTGTCGCCTTCACCGCCTCCTCCAACAACTTCGAGCTCGCGATAGCGGTGGCGATCGCCACATTCGGCATAGGCTCTGCCGAGGCCTTCGCTACGGTCATCGGCCCGCTCGTCGAGGTCCCGGTCCTCATGGCGCTTGTAAACGCCGCGCTCCGCCTCCGGAGATCGTTCGGAGCCGTCACGGCCTGAGCCCGTTCCCGCAATAAATCATCCTCCCGTAACCTGGGGTTGACAAACTCCGGATAGAATCCTCTTATTGAAATTGTTTTTCAAAAAGGAGGGGATATGTTCGGACTGGAAAACACGTGCCCTTATCTTCAAGGTACGTGTGACGGCGCTCGTTGCAGGATAGAGGACAGGTTCCTAAGGGAGTCCTCGGGGGCCGACATACACGTATGCTTAAGCGACGGGTTCGAAAGATGCCCGGTGCTCAGGTGTTACAATTACAACGAAGAGGCGGTAATATAGGGTAGAGAGAGGCTAACTGCCGTCTTCGGTCTCCCTGAACCTGTAGCCATAACCCCGTATCGTCTCGATAAGCTGCCCGTAGCGTCCGAGCTTCTCCCTTATCCTCCTCACATGGGTGTCTATTGTCCTTGCCCCGGAGGCCCCCTCGTCCGCGCCTATCGTCTTAAGGAGCGTCTCCCTGCCGAGGGGCCTGCCCTTTGACCGCACGAGCGAAAGGAGTATCCTGAACTCGGCGGCCGTCAGCCCCGCCTCTTTCCCGTCCACGAAGACCTGGAACCTCTCCGTGTCTATCGAGACGGGCCCCGCCTTTATGACCTTTGCGTCTTCGCAGGAGCCGCCTTTCCTGAGGACCGCCTTTATCCGGAGTACAAGCTCTCTCGGGCTGAAGGGCTTTACGATGTAGTCGTCGGCGCCGAGCTCGAGCCCTATTACCCTGTCCATCTCCTCGCCTTTGGCGGTGAGCATGACGACCGGTATCCGGCGCGTATCGGGGTCGGCCTTAAGCCTCCTCAAAACATCGTTACCTTCCATGTTCGGCAACATGAGATCGAGGAGTATTATGTCAGGCAACGACCTCTTGGCGAGTTCGAGCGCCTCAGGCCCATCCTCGGCCTGGATGAAGGCGAACCCCGCGTTCACGAGGTTGTACCTGAGGAGGTTGAGGATGTCTATTTCGTCGTCTACGGCGAGTATCTTCTGCTTCATATGCTTATGAAGAAATTCTAAAACAAGTCTGTTAAGGGAGTGTTACGGGGGGGTTAAGTCTGGATGGCGGTCTTGAAATCGGAATTGAAAAGGGCCGCCCCGTGGAACGGGGCGGCCCGGATGAGGACCTTATGCGTCTGCCCTGCTACTTCTTCCAGAGAGGCGCCCCATTGCAGTTAATATTCGCCCCCCAGCTCTCTTCCATCAACTGATAGACGGACTTGGGTATAGGCACGTAGTCGAGTGACTTCGCCATCTCGGGGCCGTTCTCATAAGCCCAGTCGAAAAAATCGAGCACAGCCCTGGTGTTCTCGCAGTTCGCCGCGTTCCTGTGCACGAGTATGAAGGTCGCGCCCGCTATCGGCCACGAATTTTTTCCGGGCTGGTCGGTAAGCACCACGGCGTAGCCGGGGGTGTTCTTCCAGTCCGCGCCCGAGGCCGCTGACATGAAGGACTCGATCGACGGCTCTACAAAGGCCTTTTCCCTGTTCTGCACCTTCGCGTGCGCGAGCTTGTTCTGGAGCGCGTAGGCGTACTCGACGTAGCCGATGGTGTTCTTTATCCTCTTGACGTATGTGGCTACCCCTTCGTTCCCCTTGCCGCCCACGCCAACGGGCCAGTTGACGGCCGTGCCGAACCCGGCCTTGTCGCGCCACTCCCTGCTGACCTTGTCGAGGTAGTTTGTGAATATCCAGGTCGTTCCGCTACCGTCGGAGCGGTGGACGACGGTGATGGAGTCTTCGGGGAACTCGACATCCGGGTTGAGCTCGACGAGCCTCTTGTCGTTCCACTTCGTGATCTTGCCGAGATATATCTCCGCGAGGACTTCAGGGGTAAGTCTTATCTCTCCGGGTTTTACGCCCTTGAGGTTCACGACCGGCACCACGCCGCCTATGGCCGCAGGGAACTGCATAAGGCCGGACTCTTCCAAATCCTTGACAAAAAGCGGCGCGTCCGAGGCCCCGAAGTCTACGGTCCTGGCCTTTATCTGCTTTATGCCGCCTCCGGACCCGATCGACTGGTAGTTTATCTTCATGCCGGTCTTTTTAGCGTACTCGAAGGCCCACTTTGAATAGAGCGGGTACGGGAACGTCGCGCCAGCTCCGTTTATGAGCGTCTCGGCGGATGCGGCCCCAGCAGAGAACGCAATTGTAGCGATGGAAAGGGCCAGAAGGATCTTCCTCATTTCATCTCCTTTTTTTGTCGGACTGTTCGGATAAAATGGGGCGGGTATTACCCCGCCCCGGCAGGATGAAGAACCCCGAGTTTTTTCGGGGTATTTACGGGGAGGTCAGCGGCTCCCCGTAAATCCGTAAATACTTCGGTTTTCAGGCTTCAAATAAGCTCCAGATGCGAGGCCCCGTTTAAATAGGGGAGTGAGGCGCGAGGCGTACTGTTGTATGTACGCCGCAGTTATGAGCATTGATGCCAACAAAGCAGATTGACTTTGGGAGTAGCCTGTTAGAAGTACATCTGGGCCTGGACCTGGTAAGTGTCCTTGGAGTCGGCGTCCGCGAGAGCGCCCTTAGCCGCGGAGTCGTACTCGGTGTGGACCCAGTTTGCGCCAACTTTGAGGCTGTGTCCCTTGCCGTACCAGTTGGCCCCGAAGGTCGTGTTCCGCTCCTCCTTGTTCTCGGCCTCGGAGTTCTGGTCGTATATCTCGTACCTGGCGACAGGCTCAAGGTTCAGGCCGTCGACGAAGTAGCCCGCCTGCACGTACCAGCCCCTCGGCTTAGAGGTCCCGATCGAGGGGTCGGTCGAGTCTACCTCCCACTCGTTGTACTCGGCCTGCGCTGTGATGTTGTTATAGTGGCCGGATACATCGAAGCCCCAGAGGGACCTGTCTTCCTCGTACCCGTTCTCAGCGTATTCGATCGAGGACTGGTTGGCAAGGTCGAGCCCGAACGTCAGGTGCTGTCCCTTGCCGAGAGGCGCGTCGCTCTTAGACTTTTCCAGCCAGCCCGGAGGGGAGAGCTCTACCCTCGCCACATACAGGGGCGAGGAAGAGAAGACGGTCGTGTCAGTATGAATAGTCTCTCCGTTCTGCCAGCCGTCCGCGACCGCGACCTCATAAGATACTACCCCTTCAAGCGCCTTTCCGAATATTGCCGCCTTGGGCTGGTAATACGCGTCAGTCTCGCCGAAGACCTTCTTCGCCGCCTCGGTCGAGGCGGGCCTCTCTATGAGGAGCTGTTTCGAGGACGAGGTGAGGGAGACCCTCGAGTACGGGAGCTTGTACTTGCCGACCTGGAACGAATATGCCTCGTCGGCGTCCCACTCGACATACCCGTAGAGGAGACTTACCTCGTCTGCGTGTCCGGTCTGCTCCCACTTGTCGGCCGAAAGGGTCAGGTTGTACTTTATCGTCTTCGTAAGGAGGTGCCCGCCCATCTCAAGGCGAACCCTTCTCAGGTACAGGTCGGATTCGCTCTCGTAGGACCTGCCGTCCTCGGATTTCACGAGGTCGCCGAAGTCGAACCTCGGCTGGAGCCTAATCCTGATGTTCAGGTCCGATTCGTTGCTCGTAAGCGTTATGCCCTTTGTCTCTTCGCCGAAGGCGAACTCGGCCTTCGCGGCGTTAGCGCTCAGGAGGCCTAAGGCGGCCACCCCCATCGCAATATACAGCTTTCTTTTCATCCTGCTACTCCTCCTTCTTTATTTTAAAGTCTGTTTAGTGGCTGTAAGCCCGCTCGGCGCCTGAGCGGAGGACGTGCCCCAGGAGCAGGGGACAGCGGTAGTGCTCCTCGGTCAAGCAGTATTCCTCGGCCTCCTCCGTCGTAGGCGCAAGGAGCGTTACAGACGCCACACACGTCTCAGTCATTTCAGTCATTCCCTTTTCAAGATAAGGACAGTTCATTCTCTTTTCTCCTCGATTTATTTGAACCCATTCTATTCGAGGATTGTTAAGGGAATGTGACAGAGAGGTTATAATAGCGTCACCCCCGGATTTAACGCTGACCACGCTTTTTGCGTGTACACGCGGCATACGATAACCCCTGATATGAAGGAGAAAACAGGTGTTTCAGGGTGCGGCCCGCTTTCAATAATACAGGTTTCAGAATTTTTGGAAAATCCCGGGCCTTGAAATGGACGGACGAAGAATAATAGAGGATGAGACGAGCGAACCGGGAGTGATCCGCCGCGAAGAGCGTCTTCGGGGCGAGCGGGCAGGGTAGGCGGTAGCGAGGGACCTGTGCCCAACAGCGCGCGGGGAGTGTGCAAAAAGTTTAATCGCTACGGGATAAATTCCTCGAAGCTTGCTTCGTAAGTTTTAAACACCTCCCCCTTGACGGGGGAGGCAGGTGGGGGGTGAACGATATTTCATCCTCCCCTCTATCCCCTCCCGATAGTTAAGATATGGGGAGGGGAAGTTTAGAAAGATACCCCGTAGCTTGCCACTGGGAGGCTCATTTCCGCGCGGAATCTTTGTTGACCAGGCTCATGCAAGACAAACGCGCGCGGCCGTTATCAGGCCGCGCGCGTTCGGTTCACGCCTCGGGCGTATGTCCATGGTCATGGCAACAGGTGTTTACAGCCAGCAGCATTATCTCAAAAAGGAGGTCCTTGCCCGCGAGCGGATGGTTCGCGTCCAGGCTTACCTTGTCGCCGGAGATCTGCAATATTTTTACGACAGTCGAGGTCCCGTCCTCCTGCTGAAGCTCGAGGTGCTCGCCTATCCTCGGCTCGAGGTCCGGCGGGAACTGCCCCTTGTCGAACTCTATCACAAGGTCCTGGAAGTACGGCCCGTAGCCCTCGTCAGCCGGTATCCTTATATTCCTCGTCTCGCCCTCGTCCATTCCCTCAACGGCCTGCTCAAAGCCGGGGAGCAACATGCCGTCGCCCAGCGTGAATTCAATCGGCTCTCTGTTTGTGGAAGCGTCGAACTCCGACCCGTCCTCGAGTGTGCCCTTGTAGTGCACCTTCACATGATCGCCTTTTTTAGCCTGTGCCATTAAAACCCCTCCTGATTTTATATACGGGTGGGACGGATAACCGCTTACAGGCAGGCTATTTCCTGTCCGCATCCCGATTTATTTCCGCTTTTAAATGTAACCTGTCCCCTGATTAGTTGTCAAGCCCATGCGATACCGCGCGGAAGGCCGCCGGGTATCTGCCCTAAGAGAGAATGAACGCGGCACAAAAAAACAGACGCCCCCTCCACCGGAGGGGGCGTCTGTCTGATCATGATCCCACAACCAACCTATGAAACGGGCCTCAATGGTTCGATAGCTCCCCCGCCTTTATGAACGAGTCGATACAGACCTTTACGGCAGGGATGTACCTCTCCGGGCCCCGGAGCACCTTAAGGAGCCTCCCGACGTATATAATCTCGTCGGGCGAGAGCATCATAAGGTCGTTGATGCTTGAAGGCAACCAGGCCTTGTCTACGCTGTCTATGAAATAGCGGTCGTCTGCCTCGCTCGCGTATGCGGGCCTCGAGAGCTCCGCTGAGTCTCCGGGCTCGGCTACCCCGTTAATAAGCCAGTCGATTGAGACGCTGTACGTCTCCGCGAACTTGAATATGAGGCTCGCGGGGAGCTCCCCCCTCTTCTTGTAATTCGAGACCGCCTGCGGGGATACGCCGAGGGCCTTAGCCAGCTGTGAGCCGTTTTTCAGCCTTCCTGCCTTGAGCATCCTCTCGAAAACCTTCGAATAATTAACGCCCATCTCCCGCGATAAACCCCTTTCGTTATATTTTTATCTTTTTTCCCGGTTGCGTATTGACTGAAAGACCGCTAAATGCTATAAATGAGAAATCCAAAAAATTGTATGTTTAATTGGAGACTGTACTTCTCAATCAGGGTATCGGGGCATTTTACGCTACTGCGTATAAATGTCAAGTGAAATTTTACGCCCAACTGTATTTTATGAACACACTCGGTGAAAGAATACGCTACGTCAGGCAGGATATCCTGAAGGTCAATCAGGCGGAATTTGCCAGGAGACTTGATTTCAACAGGGTGGCCACTATTAGCGACTACGAAAAGGACAAGCGGAGCCCGGATATCACGGCTCTGCGCAAGATATCCTTTATAGGCGGGGTAAAGCTCGACTGGCTCCTTACCGGCTCAGGGCCCATTTCGAGCTACGACATGATCAACGCGGAGCACGTCTGCGAACCGAGGCCCGCGTTCGGGGAGCACTTCGTCTGCGCGAAGGTCTATGACATGCTCTCCGCGGGCGGCCCGAAGGATTTTCCCGGCTCGGAGCACATGGACAATGTAATGGTCCCGAAGAAGGACTATGTGAAAGGGCCTCTGGCATTGCGGGTCAGAGGCGAGTCGATGGCGCCGAATATACTCCATGACGCAACCGTTGGCATAGACGTCAATGACAAGAGGCTCGTGAACGGCGACATCTACGCCGTGTGGCTTAACTTCGAGGGCGTAAGCATTAAGAGGGTCTTCATCCACTCCGACAGGGTGGTCTTGAAGCCCGACAACCCGACTTTTCCGCATACCGCCGTTTACGCCGGCGAATTGAACAGGGAATTCGTGCTGGGCAGGGTCGTTTGGCTCTACCAGAGCTACTGAGCTCCGGCGCATCAAAGGCCCCGTGCGGGCCGCCCAACATCGACCGGCCTTTTGCCCTCTCGTTTGCGCAGGCGTCCCATATCTCCCGAGCGTAGGCTTCGCCCGCCATTATAAAATACGTTGGATTGACTGAAATAATCTTGGTGGCGGTGCGTGGATTCGAACCACGGACCCGGGGCTTATGAGACCCCTGCTCTGCCATCTGAGCTACACCGCCGTTTTTGATTGGGTTGCTGGAGGGTTTAAAGAGCCATATTATATAGAAAGACGGAGAGAAAGTATATAACTTTTTGGCGTTCCGAAGAGCTTTTCGGTCCCCTCTACCACAAGGAGCACCACCTCGGGCGACCCGTCCTTGTCTAAGTCCCCGACAAAAAAGTCCGAGACATACCCTCCTATCTCTTTTGTCCGCCAGTTCTCGGCGACAAGACTCATGGCCTTCTCGTCCCAGGACAGGCTCACGACCTCGCCGCTCTTGTACGACGACGCCCTCTCGGCGCTCCTGCCGAGCCCGCCCGGCGTGTTCTTCTTTATGACGACCTCTGCCTTTCCGTCGTTATTCAGGTCCGCGTGGAAGAACCTCCCCTCGATAGAGACGGGCTCCGCTTCAGCCACGCCGGGCTGGTCAGACCCGAACCTTACATAATTGAGTGTACCCCCGAACCAATCGACGGATTTGGCCGTCTCCTCCCATTTTTCATTCACGCCCTTCTTGTAGATGTGGAGATATCCCCTGTCGTCCAGCGTCAGAAGCTCGGCAACGCCGTCGCCCGTAAGGTCAATGGAGTCGAACCTGTATATGTCGGCCCTCCTCGGGAGCGCCACGGGGTAGATTCCCTTTTCGTTGACCGCCCCGCCTTTTTTCTCAAGCGCCACGAGCGGGCCGTAGATGCCGTCGGACTTCCTGAACCTCTGGCCTATCAACACCGGCCCCTTCTCCCCATCGACGGTCCTCATCATGAAGGGTATGTCTTTTGATACTACCCTGTAGTCGCCCTCCCTGAACTCGATTGAGAGCCCTGAGGCGCGCTCGTCCTCTATCCTTGAAATATAGAGCTCTTCGACTCCGTCGTTGTCGGCGTCGATTACGGAGGCCGCGAAGAACTCCCCGTGTCCGCTCTCCTTGAGCT
Organism: Deltaproteobacteria bacterium; assembly: GCA_016212705.1. Lineage (GTDB taxonomy): Bacteria > Desulfobacterota > GWC2-55-46 > GWC2-55-46 > GWC2-55-46 > GWB2-55-19. The sequence continues at coordinate 13,439 of JACREU010000083.1, forward strand.
CCTTTACGGATTTAAGGGCGTCCCCGTCCCTCCTCGCTATGATGATGGACTTGCCGGAGAGGAGGACTATCTCCTTCACATCGTCGTTGTCGAGGTCAGCCGATACCGCGGCCTTGAAGAGCCCCTCTATCGGCGCGCTCTTCCAGAGGACCGGCCTCTTGGCGTCTTCAGTCGGCTTTACGATGTAGCTTTCGGCCTCCGGCCTGTGGGCCACGTCTTTCGCCTCGTTCTTTGCCGCAAGCGTCTCTTTAGCCTCTGCCTTCGGCAACGGCGGCGCGACAGGCTGTTTCAGGCCCGTCGCAACGAGCACGTCTTCGGAGAGCTGGTCTATGAGGCCGACGACGGACGCGAGCCCCGATGCCTTTGAGTAAAGAGGGGTCGAAACGGCGGTTGCCACATTAACGAGACTTGCGTCCATGGACACGGCGGCCCCTATTACAGTAAGGGAGCCTGACAGGACATAGTCGGCCTTGAGCTTTTTACCGGCCTCTATCGCGGAAGATTCGTTCAAGGCCTTCTTTTCGCCGAGCGCCTCTTTTACAGCCTCAGGGCGGATAATCTCGATTGTTTCCTTTGAGCCGAGCCTGGACGAGAGCATGTCCGCGACCGCGTTCTTTACGAACTCCATCTCCTCGGAAGAGTTTACCTTCCAGGGCATGAGCGCTATCCTTAAGGTCTTCGCGTACCCCGCCGAAGGTATGGCGAGGAGAATGAGGCAGATAAGTGTCTTGATGTATGATGTCAGCTTCATGCGATATGCCTTTGAACGGGCGAGTTGTTAAAGACTTCACCCTACCCGTTTTGTTCAAATTTTTGAATAGCCTTCACTTTAAAAAGAGCCTTTGCATAAAACGCTGGATTCCCGCTTGAAGCACGCGGGAATGACGGGCATATTTCTTGTCATTCCCGATGTTTTTATCGGGAACCCAGTTCTAATAATCCGAGTCTCTACTTCACCATCCGGTAGTGGAGGAGCCTTTCGACGACCTCCCCCTTTTTAACGTGCCTCTCGATTATATCGTCGAGGTCCGAGAGAGCGACCTTCCTGTACCAGACGCCCTCGGGGTAGATGACCACCGTGGGCGAATACTCGCCCTCAATATCCGTCTCCTTGCAGACCTTCTGGCACCCGCTCTTCGAGACCTTAATGTCCTTTAGCCCTTCCATCTTTATCCGGTCTTTGAGCGTCTCAAGGAAATCCTCGGAGCCCCTTGCACTGCACCTCTTGCCCTGGCAGACGAATATGTGGAGCCTGTATGGTTTCATGCGGTCTCCTTTCCTTCAGATATTATCAGAGCATGGCCAGCCTTCTAATATTCAGGCAAACGGCCTCCCAAATCAAGGGAAAACTTCTCGCGGCCTTGCGCGGCGGCCCCTGGCCTGTCATCGGTCTTCAAAACCCTTTTATATCCCCCTCATTTCCTATAAAATACCGGGATGAGAAAAAGGCCTGTTGAAAAAAATGCCGCCTGCGAACTCGTCTATCCGGGCAAGGCAAAGGAGTCCCGGATACTCTCCTCCAAAACGACCACGCTTTCAGAGGTGAAGGCCTTTGGAAAGGGCGCGCCAGCGAACATGCTCATACACGGCGAGAACCTGCCAGCCTTAAAGGCCCTCCTTGAGATGAAGCGGAAAGGGCTGATAAAAAACCCGGACAATACAACAGGCGCGCGCCTCGTATACATCGACCCGCCCTTCTCGACGAACCTCTCGTTCAAATCCCGAAAAGACCACTGCGCCTACGACGATAAAATCGTAGGCGCCGGTTTTGTAGAGTTCCTCAGGGAAAGGCTCATAATGCTCCGCGAGCTCCTCTCCGACGACGGCTCCATATTCGTCCACCTCGACTGGAAGAAGGCACACTACATCAAGATAATCATGGACGAGGTATTCGGCGAGGAAAACTTCCTTAACGACATCGTCTGGAGCTACGGCGGCAGGGGCGCGAAGGCTATAGCCTCTCAGTTCTCCAGGAACCACGATATAATACTCTGGTACGGTGGAAATAGACGCGTATTCAACCGGCAGTTCACGCAAAAGAGGGTCCGGAAGGGCGAGGCCGGCTTCAGACAGGACTCATCCGGCAGATGGTTCAAGACCTCTCCGCGCGGCGATTATACGGACGCTTCCATTTCAGCCCTCAGAAAAGATGGGCGCGTTTATGAGACGAAGAACGGGAATATCAGGATCAAATACTTCCTTAAAGAGCAAGACAGCTGGCTTATCGAGGACAAGCTCGTCGGCGACGTCTGGGACGACATCCCGGACGCGATGCACCTGAGCAACTACGAAAAAACCGGGTACCCGACGCAGAAGCCCGAAGCACTCCTCGCGCGCGTCATAAAGGCCGCCTCTAACGAGGGCGACTTCGTACTCGACTGCTTTGCCGGGGCAGGCACGTCGCTTGCCGTCGCCGAAAAACTCGGCAGACGCTGGATAGGTATAGACTCCGGCGAGCTCTCCATGCGCACGGTGGAGGAGCGTCTCCTCTCTCTCGCGTCGTCCAAATCTCTCGATAACCCGAAGAGGCGCCACGGCAGAGGGCCGCGCCCGTTCTCCGTTTTCGAGGCGGAGGGAGCCGCTCATTGCCCAAGGCGAAAGGGGCCTAAGGTAAAGGCGCGGTATTCGATAGACGAGAAGACCGATACCTGCGTCATCAAGATAGAGAGATTCGGAGAAAAAGGGGTCGACGCGCTCTCCTCCGTAATGATAGACACCGCCTTTGACGGTGAGGTCTTCCGGCCCTCGGTCTTTCATTTTGCGGAGTCGCTTAAAAAGAACAATTACGAGATACGCCTCCCCTTGAGCGATTGCCGGGGTGAAGTGATGATCGTCTACGCAGGAGCCTCGGGCGACGAGGTCTGGCACATCGGGGATATCGTCTGAGAGGTCAAAAGTTGTTGAACCTTACCCTCGGGCTATTGGTCGGTGAGCCTGCGGTATAGGTCATGGTATAGCGGTTCCTACCTATGGTCATGGTGATGCGGGCGGAAGCGCCGCTTACCGTGATGTTCGCGGGCGCGGCGGCAACGGTTGCCCCCCTTATATTCGCGTTATAGAGCACACCCGTGGACGGGCCGCGCGTGGTGCCGAGTATGTAGTTGTTTCCCCTCACTATGTATTGCATATGCAGGGCGTTCGCCGACCCGGCTATGGCTGAACCGATGGCCCGCGCGGCGCTCACCTCGGCGCCGGAACTCAAGTTTATTATCCTCGGCACGAATACTATCCCGAGGACCGCGAGGATGATAACGACCATTATGAGCTCGACCAGAGTAAAACCACGGCACTCGCGCAGACAGGCGTTTATCTTTTTGAGACAGGCTCGTGACTTGTATTTTTCCATACTTTTATATCATTATACCATCCGGTAACTTACAAATCTCGCGGTTTCTCGTCCCATAACCCTTCACAAGGAGGCATTGATGGAGCTCAAAGACAGGAAAGAGTACCAGAAGATGATCGAGGACCAGATCAGGGAGTGGGAAGCGACGATCCGCGCGCTTGAGACAAAGGCAGGGACAGCGGCGACAGAGGCTAAGAATGAATACGCGCGGCAAATCGCCTCGCTCAACAAGAAGAAGGACGAGGTATCCGGCAAGCTCAAGGAACTAAAGGGTTCGAGCGACGAGGCCTGGTCCGCGCTCAAGGGTGGGATAACGAGGGCCGTTGGAGAGTTGAAGGCCTCTATCGAGGAGGCGCGGACGAAGTTCAAGTAGTCCTCTTAAGCTGTGTCTTACGGGGGCCTCGAAAAGGCCCCCGATTCTTTCAAGAATACGCTAAAAAAAGGAGACCATGAACATTTCCTTTGTAATCGCGATCATTCTCGCCTTTATCGCCGTAATCTTCTCTCTCCAGAACTCTCAGGCGACGATAGTCTCTTTCCTCAAATGGTCCTTCGAGGCCCCGCTCGTGCTCGTGCTCCTTGCGACATTCGTCGTTGGCGCGGCTACGGCCTTCATAGGCTCGATACCGGGGAGGATAAAGCGCAAACGAGAGGTCTCAGAGGCGCGAAAGGGCCAGGGGGAAAACAACAGGTAAAAACCCTGCCTGGCCGCAAGGCCCATTTCTTCGCCGGTTTTTCAATCCATCATAGCGCCCGTCCGAACCGCGGCATTCGACCACGCACGAAGATTATCAAAATTTATATCTCCTTTTCAGTGTTTTTTAATCTTTCCTTGAGATAATGACCACCGCGCACTATCTGCCGGATATTTTTGCTTAATTTTTCTGATTTTATGACGAAAAAGGATAGGATGAGGGTATACTCCCTTTAAATGCGCTACTATCCGGTATTCCTCGACATAAAGGGCAGGCAGAGCCTCGTGATAGGCGGGGGCGCAGTCGCCCTGCGTAAGATCGAAGGCCTCCTCTCAGCCGGTTCAAAGGTCACGGTCGTAAGCCCGACTGTTACTAAGGCCGTCAAGGGACTTGCGGACAAAGGAAGCATAAGTCTCATCAAAAGGAAGTACCGGGAAGGCGATCTCGTTGGCGTCTTTCTTGTAGTAACGGCATCGAACGACAGGGCAGTAAACGAATCCGTTTATAATGAGGCCAAAAAGAGGGGGGTCCTGATAAACTCGGTCGATGCCCCGGAGAGGTGCTCGTTCATAGTACCCTCCATAATAGACCGGGACCCGCTCTTAATAGCCGTCTCGACCTCAGGAGCGGCCCCGTTGCTCGCTAAAAAGATACGGGAACGGCTCGAGGGAGAGATAGGCGAGGAGTACGGGAAGTTTACCGACCTCATCGGCAAGGTCCGGAATAAGCTATTGAAAAGCAACATCGATCGTGTTAAAAAAGAAAGTGTTATCAAAGCCTTGGTGAATTCTCCGATACCCGTCTGGATA
>JACREU010000084.1 GCA_016212705.1 Deltaproteobacteria bacterium
GGTCGATGCTCTTGAGCAATAGCACGCAGAGGATGAATGCCAGGATGAGGAAAGGTACGTACCAGAACGCGGAGTTCTGGGCCCACATGCCCTTCTTTATCCCCTTCTTGAGCACAACATCGGTTACAACACCGGCGTCGTTCTTCTTGACATCCAGCTTGTAGCCAGCGGACTTCCTTACCTCAGTGATGGCGCCCTTTTCGTTCTTTGTGACGTCTTCCTTCAACGCCTTTACGGTATCTGTTTCCTGAAGGACCACGTCCTTTACCACGTCGCCGTCCTTGGTGACGATTATCGCGGAGACGAGCTCCGGATTGTTTACCACTACGTCCTTAACTATGTCGCCTTCCTTCGTAACGGTTATCGCGCCCTTGACCGGGTCGGCCTTCGTGAATATCTGCGGCCCGCCGGCGATGGCGCCGAGAACAGCGCCGCCGATGATGACGGGCGTTACGAACTGGACGACGCTAACGCCGAAGTTGCCTATGCCGGCCTGGATGCCCATCGCGAGGCCCTGGAGCCTCTTAGGGAAGAAGATGGAGGTCGAAGGCATGTAGGAAGAGAAGTCTCCGCCGCCCATGCCGGAGAGGAACCCGATAATCATGAAGGTTCCCCACGAAGTGTTAAGATCCTGCACCGCGTAACCAAGCCAGACCATCGGTATGAGCTTGATGATCGTCGCTATGCTTACGACAGGTCTTGTCCCGAGTATCGGGATGAAGAACGAGTGGATGAGCCTCAAGATGCCGGAGGCGAACCCGGGTATCGCCGCGAGCCAGAAGAGCTCCATCGTCGTGAACTTGAAGCCTATTGCGGGAAGCCTCACGACCACAGCGCTCATGACGAACCACGTGGCGAAGGAAAATATCAGCGAGAAAGTGGTGACGCCGCATGTGCGCCACGCTATCCCGCTGCCGGTCTCGCGCCAGAACTGTTCATTTTCCGGCTGCCATTTTGTTAACTTTGCCATTTCAGATTACTCCTTTCACCTTAATGTACTACGAGAGGGTACAGGGTGTAGCCGTGCGTCTGATGGAAGGGCCCGGAAGCCCCTCTTTCTTATATCGGTCAAGTTGTTAGTAGGTAGGTATTTGTGCTGAAACCGGTGGAGCGCTATGGCGAAAGGCGTCAACTGGCGAAACGAAACTAAAGAGGGTGGGCCCGAAGGCCCACCCTCCCGTGGTCACTTGTACTGTACGATGTTCTCGGTCTGCGGTGTCCTCTTGTACCACCTCACGACCTGGTAAGGCCTTACGAGGTACTTGTAAGGGTTCAATACCACGAAGTGGGCGAGCCTTGA
>JACREU010000085.1 GCA_016212705.1 Deltaproteobacteria bacterium
AATCCCATTTTTAATTTCGGACGGCAGGATTCGAAGGCCGCCGAGCGCCGAGCAGTCCTCGCCGGACGGGCAAATCCGTCACAAACAGCAGGAGCCCTTGATTAATGCGAAGGCTTCGTTTGAGAACTTTGGCCCTGCGCCGAGCAGTCTTGTAGGGTGGGCTCGGCCCACCAGAATTTCAGCTTCAGATGTTATAAAATGGTGCGCACGGCGCACCCTACCTTAAAAATTAAAACGGGGTTGGCCTTTCGGCCAACCCCGTTTTGGTTTAAAGATACGATTGCTTCGCTGGGTTCGTAATGACACCTTGTTGTAATCCCTCCCCAGCGACTGGGAGGCCCCGCCTATCTAACCCCTCCTTGGTAAGGAGGGGGATCAAACCATCTGCTCGGCGCGCGTAGGGGCCGTGAGGTTAATCAAGGCATAACCGAATCGATGCGGATTTGCCCGTCCGGCGAGGACTCACTCCTCGACCGTCACCTTGCCGACCATCGCGTGGTGGATGAAACAGAGGTAGAAATACTCGCCGGGTTTTTCGAACTTGTACTCGAAAGACCCGTTGGCCGGGACGCTCTTTGACGAAAAAGAGCCGGCGCTTATTACAGGCATCGCCGAGAAGATGTGGGGGACCGCGTCGGTATTCACCCATTTCACAGTCTCGCCCTTCTTTATGACGAGGTTGTCGGGCTTAAATACGTTCTTGACCGAATCAGTCGCCGCAGGCATCTCTATGGTGTGGACGCCGTTTACGGCGGTCGGGCGCGCAGGTGCGGAGAGTTGGGCGTCAAAGGACTTCTTCTTTACTTCCTTAAGCAATGCCACATCCCCCGTAAAATCCTTGTAAGCGCGGGCGAGTGTCTCGGCGAGGAAAAACTTGCCCTGCCGGAGCTCCTTTGGCGTATCGGGCGAGAGGGCTTCTTTAATGAGCGTTGTTATCTCGTCGGGTAGTTTCGCCTTGTTCTCTTCGAGGAGCTTTTGCTGGAGTATCATGTCGTTCGCCTCGAGCGCTGATTCGTATTTGTCAGTGAACTCGGAGGCAAAGGCCTGTGAGCCTGATACGGCAAGTATAAGGAGCGCCGCGATGCCGAATCTTTTCATCGTGAAGACCTCCTTGCAAGGTAAGATAGATGCCATGACGGATGCGCCCATAATAGTAGATTTCAACATCATGTTGCAAGTCTTTTAAAAAAGGCTGATAGTTATCCACTCCAACTTCCAGTTAGTATTATGTCGGGGATGCTCCTCTTTACCTCAGCCCCCCCGCTTGATTAACCGTCCCTTTTGAGGTATGCTTCGGTTCCCGGAAGGCTTTTATGAAAGAAACAGCGCTCAAAACACAACTTGACAGGCTCTACAAGACCTTCGACCTCGAGTTCCTGTCGACCGACCCGCTCGAATTCGTCCACAGGTACTCAACCCCGGAGGACAGGGAGATAGTCGGGCTCGTAAGCTCGTCGCTCGCCTACGGAAAGGTCGTGACGATAAAAAAGAGCATCGCGGCCGTAATGGGCGTTATAGGGCCGTACCCGGCCCGGTTCGTCAAAAAGCTCGACGTCAATAAAACCCTGCGGGACTTAAGCGTTTTCAAACACAGGTTCAACGACGGTAAGGACATCGTAGCCCTCCTCTATATAGCGAAGCAGATGATAGGGGAGGCCGGTTCCATCGGCGCGTTCTTCATGAAGGGGTACTCTCCCGATCACCGGAATATAAAAGAGGCGCTCTCCGCCTTTTCAGAAGGCGCGCTCGGGCTCGACACCTCCCCGATATACGGAACAAAGACGCTCCCTAAAAACGCCGGGGTGAGGTTCTTCTTCCCGAACCCGTTGGACGGGTCCCCCTGCAAGAGGCTGAACCTTTACTTGAGGTGGATGGTAAGAAGGGCAGACAGCCTCGACTTCGGCCAGTGGAAGGGGGTAGACCCGGCAAAGCTCATCATCCCGCTCGACACGCACATAGCGCGGATTTCAAAGAACATCGGGCTGACCAGAAGGGCCTCGGCGGACTGGAAGATGGCAGAGGAGATAACCGCGTCCCTTGCCGCGCTCGACCCGAAAGACCCTGTAAAATACGACTTCGCGCTCTGCAGGCTGGGGATACTGGATAAGTGCCCGGCAAGGGCGGACCGGGACAAGTGCGAGGCCTGTCTCATAAGGGAAATATGCGTGTTGTAAGGGGTATCTCCCGGCCCTCCCGGCAGGAAATATGTCTTTGACAGATTCGGATATATGGGGTAACATTAGCCGAATTCCCAAATATAATGGCTGTAAGACCGCTGACCCTTGGGACGAGTCCTGAAAGGGTTTTGCTATTTCAAGCCCGACGGAGAGCTGAATGCACATCCAGGAAGTTTTCGACCTTGTGAGGGGCGACATCCAGGGGATGGAGGACGGGTTCAAGAAAAACCTCAACTCCGACGTCTTCCTCGTATCAAAGGTCGGAGAGTACATACTTAAAAGCGGCGGCAAGAGGTTCCGTCCGATGGTGCTCCTCCTTTCCGCCCGGCTCTGCGGCTACAAGGGAGACAAACATATCCCGCTCGCAGGCGTTGTCGAGTTCATCCATACGGCTACACTCCTGCACGACGACGTCGTGGACAACGCCAACTTGAGGCGCGGCAACGCTTCGGCCAATACCGTCTGGGGCGAGGGGGCTTCGATACTCGTAGGAGACTACCTCCTGTCAAAGGCGTTTTCGCTCGCCGTCCTCCACGGGGACATGAGGATACTGAAGGTCCTCTCGCATACGACGACCCGGATGGCCGAGGGCGAGGTCCTGCAACTGCTCAAGCACAGCGACGCCGAGACGACCGAAAAAGAGTACATGGAGGTCGTGACGAACAAGACGGCCGTCCTCATATCCGCGGCCTCGCAGGTCGCCGGTATTGTCGGAGAGGTGACTCTGGAGAAGGAAGTCGCGCTCGCCAACTACGGCATGGGGCTCGGCATCGCGTACCAGCTCATGGACGACTGTTTCGACTACATCTCGACGGACGAAGACCTCGGTAAATGCGTCGGCAATGACCTCCGCGAGGGCAAGGTGACGATGCCGCTCATCTACGCGTCGAAGAAGGCGACGGACGCAGAGAGGGCGCTCATAAAGAAGGCGGTCGAGTCCGACGAGCTCGAGGACGAAAAGCTCAAAGAGGTCATCACCGTCATAAACAAGTACCACGGCATAGAGTACACGATAAACAGGGCGCGCCTCCATATAGAGGACGCGCGGAAGAACCTCGACCATTTCGAGCCGGATTCCAACAGGGCCGCGCTCCTCGCGCTCGCGGATTATGTGATAGAGAGGACATACTAAGTTTCAGGGAGTGTATCAAAGGGGGCCTTTTTCGAGGCCCCCTTTGTTTTTTGAGCCTCACACATCAAAGGGGGCGTGATGGACAAGCGCGAGAAGGCGAAAAAAGTCCTCGACATACTCGAACGAGAGTTCCCTGAGGCAAAGACCGCGCTCGATTTTAAGACCCCGCTTGAACTCCTAATAGCTACCATCCTCTCCGCCCAGGCCACAGACAAGCTCGTAAACAAGGTAACGCCGGAACTATTCAAAAAATACAAATCGGCAGAGGACTTCGCGCGCGCTCCGATAGAGGAGATCGAGCGTATGATAGGCTCTGTTAATTTCTACAGGAACAAGGCCAAAAATATAAAGGCCTGTTCAACGCAGATATCCGAAGCCCACAACGGCAAGGTGCCGGATACGCTGGGTGAGCTTACGGCGCTCCCCGGTGTTGGCAGGAAGACCGCGAATATCGTCCTCGGGAACGCCTTTGGAAAAAACGCGCTGGCCGTCGACACCCACGTAAGGAGGGTAGCTCAGAGACTGGGGTTTACCGAAAGCGACGACCCGGACAGGATAGAGGCGGACCTCTGCGCTCTCATCTTGCCGGAGAGATGGACAAGGGCGACGCACCTCTTCATCATGCACGGAAGGACTACCTGCAAGGCCGCGTCCCCGAAGTGCGAGACCTGCCCGATAAGGGATTACAGCGTCTACTATAAGACCGAGTACAGGGGGAAGAAGGGTTAGCAGGTTGTTCCCGTGTCCGTCTGCTTCGCAAGGCATTAAAGCCAGCGGCCTCGGCGTACAAAAATAATCAGGGGGGATTTTTGAAGGCGCTCGTATTCGACAAAAGACTTAAATTAGTCCTCGACTATCCGGCGCCGGACCTTAAGGAAAATGAGGCGCTCATCCGCGTAAAGTACGCGGGCATCTGCGCTACCGACTTCGAGATTATAAAGGGCTACATGGGGTTCAAGGGCGTTCCAGGCCACGAGTTCTCCGGCGTTGTCGAGGAGTGCGAGATACCGGGCCTCATCGGAAGGCGCGTCACTGGCGAGATAAACCTCGGTTGCGGGGAGTGCGCATATTGCAGGGGAGGCATGAGGACCCATTGCCCGCAACGCTCCGTCCTCGGGATATTGGGAAAAGACGGCGCTTTCGCCGAGTACCTGACGCTACCCATAGACAATCTGCACGTGCTGCCGGATGAGATATCGGACGAGGAAGGGGTCTTTGTGGAGCCGCTCGCCTCAGCCTTCGAGATACTCTCGCAGATAGAAATAGGCAGGGGGACCAGGGTCGCGGTGCTCGGGGACGGCAGGCTCGGGATATTGACGGCGGAGGTCTTGAGCCTCTCGGGCTGTCCGCTTACGGCAATCGGGAGGCACGAGGAGAAGCTCGCCGTTTTAAAGGCGCGCGGGATAGAGACAGCCGTAGGAGCGGGAGGCTTAGGGAGCGAGTTCGACATAGTAGTCGAGTGCACTGGAAGGGCTGAAGGCCTCTCGACGGCGCTTAAGCTGGTGAAGCCGAGAGGGACGGTGGTATTGAAGACCACCGTGGCCGAGCGGGACGGCGTGGACCTTAACCGGGCCGTCATCGACGAGGTGACGATAATAGGGTCGAGGTGCGGCCCGTTCAAGCCGGCGATAGCCGCGCTTAAAGAGAGGGCGGTTGACGCAGGCGCGCTTGTGAGCAGGGTTTTCGCGCTTGAAGAAGGAATCGAGGCGTTTCACTACGCCTCTCAAAGCGGTGTTTTAAAAACGCTCATCAAGGTCGAATAACCGATGGCTGACAAGATATTTCTCGATAAGGGCGGGGAGGTCGAGGAGGTAGAGGGCGCAACCGAGAGGCGTGCCCATGTCCGTTTCCCGGTCTGCCTTGAGGTCAAGGTCAACGGCAGGTTTACGGATGAATGCGTTGACTTCATACTCAATACCGGCAGGGGCGGGGTCTTCATAATGACGGAAAGGCCGCTTGAGACAGGCACAGAGATATATCTTAAATTCTATATCCCGCCCGTGGAGGTTTTGAGCGAGTTCGAGGGGCTCGTCGTCGGCGCGAACATGGATGACCCGAAGTACCCGAAGGGGATGCATGTCAAGTTCATCAATTGCTCGAAGGACGACCTTCAAAGGCTTGAGGAGTTCATGGAGGGGAAGAGACATTTGCTTGACGAAGAGGCGTGAGGAAGGAAACATTGGCGGGTCCGCTGGGCGTCCTTGCGGCAAGAGCGGCTTTTAACGGGGAGATTTATGATCTCCCCTTGGCCCCTCTTTACAAAAGAGGGGCCTTCCCGGCCGTATAATGTCGTTCAGCATATCCTCGGCAGTTGTTCGCCCGAGAGCATGTCGATTATCCGTATGTTGCCGATGGATGTTTCCAGAAGCACCGTGCCCTTGGGGGTCTCTCTGACCTCTCCGATGATCGCCGCGTCCCTGCCGAGCGTGTTCCTTTTCATGGCAAAGAGAACCTTTTCCGCGGAACCCTTCGCTACGACCGCGACGAGCTTGCCCTCGTTGGCGAGATAGAGCGGGTCGAACCCCAGTATCTCGCACGCCCCCTTTACAGCCTCCTTTACAGGGATAGAGTCCTCGCGGACGGCTATGGCCGTATTCGAGCTACCCGCGAATTCATTCAAGACGGTGGCGAGCCCGCCCCTTGTAGGGTCCCTCATAGCCCGTATCTCGCCGCCTGTGGCAAGCATATCGCGCGTGAGCGTATGGAGGGCGGCGCAATCGCTCTCGACAGGGACGTCCATCTCTATCCCCTCGCGTTTCGTCATAATCGCAATCCCGTGGTCGCCTATCGTCCCTGAGAGGATGACCGCGTCGCCGGGCCTTATCCGCGACGGGCTTAAATCCAGCGAGTCCCTTACCACCCCTATTCCCGTTGTGGTAATAAACACCCTGTCCCCCTTGCCGCGCTCTACTACCTTGGTGTCTCCGGTGACTATTGAGACGCCTGAGGCGGCGGCGGTCTCTGCCATGGAGCGGACTATCATAACAAGCTCGTCCATATCCATGCCTTCCTCTATGATGAACGAGGCGCTCAGATACGCCGGCACTGCGCCGCCGACAACGAGGTCGTTTATCGTGCCGCAGACAGAGAGTTTGCCGATGTCGCCGCCCGGGAAGAATATGGGATTTACGACGTAAGAGTCCGTAGTGAAGGCGAGCCTGCCGGGAGGCAGGCTGAATATCGCCTGGTCGTTTAACGGCGCGAGGAGGTCGTTCTTGAAGGCCGCGGCGAAGACGTCTTCTATGAGCCGACGTGTTAGCTTTCCGCCGCTACCGTGTCCGAGGAGGATGTTGCTGTTTTTTTTCATTTTACATCGGTCCTTTTGGCATTGAGTTTATTGCCCCTCCCCTCTGTCGGATAGTGGAGGGGCGGAAAAGATGAGACGGTTCTGCATCAAAGGTTTGATGGATTCATGGCAATTGAAACTTGAGCATGAGACGAATAACGCGCCACTCAAGTATATAAAGGCTACCCCTAAAAATTAGGAATTTTTAGAGGTGGCCGAAGTTACGCCACCTTCCTGTACTTGTAAAACGCCGCGCACGTGCCCTCCGACGAGACCATGCACGGGCCGACCGGGGTCTCAGGCGTGCAGGCGTCCCCGAAGAGCGGGCACTCGTCCGGCGTGACAAGCCCTTTCAAAACGAGGCCGCACCTGCACCCGGCGGGCTCCGCGTCTTCTCCAGCCGGGATTATGAACTTCTTCGCGGCGTCGTATGAGGCGTAGGCGTCTTTTATGGCAAGCCCGCTCCGCGGGATGTTCCCTATCCCGCGCCAGAGGCTATCCGTCGGCTCGAAGACCTCGTTCAATACCTCCTGCGCCTTCCTGTTCCCGTCCCATGAGACGACCCGCCTGTACTGTATCTCAATTTCGCATCTCCCCTCTTCGAGCTGTTTTACGAGCATGTAGATGCCGAAGAGCGCGTCGAGCGGCTCGAAACCGGCGACGACGCAAGGGGAGTTGTAGTCTTTCGACAGGAACTCGTAAGAGTGCGCGCCGATTATCGCGGTTACGTGCCCCGGCGCGATGAAACCGTCTATCATTACGTCGCCCGAGTCGAGCAGGGCCTTCATAGCCGGGGGCGTGAGCTTGTGCAGAGAGAGTACGGAGAGGTTCTTTATACCCTCTTCCTTCGCCGCGAGTATCGTGGCGGCGACCGTAGGCGCGGTAGTCTCGAAGCCGACCGCGTAGATGACGACCTCTTTCCCTGGGTTCGACCTCGCGATGTCGAGCGCGTTAATCGGCGAATAGACGACTCGGATGTCCCCGCCCAGAGCCTTTTCCTCCTGAAGGGACGAGCTCGACCCAGGGACCCTCATCATGTCGCCGAATGTGGCGATGACGGAATCCTTCCTCGACCTGCTGAAGGCGATTATCCTGTTTATGTCTGAGGCGGAGGTGACGCAGACGGGGCAACCAGGCCCGGAGATGAGCCGGATGTTCTTCGGGAGCGCGTCGCGTATGCCGTATTTCGAAATCGAGTGGGTGTGGGTGCCGCATATCTCCATTATGCTCACCTCTTTTCTGGAGATGCGGCGTATCTCGTTTATGAGCCCCTCGGCCCGTTTCTTACCCCTGAATTCGTCTATGTACTTCATCCTATTATCCCGTCTATGAGGTCGAGCGCCTCTTTTGCCTTCTCTTCATCGACCTTTTCTATCGCGAACCCCGCGTGGACTATTACGAACTCGTCGGTCCTCGCATCGGGCAGGAGCTTCATGTTGACCACCTTCCTCGTGCCGGCCACATCAATTGTGGCCTTTACGCCCTTTAACTCTATTATTTTTCCAGGTATCCCGAGACACATGTCAGCCGCCTTTCTTTATCTTTTCCCAGGCTATGGCCGCCTGGCCGAGGGATACGCCGCCGTCGTTCGCCGGCACCCTCTCGTTGGTGTAACATTTAAACCCGGCAGTCTCAAGTCTTTCGAGCGCGAGCGTCATAAGCAGGGCGTTCTGGAAGACCCCGCCGCTCAAGGCCGTCTTTGTTATCCCCGTCTCTTTCCTTATGTCCTTGGCGACTGCGACTATCGCCTCAGCCATCGTCATGTGGAACCTGCCGGAGATTACCCCGTTCGGGACCCCGCCCTTTAAATCATCGACAATGGCCCTTATCATCGGAAACAACTCGATTGTCGCCGGGCTATTGCCTTGTATCGTGAAGGGGTAGGGGGTAAGCCCATCTCTCAATTCGGCAATGGACTCGAGCTCTATCGCCGCCTCTGCCTCGAAGGAGATCCTGTCCTTGAGGCCAATGATGGAGGCGACTGCGTCGAAGAGCCTCCCGGCGCTCGACGTGAGCGGGGAGTTGAGGCCGGTCTCGACCATTTTTTTCACTATCGCGGCCTCTTTCGCGTCCCTCCTCCCGAAGAAGAAAGGGGCCTCTTTTTCGGCGCTCTCGCCGAATGAGGCGACGAGGTAAGACAGCGCCATCCGCCACGGCTCCCGGACGGCCGCGTCCCCGCCGGGCAGCCTCACATAAGAGAGATGGGCAGAGCGTGTAAATGGGCCTCTTGAAGAGACGAGGAACTCGCCGCCCCAGACCTCTCCGTCGGTCCCTAAGCCGGTGCCGTCGAAGGCGACCCCACTGACCGCGTCCTTAACCCCGTGCTCGGCCATGACGCTTGCGATGTGCGCGTGGTGGTGCTGGACGGGTATTATCCGCGCGCCCTTTATGCCGTTTGCCTCAGCGTAAGCCCTTCCGAACTCTGAGCTCATGTAATCCGGGTGCATGTCGATGGCGACGGCCTTTGGCTCGGCCTTGAATGTGTTCTTGAGATTGCGGAGCGTCTCTTTGTAGAACTCGAGGGCATCCACATTTTCGAGGTCCCCGATGTGCTGGCCGACGATGGCGTTATGGCCCTTTGTGATCGTGAATGTGTTCTTGAGGAGCGGGCCTGCCGCGAATATCTCGTCCATCTCCTCGCCCAGGGGTATTGCGTCAGGCGTAAATCCTCGCGCGCGGCGCAATACCCGACGCACGCCTTTATCGACCCTGACGATGGAATCATCGACCCTCATGTATATGTCGCGGTCGTGGAGGAGCATGTAGTCGGCGATCGCTGATAAGCGCGCAACCGCCTCTTCATTAGAGATGACGATGGGCTCGTCAGAGAGGTTCCCGCTCGTCATGACAAGCGTCTTAAGGACAGAGCCGTGGAAGAGGAGGTAGTGGAGCGGGGTATACGGGAGCATTACGCCGTACCTGTTGTTATTGGGGGCGACATGGATTGAGAGTGCGGAGGCGGATTTTTTGAGAAGGACGATCGGCCTTCTCCTGTCTTTGAGCGTTGCTTCCTCCTCAGTACCGACGACGGCGAATGTCCTGATGGACCCGATATCCGGCGACATGACGGCAAAGGGCTTGTTCGATGCCCCGCCCTTTATAAACGACCTCCGTTTCTTTTCGCGGAGCCTCTTTACGGCGCTATCGTTCAAAGCGTCGCAGGCGAGGTGGAACCCGCCGAGCCCCTTTATGGCGAGGATATGCCCCTCCCTCAACAGGCGCTGTCCCTCTTTTATGGCGCTGAAGTTATCGCCCGCGCCGATCGCGGACCCGTCCTTATGAGCGAGCCATACCTTCGGGCCGCACTTCGCGCAGGCGTTTGGTTGCGCGTGGAAGCGCCTGTCCGTCGGGTCGCGGTATTCGGCGTCGCATTCGGGACATAAGGTGAAGCGCGCCATCGTGGTGCGAGGCCGGTCGTAGGGGATGTCCTTTACTATCGAATACCTCGGCCCGCAGTTGGTGCAGTTTGTGAACGGATAGAGGTAGCGCCTGTCAGAGGGGTCAAAGACCTCCTTAAGGCAGTCTTCGCAGATAGAGATGTCAGGGGAGACGAGGACGGATTTTCCCGCCACGGCCACGCTCTCCCTGATGGTGAAGCCGTTGAAGCCTTGCTCCGACGAGTTTACGACGGTCATCGTCTCTATCCTGGAGAGCGGCGGGGCCTTTAACTTAAGGTCGCGGATAAATTCGTCAAGGTGCGCGCCCTCGGCCTCGATGACGACACCCTCGGAATCGTTCAGGCAGTAGCCCTTAAGGTCGTGGGCTATTGCAAGGTTATAGACAAAGGGCCTGAAGCCCACGCCCTGGACTATGCCGGTTATATGTATGCGGGCCTTGTCCATTATCGGTTCGTATCCGCCTTAGGCCTGCGCGCAAGTGTCTTTGAGGCAAGGAACGCGCACCACTCTTCTATCCCATCGCCGGTCCTGCAGGAGGTCTCGAATATCTGGAGGGCCGGGTTTATGGCCAGCGCGTTCCGCCTCGCGCGGGGAATGTCAAAATCGGTATGAGCCGCCAGATCAATCTTGTTTATGATGAGCGCGCCTGACGCGTTGAAAATCGCCGGGTACTTAAGCGGCTTGTCGTCCCCCTCGGCAACGCTCAAGACAGTGACCATCATGTCTTCGCCAAGGTCGTACTCCGCCGGGCAGACCATGTTGCCGACGTTCTCTATTATGAGGAGCCTTGCATTCTGGCCGAGGGCCCATTGAAGCGCGTGGGCGATGTCGTGGGCGTCCAGGTGGCAGGCCCTGCCGGTAGTTATCTGCCTCACGGGGACGCCGTACCCGGCTATCCGCACGGCGTCGAGGTCGCCTTCGAGGTCTCCAACGACGACGGCGAAAGCGCCGAGCGCTTCGAGGAGTAACGGCGTCATTTTTTCTATAAGGGACGTCTTCCCCGCGCCGGGGGCGCTGACCATATTTATGACAAAGACGCCCCGCTCGATAAAGGCGCGCCTGTTCTCGTGAGCTATCGCGTCGTTCTCCGAGAGTATCTTCTCTTCAATGAGTATATCGTGCATTTTTGTCCTATACCGCCTCAATCGACACGAGGTCGAGCTCTGTCCCCGTGAGTTTCTCTATCTTCTTTCCGCCGCAGGCCGGGCAGAGGCTGACGAAGTTATGGAAGCGGAACTTCGTACCGCATTCAACGCACTCGCCGGTTAGCGGCACGTCCTCTATCTCAAGGCTCGCGCCGTCGAGGTCCGTGTCCTTTATCGATGCCTCGAAACAGAACCTCAAGGCGCGAGGCTCGACGGCCGTCAGCTCGCCTATCTTTACCCTCACCTTTTTAAGTTTCCTTAGCTTCGATCTCTTCATCTCCCTCTTTATTATCTTGAGGAGGCTTCTGGCTATGCCCATCTCATGCATCTTTTTCCTTCCTCTTTGAGGCCTTGAAACCGAAGCGTTTGAGCGTATCCGATATTATCCTTGCGGCCTCGGGTAGCTTTTCACTGACCGCGTCCGAGAGTGTGAGGCCTGGGGAGATGTCCGAGGGGACTATGCCGATTATCGAGATTGCCGGGCAAGAGCCCTCGAACGCCGCAAGGTCGAGAAGGTCCTTTATGCCGATGGAATGCGCGGTGGTCTTCAGGCGCGCGCCGTTTTTTTTCAGGTCCTCTCCGCTGAACGTGCGGATGGTCCCCGGCGTAGAGCCGGACGAGAGGGCGTCGATTATTATTATGTGGCTGAATTCGCTGAACAAAGAGAGGAGGCCTACTCCGGCCGTCCCGCCGTCGATGCACGAGACGTCGCTACCGAATGAGTACGCGCGCTCGAAGAACTCGGCTGTCCTCACGCCGAGCCCGTCGTCCTTAAGGATGATGTTGCCGACCCCTAGGACGAGCGCCCTCTTTTTTGTCTTTCGCGCCAATTTGTATGTGGGTTGATTTTGGGCTATTTTCATCTTCTGTTTTATCAAAAAAAGAAAAATATAGCCATAGGGCATGAGGCAAATGATTGAAAAAAATATTAGTAAGAGGATATAATCAAGGGCGGGCGGCCTGAATGCGCCTAAGGAAGCTGTAAGCACCCGTCTGAATCCAAGGAGAGGTTGTCATGAAGAAGACCATGGCGTTCGCATTAGCCTTCGCGGCCTCAAGCCTGGTATTGCTCGCGCTCGATTTCGCGCTCCTTTATTTTCAGGGGCTCTCGTTCATATTCAAGGGGCAGTAGTGAAAAAAATGCGCAAGCGCCTTCCGGGGCTCTTCGGGGCCGTTTTTCTCATCCTCGTCGTCCTCGTTTTCTCTCAGACATACGCGCCTTCGGCCTTCGCGGATTATGGGTCTCGCGCTACAGGTGTCTCCACACAGGCGTCCGCCGTGGAGGCCGATAACGCCGCGCCGAGGCTTACGAAAGACGACTACCCGGCGTCATCCATCGTCCGGCCCAGGGTCGCGGTATGGCTCGCGGCGCAGATGCACCTCTGGTTCGCGGCGTTCGTCCTCGCGGTCCCGATATTCGTCGTCGTCATCGAGGCGATAGGGATATACAGGAAGGATGAGCGCTACGACAGGATGGCCTACGAGTTCATCAGGGTATCGATGACGGCGTACACGCTTACCGCGGCCACCGGAGTCATCTTCGCCGTTGCCCTCTTTGCCTTCTACCCGCATCTGATGAAGTACCTCCTCTCGATATTCAAGCCCACGGTCGCGCTATACTTCATATTTTTAGTCCTTGAGAACGCGGCGCTTATCCTGTATTTCCGCCTCTGGAAGAGGCTCAGGACCGGGGCCGGTAAAATCGTACACCTCTGCATCGGTATCGCGCTGAACCTCGCCGGGACCGCGATAATGTTCGTCGCCAACGCCTGGGTGACATTCATGATGTCCCCGGCGGGCGTTGACCTTAAGGGCGCGTTCCAGGGGGACGTCTGGGCGGCGGTGCACAATAACCTCTGGAACCCCATGAACCTCCACAGGTTCGTAGCGAACATAGCCTACGGCGGCTCCATCGTCGGCGCGTACGCGGCGTACAGGTTCTTAAGCTCTACGACTGAGGAGGAAAAGGCGCACTACGACTGGATGGGGTACACGGCGAACCTCGTTTCCATAGGCGCGCTCCTGCCTCTGCCGTTTGCCGGTTACTGGCTGACCGCCGAGATATACGCGTACAGCCAGCAGATGGGCATTACGCTCATGGGCGGGGTCTTCGCCTGGCTCTTTATCATACAGGCGGTCATAATAGGGGCGCTGTTCCTCGCCGCCAACTATTACCTCTGGTGCGGGCTGTCAAGGAGCGAGGGCGGCAAAAGGTACACGCCTTACATAAAGTACATAGCCTTCATGGTCGCCGTATCTTTTATAGTATGGTTCACCCCGCATACGCTCATCTTGAAACCCTGGGAGGCGAGCGCGCTCGGCGGACAGTACCATCCGTACCTGGGGTCCTTGGGGCTCATGCCCGCGAAGAACACGGCCGTGAACATCATGCTCCTCTTTACGTTCCTGAGCTTCCTCTTTTACAGGCGCGCGAACAGGGTGGCTGTCGTCTCATGGGCCCCATACGGCAAGGCGGCGCAGACTGCGATATTCGCATCCGCCATCGTTAACATAGTCTTCCTCGGCGTCTATTACGGGTATTTTACGAATACGGTATACAAGGTGGCGTCATCCGTCCCGCAGGTGGCGACGACCCTCGTTGCCGTCATCGCCTGCCTCACAATAGAGGCCTTTATCTATAAGGGGGCGAAAGAGGCGGGGCCGTACAGGTGGGGGCGGATGCCGGAGAGGAGCCAGTACGCGATATTCCTCATCACCGTCTCGTTCACCTGGCTCATGGGGCTCATGGGTTACGTGAGGGCCGCGATACGCCAGCACTGGCACGTGTTTTCGGTGATGCGGGATGCGTCCCCTGACGCCTTCACCCCGACCATAGGGTACGCCGCGAACGTCGTGTCGATCGGGACGATAATATTCATGGCGCTCGTCGTCTTCATATTCTGGCTGAGCGGAAGGAAGGGCGCGGACTACGGTGAATAAGAGGTTTTTGAAGGTCACCATATTTTCTATCGCGGTAATCGGGGCGTATACGCTCTTTTCCTCGCTCTACGTGCCGTTGATAGTGCCTGAGGAGCCGTTGTCAGTTGAGGCGGTTGACACTGCCTCCGGGGTCGAGGGGTTCATCTCGCTCGGAGAGAAGATATTCAAGGGCAAGGGCGCGTGCGCGCTCTGCCACAACTCCGTTGGCAGGGCCCCGCTCCTTGAGAATATCGTAGATGTCTCTGTCACGCGCATAGCCGCGCCCGATTACCACGGCTCGGCAAAGACCTCGGTTGAGTACATCCGCGAGTCGCTTGCGAGCCCGTCGGCGTATGTCGTGCCGGGGTACGGGGTCGCGGGCGACGAGAAGACATCTCCCATGCCTGACGTGACCGCAGGGGCGATAGGGTTGAGCAGGCTTGAGGTTGATTACGTTATCGCGTATTTACAGAGGTTGTCCGGTGTCGATGTGACGGTAACGCGGGAGGCGGGGGGGATTGATGTAAGCGGAGCAGTTGAAACGACCACGAGTGCGGAGGGCGCGAGGTGAGGATAGCGAAGCTCGCGCAGTTCATAATTGTCGTAGCGGTCGTATACGCGCTCCTTAAAGCGCCGGGGGTATTCCTCGGGAAACCCATCCCCGAGAGCCTCATATTCATGTACATGGTGTTGGTCGTAGCGACCGTCCTCCTCGTCATGACCTCGACGGACGAGTCCGCCGAAGAGCTTTTCCGCCCCATAAGGGCGCTCGTGGAAGACCCGAAGAAGGCGTTTGCGAGGAAGATCGTATTCGTTATAGCGCCGATTGTCGCGGGGTATATAGCTTACGGGCTCTCATCCAAAGGCATGGAGCCTCCGGCGGAACTGCGCTCCATCCACCCCGCGCCGCCGTCAAAGATGACGGCGTACGGGAAAAGGATCGATATGGACACGCTCGAAAATCCCCTCCGGGCGACGGAGACGGGGGAAAAGGAGGTATTCAATGCGTATGTGGCCGATGGCGCCGGAATATACTTCAAGAACTGTGTGTTCTGCCACGGCGGCAAGCTCGACGGCAGGGGGCACTACGCGCGCGCGCTCACGCCAAAGCCGCTCCCCTTCAAGGGCAGGGACACGATAGCGCAGTTGTCGGAATCCTATGTCTTCTGGAGGGTCGTTAAAGGCGGTCCCGGCCTTCCGTCCGAGGGAGGCCCGGCGGACTCATCGATGCCTGCGTGGGAGGATAAGCTTACCGAGGAGGAGGTCTGGAAGGTCGTGCTCTTCCTTTACGATTTTACCGGCAATAGACCCAGGGAAAGGGCGCGTGAGGGGAAATAATATGACATATCGCGGATGGATAATGGTCGGCGCTCTCTCGCTCGTTATATCCATTTTCCTCTCAGCTACGGCGCTGGCCTCAGGCGACGTTGGGCGCGGAAAGGCCGTTTATGAGAACCACTGCCAATACTGCCACGGCAAGGACGGCGCCGGGGACGGCCCTGCGGCCATGTACCTCAACCCCCCACCGAGGGACTTCACCTTAGGCATATACAAGTGGAAGACGACTCCGTTTGACGAGATAACGCCGTCTGACGACGACTTCGCGAGGATGATAAAGGGGTGGCCCTCTCATAACGAGGTCCCCGGGTGGGACGGCTTGAACGATACGTCCATGCCGGGGTGGTCGGATGTGTTGGGGGACGACGACATAAAGGACGTCGTCGCTTATCTTAAGAATTTATCGGGGCTTGAGGCGCCAGAGAAGCCGCCTGTCGATATGAGGGTGAAGGTAAAGCCATCGAAGGAATCTGTCGAGCGCGGGAGAAAGATATTCGCGGACGTCTGCTCGGAGTGCCACGGAGACGAGGGGCGCGGCGACGGCAGAAAGAAGCTCAAGGACGACTGGGGCGCGCGGACCTGGCCGAGGGACTTGACGAAACCGTGGACTTTCAGGGCAGGGAGCGCGCCAGTTGACATCTACGCGAGGGTGACCGTCGGGATACCCGGCACGCAGATGCCGAGCTTTGCCGACCCGCAATCAAAAAAGGCGCTTTCCGATGAGGCGAGGTGGGACGTCGCGAACTACGCGGCCTCGCTTGACGCCCCATACAAGAAGCCGGGCGAGGGGGCGGTAATAAAAGCGGTTAAGGTCGAAGGCGCGCTCCCTGACGCGCCTGGCGCGGAGTGGAATAAGGCCGCCTTTGAGAGCTTCTATCTCGCGCCGCAGATAATAGGGGGTGAGCGGCTCTTTACCCCGACCTTGAATTCAGTCTCCGTGAAGGCCCTGTTCAACGATACGGAGATTGCGTTCCTCGTCGAGTGGGACGACCCGACTGAGTCAGTGCCTGGGGACGAGTCGGCGATGGGCCTCTCGGTCAAAGAGGTCTTCATGGACAAGGCCGCCGTGGAGTTCCCGGCGTCTCCGTGGCAAGCGGGCGAGAGGCCGTACTTCGGGATGGGGAGCGACGCGAGGCCTGTCGATATATGGCTCTGGCAAAACGACGGGGCAGTCCGGTCGATAAGGGCGAGGGGGACGGCGTCCGTTGAAGACGGGCCGGACAAGGCGAGCGCAAAGGGCGCGTATGAAAAGGGGGCGTGGAGGGTGGTCTTCAAGGGTGCCTTGAAGCGCGAATGGAAGGACGGGGCCTCTGAAGGGATCTTCGTGCCTGTCGCCTTTGGACTCTGGGACGGCTCGAACGGGGATAAGGGCGCAAAACACACGATGACCGGGTGGAATTATCTCGTGCTCAACGGGGGAGGCGGAGTGTCGCCGTATATCTGGGCGGCAGGGGCCGCGGTAGCGGTGTTCATTTTGGAGATGTTGTGGCTCAGGGGGGCGAGGAGGAAGGACAGATGATGTCGGGTTAGCTTTGCTAACCCAAACGCGACTGAACCCGCGAAAGATTTAATTTTTTCGTTTCGTTTTTCCAAAACACCGGCGCATGGCGGAGCGCGCAAAAGGGCTTTTAGCAAAAATGTTGGGTTACGCTTCGCTAACCCAACCTTGTATATTGGAATCAGTGGATTTTAAGGCCGCTACTTGGTAAAAGTTACCCTGGGACGCCTGGGTAATACGGGGAAGATGAACCTGTGCCCAACCTTGGGTCACGAACCCGATTCGTAGATTAGGTCTCTTTCCCCGA
>JACREU010000086.1 GCA_016212705.1 Deltaproteobacteria bacterium
AGCATAGCATTTTTCAAATGGAAAGGGGGGAGGACCGCTCGGCGCGGGGCCGGAGTTCCTCGGGAACAACCGAGGTAAATTAACCTGACAGTATTCGATATGAACTTTGCCCGTCCGGCGAGGACCGCTCGGCGCGGGGCCGGAGTTCCTCGGAAACAACCGAGGTAAATTAACCTGACAGTTTTCGATATGAACTTTGCCCGTCCGGCGAGGACCGCTCGCCCATTAGGGCCGCTGTCGCGGCCTTTTTACTCCCTCGGCTCGCTCATAAGGCTTCCTCCCTTAAGGTCGCTCACCCCATGCCTGAGGAGTTTTGAAAAACAAAAAAAGAATTTGTTTTCGTACTATTTTTACAAAAACACAGGCGCATGGCGGAGAGCGCCTCAGGGAGGAAGAGGCGAGCGCGCCGAGGAGATTAGACGCGGAGCGCTCTAAGGGGCGCGCGAGCGGGTGGGGGAGGAAGGAAGCGCTAGGAGCCATCGCCGAAAGCGCGCGGAGCGCGCAAAAAGGCTTTAGGCAGAAGATTTGAATATGCATGACAGGCGAATGCGAAACCACGAAATAAGGGGGCAGGTTGCAAACCTGAACCAGCAAAAAAACGCCTACGCAGTCCCCCCTTCCCTTTCCCCTCCCCTTTTGTTATATTTTTCAGGAGGCAAAATGAAAAAAATACTTATCATAATATTACTGGCCTTTGCCTTTGTCGGGTGCAATAAAGTCAAGGACGACAAGGCTTCACCTTACAGGCAGGTGCTCAAACCCGGCTCCCCTGCCGTCGACTTCCTCTTTAAAGACATGGACGAAAGGCCCTTCAGGCTCTCTGAGGAGAAGGGCAAGGTCGTCGTCCTATACTTCTGGCGGATGAAGTGCGAGGAGTGCAAGGACGAGATGAAGACGCTCGAATCTCTCTACAAGAGATACAAAGACCGCGGCCTTATTGTCGTCGCCGTCGGAGCGGACACCATGCACAGCGCGCCGCTTTCCGATGTCAGAGAGTTTCTGTCAGCAAGCGGCATAACATTCAGAAACCTCCGTGACGACCAGGGCTTTGTATCAGAGGCGTACAATGTGCTGAAGGCGCCCGGGGCCTTCGTGATAGACAAGAACGGCGCGATCGCGGCGATCATGACGACGAAGACCGACTGGGCTTCGGAAGAAAATACAAGGCTATTCGAATCTCTCCTTAAATAGGCGGGACGTGACCGACGCGGTGCGGGTTCAGGTTTGTAACCTGAACCAGAAAGTTCGTGACCATTTGTATGGCCCCCCGCAATGGAGGAGGGGCCATACTTTTCTGATTTAAATACAGTTCAGCCCTTTACGAAGCCCAGGGCCACGGCTACCGCCTCGTCCCTCTTTACAAGCCTCACTGCCCCGCCCTTCCGCTCCTTCAACTCCACGAGCCCCTCTTTCAAGTTCCGCTCGCCTATGGTTATCCGCAAGGGTATCCCTATCAAGTCCGCGTCCTTGAACTTAACGCCCGCTCTCTCGTCCCTGTCATCCAGAAGGACGTCAATCCCCGCGCCTTTAAGCTCAACGTATATCGCCTCGGCCTCTGCGACAGTCCCCGCGTCTTTTACGTTCACCGGGACAACCTCGCAATCAAATGGGGCGAGAGGCTTCGGCCAGATGATCCCGTAATCGTCGTGGTTCTGCTCGATGGATGCCGCGGCTGTCCTTCCGACGCCGATGCCGTAGCAACCCATGATGATGGGGCGTTCCTTGCCTCCCTCGTCTAGGAAGCTCGCTGACATGGAATAAGAGTATTTGGTGCCGAGCTTGAATATGTGGCCGACTTCTATCCCGCGCTTTATGGAAAGCGTGCCCCTGCACCTCGGGCACCCGTCGCCCTCGACCGCGTTCCTTATGTCGGCGTACTCAGGCGCGAAGTCGCGCCCGGGGTTGACGTTAATGATGTGCGCGTCCGATTCATTCGCGCCGGCAACGGCGTCTTTCATGACTCTGACGCTCAGGTCCGCGACCAGCCTTATCTTAAGCCCCACGGGCCCGGCAAACCCGACAGGCGCTCCGGTTGCTCCGTTAACGCCTGCCTCTTCAGCGAGCTTTACCCAGGAGGCGTCAAGGGCCCTCTTGAGCTTCATTTCATTCAGGTCATAGTCGCCCCTTACAAGCGTCGCTACTGTCCCCTTGTCCGTCTCATAGATAAGCGTCTTGATGAGTCCTGAGGGTTTTATCCTGAGGTACGCGCTTACCTCTTCTATCGTCCTTTTGCCGGGTGTGTTCACCTTCTCTATCTTTTTATCAGACGACGCGCCTGGCGCGGAATCCGCCTCCCTCACTTCGGCCCTCTCGACGTTCGCGGCATAAGAACACTTATCACATGCCGCTATCGCGTCCTCCCCTGTCTCGGCGAGCACCATGAACTCGTGCGAGAACCTGCCGCCGATCGCCCCGGTCTCCGCCTCGACGGCCCTGAATTCAAGCGAGCACCGCTCGAAAATCCGG
Source organism: Deltaproteobacteria bacterium (assembly GCA_016212705.1). Taxonomy (GTDB): domain Bacteria; phylum Desulfobacterota; class GWC2-55-46; order GWC2-55-46; family GWC2-55-46; genus GWB2-55-19. The sequence continues at coordinate 2,467 of JACREU010000086.1, forward strand.
GTGTAGGTCTCGTACATGTTCTGGTATTCTCTATCCGCGCTCTCGTCCGTCGCGTGGAAGGAGTACGCGTCCTTCATAACGAACTCTCTGCCCCTCATGAGGCCGAAGCGCGGGCGTATCTCGTCCCTGAACTTGGTCTGTATCTGATATAAGTTCAGGGGGAGCTCCCTGTACGAGCGGACCTCCCTCCGGACCATGTCGGTTATGACCTCTTCGTGCGTGGGGCCTAAACAGAACTCCCTGTCGTGCCGGTCCTTTAAGCGAAGGAGCTCCTTTCCGTACTCGTCCCACCTGCCGCTCTCCTTCCAGAGCTCGGAGGGGACGACCATCGGCATAAGGACCTCCTGGGCGCCTGCCCTGTCCATCTCCTCGCGGACGATGCCCTCCACCTTGCGGACGGCCTTAAGCCCCATGGGCAGGAGGTTGTATATCCCGGCCGCGACCTTCCTTATCATGCCGGCCCTCATCATGAGTTTCTGGCTGACGACGTCCGCGTCAGACGGGGTTTCCTTGAGGGTGGGCAACAACATCCTTGAGAATCGCATTATGATAGTCCTTGTGTTTTTTGGAGTAAGGTGCAAAAAAAGGCCGGCCTTTACGACCGGCCTTTCAATGACAAAAAAACGGTCTCTTACAGCATATCCTCAAAAATTTTGATCTTGGCCTTGGACCTTAAGTCCTTGATCCACGCGCTCACGGCCTCTTCCTGCTTCTGCGAAATAAGGCGCGCCTTGAGCGGCTCCTTCATCGGCTCGAACGCCGACTCGTCAGCCTCTTTTGTATTCTTAAGCCTCAAGACATAGTAACGGCCGTTGGCCTCCAGCACTTCAGCATACCAGGGGGCGGCGTCATTGAGGTCAAAGAGGCCGGGCTTGTCCCCTGAGAACGCGCCGACCTTCGGGACGAACCCCTGCGACTTGCTGAAAAGCCCTGTCTCCTCTATTGCGACACCCTCTGCCTTGGCGGCAGAGGCGAAGTCCGCGCCTCCCTTTGCCTTTGCCAGCAGGTCCTCCGCCTTCTTCTTTGCCGTCTCATCCGCTTTTTTAAGTATCAGCGTCGCCCTTACCCTGGCCGAGACCGCCTTGTATTCAGGCACATGTGCGTCGGCCTTCTCTACGGCCTTTATCACATAGACCCCTTCGTTAGTCTCTACCGGCGGGCTCACCTCTCCGGCGCGGAGGCCGAATACCACGTCGCGGAGCATCTCGTTGGAGACGAGCTCTATGCGCTTGTCCGACTCCGAAAACGACTCGGTGACAGCGGCCTTGAGACCCGCGTCATTCGCCGCCTTCCTCATCTCATCGACGGATTTTAAGTCCTTCAACTTCGCGCCGAGCAGTGCGGCGGAGTCCTTTGCGGCGGCCCTTGACTTGTCGAAGGCAAGGTTCCTCCTTATGTCGGAAGAGACCTCGGAAAGCGGTCTTGCGGCGGGGCCTTTCTTGTCCTCGACGAGTATCACATGAAACCCGAACTCGGTCTCTACCACGCCGCTCATCTCGCCTTTCTTGAGGGCAAACGCCGTCTCCTCGAAGGGCTTTATCATGACGCCCCTGCCGAACCAGTCGAGGTCGCCGCCCGCCCTCGCCGAGCCGGGGTCCTGCGAGTGCGCCTTAGCCATCACGGCGAACTTCGCCCCCGCCTTTATCTTCTTTATGACGTCCTCGAGCCTTGCCCTGGCGTCGGCCTTCGCCTTGTCCATGTCAACGGCGTCCGAGGCGGGCCTTACCAGTATGTGGCGGGCCTTTACCATCTCCGGGAGCGCGAATGAGTCCTTGTTCTTCTCGTAGAAGGCCTTTACGTCCTCGTCCGTCACCTTCGCCCTGGAGGCCGCGTCCTTATATCCGGCGAAGGCGTAGAAGGCCTTTATCTTCACGGGTAACATGAAGGCGGAGCCGTTCTTCCTGAGAAAATCCTCCGCCTCTTCGTCAACGACCTTTATGGAACCCTTGAGCCTGTCGCCGTCAAAGGCCGCGTAGGAGAGGTTCACCTTCCTCATCTCCTTCCTGAAGGCCGCCTTCACCTCGTCGTCCGTGACCGCAAGGTCCTTTACGACCGCTTCCCTCACCTTGCCGGTAACGATGTCGTCCTCCATGGACCTCTCGAACTCTGCGGGCGAGAGGCGGTTGGCGCTCAATACCTTGAAGTAGGTCTCCTTGTCGAACGCGCCGTCCTTAGTGAACGCCTGTATGGACTTGATAGCCGACTGTATATCCTCCGGCGCGGCCTTTATGCCTTTGGCGTCCGCCTCCTTCAATGCGAGCGCCCTGTTTATGAGTATGTCGAGGGAGCGGTGCTTAAGGTCCATCTTTTGCGCGACTTCCTCGGTGAACTGCCCCTTGAGGGCGCCCCTGTAGTACTCGGTTTCTTTCTTGTAGAGCGCCGCGTACTCCCTGACAGGTATCTCAACGCCGTCGACTACGGCGACCGCGGTCCTGTTCTGATTGTCGTTGTTCGAGGGCCCGGCCCCCCAGAATATAAAGACTATTATGATGGCCGCGAACGCCACGAGTATGACTATGGAGTTCCGCCTCTTTCTGATGCTCTCGAGCACTGTTCCTCCTTTTCTCAACCTGTAATTTAAGTCACTGCTTTTTGCCTCAGTTCCATATAATAATAATTTTGCCTTTTAAATTCAACTTCTTTGTGCATTTTCCGCTTGCCATGAGGTTGCGATATCTGTTAGAATTTTCTGCTATGGCTTACCAGTCTGTTTTGACCTAAACGATCCAAGGAGAATGCATGTTCAATTATATACTGGGTCTGTTCTCTAACGACCTTGCAATAGACTTAGGCACCGCCTCCACACTCATTTACGTCAAGGGCAAAGGCATCGTCAGCAACGAGCCTTCCGTCGTCGCCGTCAAGAAAGACGGCAAGGGCAAGAGGGTCCTGGCCGTCGGCAAGGAGGCGAAGGCGATGCTCGGCCGCACCCCCGGCAACATCACGGCGATAAGACCCCTGAAGGACGGCGTCATCGCCGACTTCGAGATAACCGAGGAGATGCTCAAGTACTTCATCGCTAAGGTCCACAACAGAAGGCTCCTCGTAAGGCCCCGCATCATAATCGGCGTGCCCTCCGGCATCACGCAGGTCGAAAAACGGGCCGTAAGGGAGTCCGCCTACTCCGCCGGCGCGGCCGAGGTCTACCTTATTGAAGAGCCCATGGCCGCGGCCATAGGCGCCGGGCTTCCCATCACGGAGCCCTCGGGAAACATGATAGTCGACATCGGCGGCGGCACCTCCGAAATTGCCGTCATCTCGCTTGCCGGCATAGTGCAGTCAAAGTCCATAAGGGTGGGCGGGGACAAGCTCGACGAGGTCATCGTACAGTACATCAAGAGGAAGTACAACCTCTCCATAGGCACCGGCGTCGCCGAGACCATCAAGATGACGCTCGGGCTCCCCATGCCGGATGAGAGGAACCATAAGCTCGAGATAAAGGGCTCGAACCTCATAACCGGCATACCTACCACCCTTGAGATAGAGTCCGGGGAGATAAGGGAGGCCCTGAACGAGCCTATAAACCAGCTGATTGAGGCCGTAAAGCACGTCCTTGAGACGACCCCGCCGGAGCTTGCGGCGGACCTCGTGGACAAGGGCATAGTGCTGGCCGGAGGCGGCGCGCTCCTTAAGAACCTCGACGTTATTTTAAGGGAAGAGACACAGCTCCCGGTGACCATAGCGGATGAGCCACTCCACTGCGTCGTCAAGGGCGCCGGCAAGGTGCTCGACGAAATGAAGCTCCTCCGGGAAGTGACGATACCGAATTAACGTCCCTGCCCCTTTTTTCAAAGGGGGCCTGATCATTAACTGGCCGTCGCCAGGCAGTTGCGGATGCCCTGATGCGCTCTCAAAAAAACGTCGTCTCGTTCCTTAAAAAGAACCAGATAATCATCGCCTCCCTCGCGCTCGCGCTTTTTTCGCTCCACCTCGCCCTCACCGGCAGGCAGGAGGTCGAGCGCGGATTTATCCTCCGTGAGATACTCTCCCGCACCGTCTCCCCCATGCAGAGGCTTATGCTCGGCGTCCAGGGGTCGGTCAAGGGCGTCTGGTCGGGATACGTAAACCTTACGAACGTCAGCGAGGAGAACGAGAGGCTCAGGAAGACCCTTACCCTCGTAAACGAAGATAACCTGCGGCTTAAGGAAGAGATAAACCTCGCCGAGCGCCTCAAATCCATACTCGAATACAAGGACCAGCTCCCGCACAAGTCAAAGGCCGCGGTCATCATCGGCTTCAACAAGGAGCCCTGGGCGAGGACCGTCACCATAGACAAGGGGGCCAAAGACGGCATAGCCAAGGACCTCGCGGTCATAAACCCGATAGGGGTCGTAGGGCGCGTTATCGACGTGAATACGCATACCTCGCAGGTACTCCTCGGCTCCGACCTCCGCTCCAACATTGACGTCATAGTACAGCGCTCCAGGATAAAGGGCGTGGCCGAAGGCAACGGCACCGACGGGTTCCTCCTTAAGTACATAAGGCAGGTCGACGACGTCCGGCTCGGCGACATGGTCATTACGTCAGGCCTCTCAGGTGTCTTCCCGAAGGGGGTGGCGGTCGGGGAGGTCGTGAAGATAGAGAAGGGCAGGGACAACTTCTTTAAATCCATCGAGGTCCGCCCGGCGGTGAACATCCATCAGATCGAAGAGGTCCTCGTCATCACCGAGACCGGCCTTTACGCCGAAGAATAGGGGTTTTGCCTCTTTCCGGCCTTCCGGCCTTAAACCCTTTTACAGCCGCGCCTTTTTGTTCTATTATATAGGTGGCCCCGATCAAATGGAACGGGGCCGAACATTTAATTATCCCGAAGGGCACGGCTCAAGGGCCGATGTATGCCAGGCGTTAAAAGGGGCTTTTGGGTTCAAATACATCCTAATCCGGCCATGAAAGAGTTCCTGGTATTCCTCCCCATAACAATCGTATATCTCGCGCTCAAGAGCACGATACTCGTAAACCTGCCTCTTCCCGACCTCCCGCTAATCATCGTCTTCTATATGGCGTACAGGAGGCCCACGATCGAAGGCGCGCTCATGGGGTTCGTCCTCGGCTACCTTGACGACGCCTTCAACGGCGGGATAATCGGCACGTCGTCCTTCGCGCTCGTCGTCATATTCCTTGCCATGCACCTCCTCGCGAAAAAGGTCCAGTTCACGACCCCGGCCTTCAGGGCGGGCGGAGTGGCCGTCGTGGCGCTCATAAAAGGCGTGCTCACATACTCGGTTTTAAGGTTCGCGAACGTCGGGGTATACTTCTTTACCCACGTCATCCTCATGTCGCTTGTGACGGGCATACTCGCGCCCGGCATAATCACCCTCTTCCAGAGGCTTTTCTCCCTGTTCGGCCCCGAGTCTTTCAAGGGTAAGGCAAATTGAGCTATTTCAAGGACAAGGAACCGACCGAGTACAAAAACCGGGTATTCATAGCAAACGTGATAGTCGCTCTCGCGTTTTTCGTGTTAGCGGCCCGGTTCTGGTATTTGCAGGTGCTGGCGAGCCCGCATTATACGGAGCTCTCGCTGAATAACAGCACCCGCCTCGTCAAGTCCCCTGCCCCGAGGGGCGTTATCTACGACAGATTGGGCGTAAAACTCGCCGAGAACCGCCCCGGCTTCGACCTCTACCTCGTGCCGGAGGACGTGAAGGACTGGGTATGGACAAAGGAGATGCTCCTGAAGCTCGTCTCCATAGACGATGAGACGATCGAGGAGAAGCTCCAGAAGGCCAAGGGTTGGCCGCCTTTCCAGGCCATCACCCTGAAGGAAGACCTCACCTGGGACGAGACCGTAAAGATAGAGAGCTACAAGTTCGAGATGCCGGGCATAATACTCGACGTCGCGCCCAAGCGCTCATACCTCTTCGGCGAGGCGAACGCGCACCTCATAGGCTACCTTGGGGAGATAAGCGAAAAGGAATTGAAGGAGAAGGAGGCGGAGGACCCGTCTAACAAGTACCGCCCCGGCGACCTTACCGGCAAGTACGGGCTTGAGAAGGCGTTCGAGAGCGATCTGCGCGGCATAGACGGCGGCAAGGAGGTCGAGGTCGACGCGTTGGGGAGGAAGATAAAGGTCGTAAACTACCTCCCCCCCTACCCCGGCAACAACATCAGGCTGACGATAGACATAAAGACGCAGGTGGCGGCGTGGGCCGCCCTTAAAGACAAGGTCGGCGCGGCTGTGGCCATCGAGCCCTCGACCGGCAAGGTGCTGGCGATGGTCAGCACCCCGACGTTCGACCCTAACGCGCTATCCTCCGGCATATCGAGGGAGGAGTGGCAGGAACTCATCGGAAACCCTCTGAACGTCCTCAACAACAGGGTTATACAGGGGCTCTACCCCCCGGCCTCGACGTTCAAGCCCATACACGCCGCCGCGGCGCTCGAAGAGAAGGTCATAACCCCAGCGACCATGATATACTCCGGCCCGGCCTTCCGCTACGGCAAACGCGATTACAGGGACTGGAAGGAGCAGGGACACGGCATAATCAACGTCCACAGGGCGATAGTCGAGTCCTCCGACACCTTCTTCTACCAGGTGGGGCTAAAACTCGGCATAGACAGGCTCGCGAGATACTCGAAGTCCTTCGGGTTCGGACAGAAGACCGGCATACCGTTACATAACGAAAAGTCCGGGCTCGTCCCGTCCTCCGAGTGGAAGGAAAAGGCCTACAAGGTAAAATGGTTCGAGGGCGAGACGATTTCCGTTTCCGTCGGGCAGGGCTACATGCTTACGACCCCATTACAGCTCTGCAACGCATACGCGGCGATAGCCAACGGCGGGACTATCCTGAAGCCCAAGATCATTGAAGAGATAAAGACCCCGGCCGGAGAGGAGCTCTCCAGGTTTACGACTGAGACCAACGGTGCCCTCGGCGTCTCTCCCCAGACATTATCCATTGTAAAGGATGCCTTGCGGGGGGTCGTCCACGACGACGGCGGCACGGCCCACTTCCTTAAGGCCACGAACCTGAAGATAGCCGGAAAAACCGGCACCGCGCAGGTGTCCAGACTCATAAAGAGGACGAAGAACGTCCAGTCAATAGCCTACAAGTACAGGGACCACGCATGGTTCGCCGGTTTCGCCCCCTACGACGACCCGAAGATCGCGGTCGTCGTAATCGTCGAGCACGGTGGCTTCGGCGCATCCGCCGCGGCCCCGGTGGCCAGAGAGCTGTTCAAGGCATTTCTCACCACGATGGACGAGTTTGAGGAACCGAAGGTGATGACCGTATCGGCGCCGGGAGGCGCCCAGCCCTCGCCCGTCGGGGCGGGGGCTACTGCGGCGCCCAAAGAGACCGCCATAAAACCCGAGGACGAGGCAGGAGAGGTATATGATTGACAGGAGGCTTTTCACCCACTTCGACTGGCTGACCCTCTCGGTCATCGCGTCCCTTACGCTCATCGGGTTTGCGTCCGTCTTCAGCGCCACGCACCTCCACCAGGCCTCCATATACCAGAAGGACGTCTGGTGGGTCGCCATCGGCACCGCGATGATGATACTTGCCATAGTCGTCAACTACTCCTTCATCGAGCGGCTCGCGTACTTCATATACGGCGCGACGATCCTCCTCCTAATATCGGTCTATTTCATAGGGTCGTCTTTCAGCGGCGCCCAGCGGTGGATCTCCTTCGGTTTTTTTACGCTCCAGCCTTCTGAGCCGGCGAAACTCGGGCTCATAATCATACTCGCCAAGTTCTTCAGCGAAAAAAACGTCCCGGCGCGCGGCCTGGGGCTCAAAGACCTCGTGCTCCCCGGCATACTCATGATAGTCCCCTTTCTCCTCATAGCAAAACAGCCGGACCTCGGCACCGGGATTATCATCTGGATGATATTCTGGTCCGTCGTCCTAATCGTCAAGATCCGCACGAAGGTCCTCATCGGCATATTCGCCTCCTTCATGGCCGTTCTGCCCTTCGGCTGGATGATGCTCAAAGGCTATCAGAAGGCGCGGCTTACGAGCTTTTTAAACCCGGACGCCGACCCATTAGGCTCCGGCTACCATGTCATGCAGTCGAAGATAGCCATAGGCTCAGGCGGGATATTCGGAAAGGGCTTCACCGAAGGCACACAGGGAAAACTAATGTTCCTTCCCGAACACCACACCGACTTCATCTTCTCGGTCCTGTCCGAGGAATGGGGCCTCCTCGGCTCCCTCGTCGTCATCGCGCTCTTCCTTACACTCGTCATCTGCGGGATCAACACCGCCGGCGGCTCCAAGGACAGGTTCGGCTTCCTCATCGCTTTCGGCATCACCTCCATGTTCTTCTGGCAGATAGTCATAAATCTTGGTATGGTCTCAGGGATACTGCCGGTCGTGGGGGTGCCCTTGCCGTTTATAAGCTACGGAGGGTCGTTCCTCATCACATCGATGATAGCCGCCGGGCTTCTCCTTAACATAAAGATGAGAAAGTTCATCTTTTAAGGGCCCCTGCGACAGCGCATCAAACAAATGACGTAACCATCGAGTTTAAATGAGAAATAATATAATAAAATTCCTGGCCACAGGGACATATCTCGGGTGCGTTCCCTTGGCCCCCGGCACATTCGGCACACTCTGGGGCGTGGCCATCGCATGGGCCATATCAGGGACTCCGCTCTATATCCAGTCCGTCGTCACGCTCGCCGTGGCGCTCGTCTCCATCTACGCGGCAGGCGAGTACACCCGCTCGCTCGGAAGACACGACCACCCCTCTATCGTTTGCGACGAGATAAGCGGGTATCTCCTCGCCTTTTTGGCCCTCCCCTTCACCTTTTTCAACGCAACATTAGTGTTTATTCTTTTCAGGATTTTTGATATTCTTAAGCCCTATCCGGCCGGATTACTGGACAAGCGGGTAAAGGGCGGGATCGGGGTCGTAGCCGACGACCTCGCGGCGGGGATTTATGCGGGGATATCGGCGCGCCTGGCGATATGGCTCCTCTGACAAAACCTCTTAACATATTAGCCGGGGAGGCCTTGCGGGCAAAGGGGCTCACCCTCGCCACAGCCGAGTCCTGCACCGGCGGGCTCTTGTCAAAATTGATCACCGACGTGGCCGGCAGCTCCGACTACTTCATGGGCGGCGTCGTCGCCTACGCGGACGACGCAAAGGAAACACTCCTCAAGGTCAGTCCAAGGACGCTTAAAAAACACGGCGCCGTATCCGGGGAGACTGCGGGCGAGATGGCCCGCGGGGTCAAAAAAGGCATAAAGGCTTCTATCGGCGTTTCAATTACAGGCATAGCGGGGCCGGGCGGCGCGCGGCCCGGAAAGCCCGTAGGCATTGTTTACATCGGGGCCTCAAAGGGGCGCGATACAGTCGTCAAGAAATTCTTATTCAGGGGCAAAAGGGCGCAAGTCCGGCAAAGGTCCGTTGAAGAGGCGTTTAAATTGATTCTGCGGTTAGCCAGGGGGGCGTAAAAATAAGGGCGTTTATCGCGATAAAGATACCGGTGGAGATTTTAAAGGAGCTCGAAGGGATAAAAACGGCCCTCGACCGGGGCTGGAGAGGGATAAGCTGGGTAAAACCCGCCTCCATCCACCTCACACTGAAGTTCCTTGGAGAGATAGACCCGGCAAAGGCGGACGCCATCGCCACTGCCCTTGAATACGCCTCTAAAGGCATCGGGCCTTTCGAAGTAAAGGTCTCCGGGCTTGGCGCATTCCCGAACATGATGAACCCGAGAGTCCTCTGGGCGGGTATCGGCGGAAACGACGCGCTCAAACGGCTCTCAGCCAATATAGAAGATGGGCTTGAGCCACTCGGCTTCGAGAGGGAAGGCAGGCCCTTTACCCCGCATCTCACGCTTTGCAGGGTAAAGTCCTCCAATGACGGCAGGGCCCTCGGCAAGACAGCCGCCGAAGCGAATATATCGATAGACAAAAGCTTCACGGCCTCTGCCTTCCACCTCATAAAGAGCGTACTCAACCCCAGGGGGGCCGAGTACACGGACATAAAGACCATAGGGCTTGAATAAGGCTTAAATAAACATGGGCTATCTCAAAAAATTAGGATTTTTTTCTGAGGTCAAGGAAGGGTGGAAATAAAAAGCGCAGCATATATTGTAATATGTGAGCATTTTTATTTTCGACCTGACGCAGAGATCAGGAAAAATAACAATTTTTTGATAGCCCATAAACCAAGGAGGGCGTAGATGTCCAATTCTCCAGGAGTAACGCCGTCGAACAAGGGTAAGGCCATAGAGCTTGCCATCAGCCAGATAGAAAAGCAGTTCGGCAAGGGCTCGATAATGAGGCTCGGAAAGGACGGGGTCCCGGTCGATATCGAGACCATCTCCACCGGCTCCCCGGCGCTGAACATCGCGCTCGGCGCCGGAGGCGTGCCGAGGGGCAGGGTCGTCGAGATATTCGGCCCTGAGTCCTCAGGCAAGACGACACTCGCCCTCCACATAGCGGCAGAGGCCCAGAGGACGCAGGGGGCCGTCGCCTTCATAGACGCCGAACACGCCCTCGACCTCACCTACGCCAAAAAACTCGGGGTAAATACCGACGACCTCCTCCTCTCCCAGCCGGATACCGGAGAGCAGGCGCTGGAGATCACCGACGTCCTCATACGGAGCGGCGCAGTCGACCTGATCGTCATAGACTCGGTCGCGGCGCTCGTACCGCGCGCGGAACTCGAAGGCGAGATGGGAGACTCTCACATGGGTTTACAAGCCCGGCTCATGAGCCAGGCCCTCCGCAAGCTCACCTCGACCATCAGCAAATCGAAGACCTGCGTCATATTCATCAACCAGATAAGGCACAAGATAGGCGTCATGTTCGGGTCACCGGAGACGACGACCGGCGGAAACGCGCTTAAGTTCTACGCCACCATCCGCATGGACATAAGGAAGATAGGCCAGATAAAGCAGGGCGATGCCGTCATCGGCAACCGTATTAGGGTAAAGGTGGTAAAGAACAAGCTCGCCCCGCCCTTCAGGGACGCGGAGTTCGACATACTCTTCAACGAGGGCATCTCTCGCGAGGGCGACATACTCGACCTCGCCTCTAACGCCGACATCGTCGAAAAAAGCGGCTCGTGGTTCTCCTACGGAGGTGAAAGGCTCGGCCAGGGGCGCGAAGCGGCCCGCACCTTCCTGAAGGATCACCCCGAAGTCTCGCTCGACATAGAAAAGAAAGTCCTCCAGCACTACGGCATAAAGGTTAAAGAGGAGTAACCGAATATGGCAGACATAGACTTAAGCTCTATCCTAAACGTAGCGGTAAAATCCAAGGCGTCCGACGTACACCTGAAGGCCGGGGTGCCGCCGATACTGCGCATCCACGGCACCCTCGTCCCGATAAAGAACCACGACAGGTTCGCGCCGGACGAGATAGCCAAGGCCGCGATGCGGATAATGAACGACGTCCAGAAGGATGTCTTCAAGACGAAACACCAGGTCGACATGGCCTACTCCGTCCCCGGGCTCGGCAGGTTCAGGGTAAACGTATTCCAGCAGAGGGGCGCGGTCGGCATCGTGCTCCGCGTAATCCCCATCAAGATACAGACCTTCGATGAGCTGAACCTCCCGAAGGTCCTTGAGACGATATCAAACGAGGTCCGCGGCCTCGTCCTCGTCACCGGCGTCACCGGCAGCGGCAAGTCCACGACACTCGCCGCGGCGATGGACTACATAAACAACCACCGCTCCGGCCACATCGTCACCGCCGAAGACCCTATCGAGTTCCTCCACAGGGACAAACGCTGTATCATAAACCAGCGGGAGATCGGCGTCGATTCGCAGACCTTCTCGGACGCGCTCAGAGGCGCTCTACGCCAGGACCCGGACATAATCATGGTCGGCGAAATGAGGGACCTTGAGACCATAGAGATCGCGCTCACCGCCGCCGAGACCGGCCACCTGGTCTTATCCACCCTCCACACCATAGACGCGATGGAGACCGTAAACAGGATAGTCTCGGTCTTCCCGCCATACCAGCAGAAGCAGATAAGGATACAGCTCGCCGGCGTCTTAAAGGCCATCGTCTCACAGAGGCTCATGCCCACAAAGGACGGCCACGCGAGGGTCCCCGCGGTAGAGGTCATGGTGACGACCGCGCGCATAAGGGAGTGCATCGAGGATAAGGAAAAGACCAAGGACATCTCAGACGCCATAGTCAAGGGCTATACCACATACGGCATGCAGACATTCGACCAGTCCATCATGTCGCTGCTGACTAAGGGGCTCATCTCCTACGACGAGGCGCTCCGCCAGGCATCCAACCCGGCGGACTTCGCCCTCAAGGTAAAAGGGATCTCGTCCACAAGCGAGATGGGCTGGAAAGACTTCGAAAAAGGCGAGGATAAGGAAGGCGGCAACAACAAACCCACGCCCGATATCGAGAGGTTTTAAGAGGCATTGGGGGAAAGTTTCTGTAGAAAGTTTCCCCCAAACCCCCTTCAAAGACTTTTAGTTACAGAAGGCCCCCTTGAAAAACTCAAGGGGGCCTTCTGTAAGACCAGAAGACTTGGAAGGAGGATTTGGAAGTAACTTTACACAAAGGCTCTCCAAATACCTTTCTAAAATCTCAAAATCGGACAGTACATGACCCCAGGCCAGGCCAGGAAAGACGCTTTGACCGTAGCCCTCAACTACCTTTCCTCAAGGCCGAGGTCGGTTTTCGAGGTACGGACAAAGCTCAAGGACAAGGGCTTTGAGTCAATTGAGATAGACGGGGCGGTCTCAAGGCTTATCGAGGCAAGCTACCTTAACGATGAAAAATTCGCCGTCTCTCTCGTGGAATCGCGTCTCCGATTCAAAAACTGGGGCCCGGCGAAGATCGCGCTGGACCTCGAAAAAAAAGGCATTGCAAAGGAGGCCATCGCCCGTCTCCTCTCCGGCTTTGCCGAGGCCTCGAAGATTGCGGCAAGAGAGGCCGCGCGAAAATGGCTTAAAAAAAACCGCCTGTCCCCTCCCCTCGAAAGAAAAGAAACGGAACGGGCGTACAGGTTCCTGGCAGGCAGGGGCTTTTCTTCCTCTATTATCTTCGCGGTCATAAGGGAGATGTCCAAGGACGCGCCTCAAGTACCGACGGACGAGTTGTGATGGTACTTTGTTTGTTTGAGATAATGGTATTTAAATACATTAAAAGGTCAGCCCTATGCGTTCAAGCGAGATTAGAAAACGCTTCCTCGATTACTTCAAGAAGAACGGCCACACCATAGTCCCTTCGTCGGGACTTGTCCCCAAGGGCGACCCTACGCTCCTCTTCACGAACGCCGGGATGGTCCAGTTCAAGGGGGTCTTCCTTAACGAGGAGACGCGGGAGTACAAGACCGCCGTCTCCTGCCAGAGGTGCATGAGGGCCGGGGGCAAACACAACGACCTCGAAAACGTCGGCAGGACCGCGCGCCACCATACGTTCTTCGAGATGCTCGGGAACTTCTCCTTCGGGGACTACTTCAAGGAAGGCGCGATAAAGTACGCCTGGGACTTCCTGACGAACGAGATGAGACTGCCGAAAGACAAGCTCTGGGTGACCGTATTCGAGACGGACGACGAGGCGGCGACCATCTGGAAAAAGTCCGCCGGCGTATCTGACGACAGGATCGTAAGGCTCGGCGCAAAGGACAACTTCTGGTCCATGGGAGACACCGGCCCCTGCGGCCCGTGCTCCGAAATACTCATAGACCAGGGCGTCGAGGCCGGGTGCGGCGAGCCTGCCTGCGCCGTCGGGTGCGACTGCGACAGGTTCCTTGAGCTCTGGAACCTCGTCTTCATGCAGTACAACAGGTCAGCTGACGGCAAGCTCTCGCCTTTGCCGAGCCCCTGCATCGACACAGGCATGGGGCTTGAGAGATTATCCACCGTGCTCCAGGGCAAGAAGTCGAATTACGACAACGACCTCTTCTCTCCAATCATTAACTTCATCGAAACACTCTCTTCCGTCAAATACGGCGCGGACCGCGAAAACGACGTATCCATCAAGGCCATAGCCGACCACGCGCGCGCGATTTCTTTTTTAATGACCGACGGGGTGCTCCCGTCCAACGAGGGGCGCGGGTATGTGCTACGCAGGATCATCCGCCGCGCCGCGCGTCACGGCAAGTTCCTCGGCCTCAAGGAACCCTTCCTCTACAAGGTTAACGCCAGGGTCGTCGAGCTGATGGGTGAAATATACCCGGAGCTGAAAGGCGCGGCGAGCCTTATCTCGCGCGCCACAAAGGGCGAAGAGGAGCGTTTCTTCGAAACGCTTGAGCGCGGCCTCGCCCTCCTCGAAGAGGAGCTGAAGGCGCTCAACGGCAAGGGCGCGAAAATCATCCCCGGAGAGGTCGCCTTCAAGCTCTACGATACATTCGGGTTCCCTTCCGACCTTACCGCGGATATCGTCCGCAAAGAAGGCTTCTCGGTCGATGAGGCAGGCTTCAACCGCTACATGGACGAGCAGAAAAGAAAGGCGCGCGAATCGTGGAAGGGCATGGAAGGGGCCTCCGCATCTCAGGACCTCTATAAGTCGCTCGTTGCCTCAGGCCTTAAGACCGGGTTCGTCGGCTACCACATGGAAGCGATATCATCGCGCGTCCTCTATATCATAAAGGACGGCCAAGGGGTAGAGACGGCCTTTGACGGCGATATCGTCGAGATAATCACGGCTGAGACGCCCTTCTATGGTGAATCCGGCGGCCAGGTCGGCGACACCGGCGCGATAGTCGGCAAGGGTTTCAGCATAACCGTGACGGACACAAAAAAGCCGGTCAATGACCTTATAACCCATGCATGCAGTGTGGACGCGGGCTCTGTATCCGTGGGCGACGAAGCCGAGCTCGTCCCTGACATGGCAAGGCGCGACGCCACGCGACGCAACCACACCGCAACGCACATACTCCACGCGATATTGAGAAAACGCATAGGCGAACACGTCCGGCAGGCAGGCTCGCTCGTTGAACCGACCGGCTTCAGGTTCGACTTCAACCACTTCGAGGCGATAGGGGCTGAGACGCTCAAGACCATTGAGGAAGAGGCTAACAGGGCGGTGCTGAAAAACCTCGAGGTGGCTACCGACGTCCTATCGTTCGACGAGGCGGTAAAACGGGGCGCGCTCGCCTTCTTCGGAGAAAAATACGGCGCGACAGTAAGGATGGTCTCTGTAAAAGGCGTAAGCTCCGAGCTCTGCGGCGGTACGCACGTAAATAGGACCGGCGACATAGGGCTCATCAAGATAACCGGCGAAGGCTCCGTTGCCTCAGGCGTCAGGAGGCTCGAGGCCGTTACCGGCGAGGGCGCGTGGAAGGCCGTCACCGAATCCGAGGCCGCGCTCAGGGAGAGCGCTCTGATACTCAAGGTGCCGAGGCAGGACGTGCCGGACAAGATAAGGAAGTTGCTCGCGGATCAAAAGGAGCTTCAAAAGGAAATAGAAAGGCTCAAGGGCAAGGGCAAGGCCGCCTCCGCCGGCGACCTCCTTGACAGCGTAAGGAAGATAAACGGCGTGAGCGTGCTTGCGACGAAGGTCGAGGCCACGGACGCGAAAGAGTTAAGAGAGATGGCGGACGCGCTCCGCTCAAAACTCGGCTCCGGCATAGTGGTGCTCGCCGCCGTCCAGGACTCGAAGGCCCTGTTGCTTGCGGCGGTCACAAAGGACCTTGCGAAAAAATACAGCGCCGGGGAGATAATAAAGAGGCTCGCCCCGACAGTCGGCGGCAGAGGCGGCGGCAAGGAAGACCTCGCCCAGGCAGGAGGGCCGGACCCCGCAGGCATCAAAGACGCGATTGAATCCGCTTACAAGACCGTAGAGGAGATGGGGAGGTAAGACCTCCCCATCTCTTTTTGCGCACTCCACCTGTCCTAAAAAGATACCTTTCAGATTAACAAATCCTTCTATCCTCAAAGCCGTTGGTAACTGCCTTTTCAATCGACAGGGTTGCCTTTTAAATACCCCACCCTCTTCTTTTCAGGGAACCTCTCTATCGCGTACCTGAGCATCGTGCGAGGCATGACCTTGCAGTGCTCCTTTAAAAAAACTTTCTCGACCGCCATGTCGCGCTTGCCGATCTCGCGGAGCATCCAGCCGGCCGCCTTATGTATGAGGTCCTCCGTGTCGTGGAGCAATAACCCCGCGACCTTCAGCGCGTCGGCATAGTTGCGCTTTTTTATATAATGAAACGTAGCCATCATCGCCATCCGCCGCTCCCAGACGGATTTTGACTTGGCGAGCCTGTATATCGGGCTTCTGTCTTTGTCCTCAAGGTACGCGCCGATGATTTTATCTGCAGAGAGGTCGACTAAGTCCCAGCTGTTTGTATGTGCGGTGTTCTTTAGATAAGCGTTAAAGATACCCTTTCGCGCGGGCCCGTCCTCCTTTGAAAAGAGCCTTATGAGGATGAGGAGTGCTACGAGCCTCTCCTCGTGGACGGGCGATTTCAAAAGAAGGAGCGCGTCCGCAACGGTCGCGTCCACCTCCTTCGCAACCTTCCTCAGATCAGGCACGCGGATGCCGTGGAATATATCTCCCTCCCCGTACCCTCCGGGGCCGGTCTTGAAGAAGCGCTGTAATACGGCCGCCCTCTCCGGGTCGCCAAGCGCCTTAAGCCTTGATCGGATATCGTCTATGGACATCTTTCAGATAATCTCCCCAAGCCTCTCTTTAGAAAAGAGGGGCTTAAAAAAATCAACACAGGACGCCGTGCAACTGGGGCGTTTTCTTTTGTACGCCTTCAGATACGGGGCGAGGTGGAACGCTGTGTATGTTTGAATTGACGCTCTGAAGGGGTTATCGCGAAGGGGTAAGGAGGAGGTTCATATACATCTGGGCCATCTTGTCTTCCGGGTGCTTCCTTAAGACCTTAAGCCACTCTGTCTTGGCTTTTTCGTGCTGGCCCATAGCGTAGTAGGTGAGCCCGAGCTGTATCCTCGCGGCGGGGAAATCCGGGCTGGTCTTCAATGCGTCATCAAGCTCCCTTATCGCGGAAGCGAAGTCGGTCATGTCGCGGTAGACGACGCCGAGGCTCGTCCTAATGTCGATGAATTCGGGGCTCATAGTGAGCGCCTTCCTGTACTCTTCGGCGGCCTCGGCGTAGAGCCCGAGGTCCTTATATATGGAGGCGATGGAGGCGTGCATATTGGAGAGCTTCCCCCGCACATAGGGGTCGACGTACGATTGGGCCTCCTTACGGACTTCCTTTGCGCACGCGTAGACCTCGCTCGACTTTTCGAACTGCCCGAGCTCGTTATACACGACCGAGAGGTTCAAAGAGACCTCTGTGTAGCTCGGGTTTATCTCAAGGGCCTTTTTAAAAGAGCCGATAGCGTCTTCGAAACGGGACTGACCGTAGTAGATGAGCCCGAGCATGTTATATACGTCGGCGAAGCTCGTCTTTTCGGAGGCGACCCTTTCGAGGTACTGCAGGGCCTTGTCAAAGTGCCTCTCCTCGAAGGCCTTCCTGCCCAGGTCGTAGTTGTGCTGCCACCCTTTTTCCATCGCTCCTCCTTACGGGAGTGGGCCTTTTAGCTGTCCTTCAGGCGGTCCATCGCGCCCCTGGCAAAGGGGCTCTCGGGGAAATTGCTTAATATGGTGTTATAGGCTTCCTCCGCGAGCTTTTTTTCGCCGAGCCGCATGTAGGACTCGCCTATGAAATAAAGGGCGGTGTCAGTAAAGCCGGTGTCAGGGTAGTTCTTAAGGACGTCTCTAAACCTTCCGAGCGCGCCTTTGTAGTTTTTACCCTTGAAGTAATAACTGGCTATGTATATCTCACGCTCGGCGAGCCTTTTCCGCAGGAATGAGATGAGCTCCTTCCCCTTTGGGGTGTACGCCGAATCAGGGTACGCCTTCAGGAAGTCCTCGAAGGCGAAGAGGGCCTTCCTCGTCGCGGTCTGGTCCCTGTCCACGGAGAGGACCTCCTTGAAGTGGCTCATACCCTTCTGGAACATCGAGTAAGCCGCCTTCGGGTGGGTCGGGTGGAGGGCTGAAAAATTGGTGTAGTATGAGGCCGCGTCCTCATAACGCTCCATACCGTAGTAGGTGTCGGCGAGCATCAGCTGGGACTCGACCGAGAGCCTGTTCAGCGGGAACTCGTTCATTAGCGTCTTGAAGGTCGTCTCGGCGTCCTCGTACCGCTCCCCAAGGTACGCGGTCATGCCCTTTTCATACAAGTCGGAAGGGGCGCTTTTGCCCTGCACAGGCAGAGGAGCCGATGAGCACCCGACGAGGGCTGAAATTGAAAAAAAGAGGAGGAGCGCGGTCATCGCGCCCCTCCTGAAAGATAAGTACCCGCACCCTAATGCTTTCAAAAAGTTTATCATTTTTAGATAGTTAGGTTAAGGGTTAGATGCCGGACATCGATATTCCGCTTACGTTTTACCATAAATAAAATAACACGAAAGCGCCTTGTTTTTCAAGCCATTTTATGCGATGCGCCGCTTTCGTAGCCTTGCCGGCTAAAAGCGGCTTAATCCGCTTCCAAGTCCCTTTTTATATCGTCTATGGGGCCGGAGAGACAGCCCTTTTCCTCAGCGCTCAATAGTCTTTTCAGGTTGAGTATCATCACCGGGCCCTGCCGGGTTTCTATAACTGCGTCAACGCACCCTGCCCAGGGTCCCTCAGACGGCCTTGGGCCAGCCTCATGCCCGCCCGCCGCGATATCCGCAACGCCATCCACCGCAAGTCCTGCTATGCGGGCCTCTATGAGGCATATGATAACCCGCGTCTCATCGGAGAGGGGCGCGGGCAGAGAGAACCGCTTTCTGAGATCGATGAGCGGCACGAGTATCGTCCGGAGCCTCAAGAAGCCTTCGAGAAAGGCCGGTGCGCCGGAGGGTCTTTCTATCTCACCAAGACGGATTACCTCCTTCACATCCCTTACGTCGAGCCCGAACTCAAGGGACGAGAGGCTGAAACTGACGAACTGGAAGTCTGGATGGGAATACTTCGACTTAGGCTTCATCTGCGCGGAACTCCATGAGCTTGCCCGCGTCAAGGAGCCTGATAAGAGACTCCCCCTTGATGAGCCCCTTCAAAAACCCCCGGCACGGCTCGTCAAACCCCGAGGTATCCTCGTCTATCGAGCTTACGGGGATATCCTTCACGCCTGAGAGCCTCTCCACTATGAACCCGGCCTTGAGGTCGTCAAAAGAAGCGACGAGGACCCTGCCGGTCTTCTTCGCCTGCAAGCCCTCCCCAAACCGGCCTTTCAAGTCTATTACAGGGACCATCTCACCCCTTACGGATAGTATGCCGAGGACAAAGGCAGGGGTCTTCGGGACCTCGGTGAGGTTTTTAAGCCTCAACACCTCGACGGCGGAGGAGACCTCGAAGGCGTACTCCCGGCCGTCGAGGAAAAAGGAGATGATATTGAGCCTCTCCTCCTCGGCCGTCCCGCGCGCAAGGCTCTCCGAGTAGTTCTCGTCCGTCGGAGCTATTGTCGCCTGCCTTAGCGCCGCCTCCTGAATCTGTCTTAAATCCAGTATCTTCCTGCGCATATTCCTATGCCCTCGCGGGCGCCTTCCTCTCCTTAAGTACGTGCTCGAGTATGCCGGTTATGTCGAGGACGAGTATAGTCCCTTTCTCGCCCATGTCGGTAGCCCCGGCGATCCCCGCGGGCTTGAGCATCCTCGGCAGAGGCTTTATGACGACCTCAAGCTCCTCTACAAGGCCGTCGACCATGACGCAGAGCCTGTGCTCGGCGAGGCCCGCGACTATGCCGTAAGAGGAGGCCTCGGCCCCGAAAGGCCTATCCTTGCCGAAAAAGCTCGACAAGCGGACCGCGGGCACGCTCCTGTCGTTCACGGTTATATATTCGCTACCCGAGTCCATCGCACCCGGCGGCAGTTCCACTATTTCGATGACCGAATTGAGAGGCACCGCGTACCTCCTGCCGAGGTCCTCGACGATAAGCGCCTGTATTATGGCGAGCGTTATGGGGATGGTAAGCAGAAAGCGCGTCCCCCTGCCCTTTACGGTCTCTATGTCGATGATGCCGGAGAGCTTCGTTATGTTCTCCTTGACGACGTCCATGCCGACGCCCCTGCCCGAGGTCTCGCTGACGAAGTCCCTTGTCGAGAACCCCGGGAGGAACAGGAGATCGAGCGTTTCCTGCCTCGATAAGGACTTGGCGTACTCGCGCGTTATGAGCCCTTTTTCCACGGCCTTTTCCCTGACGAGCTCCGCGTCTATCCCGGCGCCGTCGTCCTTGACCTCGAGGACGACGTGGTTCCCCTTCTGGTAAGCGCTCAAGGTAATGGTCCCCGCCCTCTGCTTCCCCATCGCCTCGCGAGCAGACGGGGCCTCTATCGCGTGGTCGAGGACGTTCCTTATGATGTGCATGAGCGGGTCGGCGAGCTCCTCGACTATTAATTTATCGAGCTCGGTCTCGTCCCCGTGGGTTATCATCCTTATTTCCTTGCCGGCCTCCCTGGAGAGCTTGTTTATCAGGGTCTCGAACCTGCCGAAGAGCTGGCCTATGGGGACCATCCTCACGTCGAGTACGCTGTCGCGGAGTTCCGAGAGTTTCCTCTCCAGGTATTTTTCGGACCTGGAGAGCTCGATCGAATATGAAGAGAACTCCCTCTCTACTTTCAGGCGGGAGCTTATCCCGGAGATCCCGGTTTTCAGTATCCCGAGCTCGCTTATGATATTCATGATGTTGTCGAGCTTGGAGATATTGACGCGTACGGTGTTGGAGACGCGCCGCAAGGTCTCGCGCGAGGCGTCGGCGTGCCTGCCGTGGCCGTGCCCGCTTATTATCTCGAGCGCCGGCTCTGATTTTGAGGCCTGCGGCGAGGCATGTTTTGCCGACGGCTCCGCGAGGACGCTTATCTCGGCCTCGGCGAGCGGCCTTACGAGGTCGGCTATGAAGCCCTTGCCCCTCGACGTGCCTATGAGTATGTCGAAGTAGAGGACCTCGTGGCTGGACTTCGTCGACGGGAGCGTTGCTATGAGCTCGGACTCGGTCTTCAATATCTCGGTTACCGAAACATAGCCCTTGTCAAAGCTCGTTATCGGGAACTTGACCGTGACTATGTATATGTTCCTGCCGTCGCGCAGGCACTCCCTGAACCTGTGCTCCTCGTACTCGGTGAGTATGGAGAGGAGTTCCTTGTTTATCTGCTCTCTCGGCTTGGACTTCTTGACGTGACCCCTGGCGAGCCCCTGCTTTATCCCCTCTATCTCCTCGGAGAAGTCCCCGAGCCCGCGCGCCGAGACTATCCGGACGAGCAACTCGTGCGCGGCCATGACGGAGTCGAGGGTGTCGTCGGTAAGGGTGATCCTGCCCATGCGCAGAAGGTCGAGCGTGTCCTCAAGCGAGTGGCTTAAGGAGCCCATGTCCCTGAACTCGAAGACGCCGGACATGCCCTTGATGGTGTGCGCGGAGCGGAAGATGCTGTTAAGGACCGCCGGGTCGATAATACCCGCCTTGACGCCCTTGCCGAGCTTCAGGAGCCCCTTTCCCATCGAGTTGAGTATGTCCTCGGCCTCGGCGAGAAACTCCTTGAAACGCTCTCCTTTTATATCGCTGTTGTTCACAGTGAAAAAGCCCCTGAAAAGCCGTGGGTGAAGAGAAAACAAGACGCGGGAACCGAGGGGAAGCGCAAGAGGGCTTGGGGGGGCCTGAATGTGTTTAAAGAAATATGGTCGATCCGTGTCACAGGCACCTCCATCGGCGCTCTCTGCCCCGTCGAGGGGCAAAGCCGGAAGAAGACCGTCAACAGTCCACCCGGCCCATAAAACAAAAACATTGTACCACAATTCTTTTATTTAGCATACAAGTACGCAGGTGTAAAGGGTTTTTGGGCCGGAAGAGGCCATATCCCCCGAAAGAGGGATATGGCTGGGGCGGGTGCAATTTGGATTTTTTACGGGTTCAGGTTCGTAACCGGAACCCGCCTACGCATGTTTAATCACTTTTCTCAAAACCTTTTTGCTCGCTCCGCGCGCACTGGCAGTTTTATTCGGCACACTTTACTTTATTAAGTTTTGCGCCCTGCGGGGCTTTTTTCGGCATAGGGATTCTCGCTACGTCCTCCCCCTCCCCCGCTCGGCGCGGGGCCAATTTCAAATCGGGTCACTTAAGTCTACCTGAAGCACAGCTGTCCGATACGGATTTGCCAGTCCGGCGAGGTACTTGGCGTACGGCCAATTTCAAATCGGGTCACTTAAGTCTACCTGAAGCACAGTAGTCCGATACGGATTTGCCAGTCCGGCGAGGTACTCGGCGTACGGCCAATTTCAAATCGGGTTACTTAAGTCTACCTGAAGCACAGTTGTCCGATACGGATTTGCCAGTCCGGCGAGGTACTTGGCGTACGGCCAATTTCATATCGGGTCACTTAAGTCTACCTGAAGCACAGTAGTCCGATACGGATTCGCCAGTCCGGCGAGGACCGCTGTCGCGGCCTTTTTACTCCCTCGGCTCGCTCATAATTGCTTCCTCCCTTAAGGTCGCTCACCCTATGCCTGGGGTTCCTGAAAAACAAAAAAGAAGTTTTTTTGGTCTGTTTCACCAATACACAGGCGCA
>JACREU010000087.1 GCA_016212705.1 Deltaproteobacteria bacterium
AGCCTTCCTTGTTGAGGATAAAGCCCGAGCCGAGCGACTGCCTCTTGAACTCCTTGTGGGGCTGCTGGTTGTCGAAGAACTTGTTGAAGTCGTCGCCGCCGAAGAAGTCGTCGAACGGGCCCTTGAACTCGGGGAAAGGCATCATCGGCCTCTCCTTCATGACCTGCGTCGTCGAGATGTTCACGACCATCGGGGAGAGCTTCTTTGCGAGCTCCACGAAGTCCCTCGGGACCCCCTGCCCCGCGTCGGCAACCGTCCTTACCGGGGCCTCCGGCTCTTTCCAGAAGTTCTGCGCCGTCGTCTGGTTCGTGAGGTCGAGCCTCGCGGTGAACGCGATCCCGGCTATTATTGATACAAAGGCGACGAGCAGAATCGTCTTGAACCCAAAGCCTTTCTTTTTGTCTTCCATTTTTCTCCCGTTGCTGATCCCCGGAGGGCGTTAACTAATGGATGCCTTTAAACAACCACCTTGCAATACCATACGCGGAGCTCGTGGAGGACATCCTCGACGAGCTTCGTCTCCTCGTCCGTCAGGTTCCCTTTTGTCTTTTCTTTCAGTAGCGCTATGAGGTCGATCGTCTGTTTGGCAACCGCGGGCTCTTTCTCGGTCTTTTTCGTGACCGGGTTCTCGACAAGCCCGAGGTGCATGACTACAGAGGTCGATAGCGAAAGTATGAAGGTCGAAAAATCGAGGGGCGGGAGCTCTCTGGAGAGCTCAGTCGGCTCCTTGCCCTTTTCCTCGTTTGTCCCGGACTGGTTTTCAGTCATTATTTGCCCCCGTGAAATAGCCGAATAGCCCGTCTCTGCCTTTTAAGGAGGCAAAGGCGGGCTCAGGTGTTTTTTGGAGTTTTTGTATGGAAACCACTTGTGCGGCGCAGGATTCTTATGTTCTTTGAGCCCGCCCCTACTGGACCTTTACCTTTATAGAGTCCATGTCGGCGTCAACGGCCTTAGGGACCGCGATCTTCAAGACGCCGTCCCGGAAGTTCGCGGTAATGTTGTGCTTATCGACCGAGTACGGGAGGCTGAAGACCCTCTGGAAGGTCCCGTAGAACCGCTCCATCCTGTGGTAGTTGTCCTCGCAGAGGTTCTTCTCCTGACGCCTCTCACCCTTAAGCGTCAATGTGTTCTCGTTCACCTCTATGGAGACGTGGTTCCTGTCTACGCC
>JACREU010000014.1 GCA_016212705.1 Deltaproteobacteria bacterium
CCCCCCCCCCCCCCCGCCGTAAGATTCAGAGCGGTCTTTCGCCAGTTTTTCAAGTAATAAAAAAGCCGGAGATTGCTTTGTCGCAAAAGCACTCCTCGCAATGACAAAAGGTCCCGAGTACAAAAAAGGGGCTGTGGACGCCTTCGGCGTCCACAGCCCCTTTTTATTTGTCGTTCAAGTTTTAAAGGCGCGGATCAGCAGAACCAGTCTGCCCGGAGCCGTGTTACTCTTCCTTCGGCCTTCCCTTTGAGTAGATGTAGAGGCTGAAGACGAGTGCGACGACTATGGCCGCGTGGATGCCGAGTTGCAGGACCGCGCCCTCCCATTCGGCCTCGCCCATGCCGAGCTTCATCTGCGTGAGCAACATGCCCCTGATGGAGGCTATGACGCCTATGAAGATAAACGGGTTAAGCGAGAACGAGTGCCTGTTTATCTGCCGCATCACCTGCCTGAAAAGCTCCATGATGATGAGCACGAACATGAGGTCGCTTATGATGTGAGATATCGAGTGCTGTGTGTAGAAGATGAAGTCGGTTATGGCCTCGACCATGAGCAGTGCGGCGACGCCGACGATGCCTATCGCCACCCAGAGGAGGATTACGTCGTCTACGATGGTGAGGAACTTGTTTATATAAGGTAGTACCATGCTCTTGCGCTGTTCCTGCAGGTTTTGATCCATTGCGGCCTCCGTAATAAGTGGGGTAATTCTATTACAAAGGGCCTGGAAAATCAATGCGTAAGGAAGTTTAGCGGCAGGAGCGGTTACGCGGAATGCCTCGCAAAAACGGAAAATGCCGGAGGCGCCTGTCTGCCGGGGGCTATTATCCGGCGCCCTGAAGGCAAAAAAGAACCGCGGCGCGGTTCATGTTGCGCCGCGCCGCGGTTCCGGGAGGACAGGCTAATAAGCGCCGCCGCCTACCGACCCGCCGCCGTCATACCCGACGAAAGGCGCGCTGTGAGTGAGGTGGGACCAGACCGAGCACTTCTTGGTCCACTGGCTCTCAGGGTACCTGGTGGTCAGTATGTGGCTGACGTCGATGAGCGTGTCGTTCTGGCCGGTCAGCTTGTAGTTCGCGGCCCCGAGGAAGTACTCAGCCTCCGGGACAAGGTCGGTATCTGCGAACTCTTCGATGACCTCGTCGAACTCGCGAATGGCTTCAGCCTGGCGCTCGAGATGGAAGTCGGCGAGCCCCTTGGAGAGGAGCGACTGCGCCATGAAGTCTCTCGGGGGCAGGAAACCCACCCACCTTTCAAGCTCGCGTCCATGCTCGTCGGCGATTATGAAGGTAGGCGTCCAGTCGACGTTCCGCTCCTTGGCGAGCGACTTCTTCTCGTCTATGTTGAGCTTGACCGGCGCGTACTCCCGCTCGATGAGATGGACGACCTCTTCTTTCTCAAGCGTTTCGTTTATCGTCTTCATCGACCCTTCGCATGAAGGGCTGTAGAAGAACATCATTAAAAGTTTCGAGCCGCCTTTGATGTCTTCAGTTGCTTCGTTGATGTTTTTGAACCAGTTTACGCGTTCCATAAGACACCTCCCTGTCAAGTCATGCTTGCCTTAAATCTTTTAAGCCTCCGTTAAAAGCCTCTGTCCATACCTCCCTTGCCCCATGCCACGGGCCCCGCAACCCCCGCCCGTCAATCGAAATTGAATTTCGTTTTCATTATATCGCATCCGTCCTGGAGGTCAAAAAACATAAAAAATGGAACTCGCAAAGTTTGCGCGGACAGGCCTCTGATATGAGCCATTCGCGCCCTTCTTTTTCCCTTCAAAGGAAGGGTTACTTCGCATATAATAAACCGCATGAGATTCAATGACTTGCCGGCGCACGTAAGGCACACGTTCTATTACGACTTAAGGTCCGGGCTCTTGATCGGCGTTTTCGGCGGGCTCCTTATGCCGTTTATCCCGATAATCGGCAGGAAGATAGGGGCGAGCGACTTTCAGGTGGCGCTCCTTGCCGCCTCCCCTTACATCGCGAACACCTTCACGCTCCTATGGACGGAGGACGTCTTCGGAAGGGGCAGGGTCTGGTATGTAGTCTGGCCCGGGGTCCTCGGGAGGCTCATCCTCCTCGGGATGTTCTATGTGACCGCCCCCCTCTGGTACACGGTCGTCATATTTGCGTACATGATAGTGACCGCCATACCGTTCCCGTCCTATGCGTCCATCATGAAGACCAATTACCCGGATGAGCACCGCGGGAAGCTCATGGCGTACGTCCGGGTCGGGATCGCGGTATCCTGGGTGGCCGCTTCCGCCCTCGCCGGCTGGGTGCTCGAGAAGGACACGTATAACTTCAGGTACATCTTCCCCGTCGCGGCGGTCTTCGGCGCGCTCTCCGCCCTGCAGTTCAGGTCGATAAGGGTGAGGCGCGAGAAAAGGGAGCGGGAGCCTTTCGCCGGGCCAGGCCATCTTTTAAGACCCCTTAAGGACGGGGCATTCCTCCGGTTCGTAACCGTATATTCGCTCTTCGAGTTCGGGCTACTTATGGCGCTCCCCGTCTTTCCGCTCGTCCTTGTGGACGAGGTGGGGATCTCCAACCTCGCCACAGGCGTCTACGGCTCTGTCTTCTCGTCGATGTGGCTCCTCGGTTTTTTCTTCTGGGGCAGGCAGTTGGACGCGCACCGGGTAAAAAGGGTCCTCGTCCTCATATTCGCCATAGCCTCCGCGACCCCGCTCCTTTATCTTTTTACGCGGGACGTCTACGCGCTCGGCGTGGCGCAGGCCACGGCCGGGTTCACATTCGCGGCCCTCGAACTCACGAATTACGTGGTTATAACGAGGATAGCCTCTGAAGGGGAGGTGGCGAGGTACACGGCCGCGAACATCGCCATAGGCGGCATACGCGGTGCGACGGCCCCGTTCCTCGGGACCGCGCTCTTCGCCGTCGCGGGCGGCGGAGCGGTCTTCGGCGTATCGTTCGCCATGTGCGTAGGCGCGCTCCTCCTTGCCCCGGCTATGGTCAGGATGTAGGCCGGGCGGGTTTAGGGGCTACCCCCCCTTGACAGATTAATGCTTCAAGGTATAATTCATTTGTTTTGGTTTCCGCCCTCCGTGGTCTTACTCACCCTCGTCAAGGCACTCCGGCATAACCCCCAGGCCTTCATCATCCATGTATTCCACCCGCATCCGGCCAGTGCGCCTCCCGGCGTTCAGTGACCGCTTTGTCCTGTATTTGCGCGGTATTTAGCTATTTCAGTCCTGCTATGAGGTCGATATGACACATGCCGACAATATTCTCTCTATCGAGTGCGGTCTGGGGCCGGGTGGGCCCGCGTCAAAGACGTCCCTCTTCGCCTCAGGTCTCTCCTCCGGGGGAAGACAGAGGACCCAGAGGGTGAAGCCCTCCATTCTCATCGTCGACGACGAGGAGGCCGTGGGGCTCGGGATGAGCGAAATACTGAAGGACGAGGGGTTTGAGGCCGCCTACGCGCTTAACGGCAAGGACGCGGTCGAGGCCATGAACGCCAAGTCCTATTCGCTCGTATTCATGGACATGATAATGCCGGGCATGAACGGGCTCGAAGCGTACAGGGAGATAAAGAGGATAAGGCCGCAGACGAGGGTCATCCTCTTTACCGGCTTTTTCAAGGACGCCGAGGAGGTCATTATGCAGGGCATAAAGGAGGGGATGATAGACGAGTTCATAAGAAAGCCCTACTTTGCCGACGAGATTATCCGCTCAGCCAGGAAGTACGCCTGACCCACGAGAGCCCCGCCAGTATCCCTGATCAGACAAAATAAAATAACAGTCCTCCGCGCCTGCCTGTGTTATACTCAACCCCCGTTTAGCTATCCGTTTTTTAGGGAGGGTGTGGTCTTAAGATGGAAAGGCGCTCGGTAATACACGTGGACCTGGACGCGTTTTTTGCGTCCGTCGAGGTTAAAAAAGCCCCTGCGTTGAAGGGCAGGGCTATCGTTGTCGGAGGTGACGGAGACCCGAAGGGCAGGGGGGGCGTCACAGCCGCCTCATACGAGGCGCGCGCAAAGGGCGTCTCTCCGGGCATGCCCTTGAAAAAGGCGCTGAAGCTCTGCCCCGGGGCGGCCTTTCTCCCCGTGGACTTCGCCTCATACGAGACCGAGTCCGAGAGGTTCATGGATATACTCAGGTCATTCACGCCCGAGGTCGAGACCTTCGGCCTCGACGAGGCCTTCCTTGAGATAAAGACCACCTCAGGAGGAGACCCGTTCCCGCACGCGGTAGAGATGGCAAAGGATATAAGGGGGCGCGTCAAAAGGGAGCTTAAGCTTACCGTTTCGGCAGGCGTGGGCCCCAATAAACTCATCGCGCAGATGGCCTCAGAGGCCGGGAAGCCCGACGGCCTCGTTGTTGTAAGGGAGGGGGAGGTAGAGGCCTTTCTTAAGGACCTGCCTGTACAGAAGCTCTGGGGCGTTGGGCACAAGGCCGGACAGAGGCTCAATGAGCTGTCCATCCATACGATAGGCGCTCTCGCCCGGACCCCGGCGTTGCACCTTGAGAGGAACTTCGGCCCTGTCATCGGGAGGACCCTACACGAGCACGCCAACGGCAGGGACGAGAGCCCGGTCGTGCCGTTCAGAGGGCCCGGGTCATTAGGCAGGGAGGTCACGTTTGAGGCGGATACGGCGGACGGTCATATCATAAAAGAGACGCTCTCGACCCTTGCCGGGGAAGTCGCTGGAAGGCTTAAGTCCGAAGGCCGGAAGGCGGGGAAGGTCTCGATAAAGGTCCGTTTCAACGACTTCAGGACCATAACGCTCGAAAAGACCTTTGACGCCGTGACCGACTCCCTTAACGATATCCGTCCGGCCGCTCTCTCTCTCCTTGATTCCGTTGACTTCTTCAGGCCGCTTCGGCTCATAGGCATAATGGTTGCCGACTTGACCGGGGACAGATAAGCCCCGGAGGGGCACCTCCGTAAGCCGGTTTGAAACCGGCCCCAGTTACATAGCAAGCCTGAGATTGCTTTGCCGTTCACCCCCCCCCTCCCCCGCAATGACAAGAGATTTAGACCTTCTCCCCTTCCCCGGGCCATAGCCTCATCTCCAATTCTTTTAATAGGGGCGTGAGGCTATCAGGTCTGAACGCCGAGACGAGTATCGCGTCAAAGCGTCTGGCGAGGTTGCCGGCTTCAACCGGGTCCATGAGGTCGGCCTTGTTGAATACGAGTAGCGTAGGGATGTCGGACAACCCTATCTCGTCGAGGAGCTTCCGCACCGTTTCCATCCTTTTTTCAAACGACGGGTTGCTTGCATCCACGAGGTGTATGAGGAGGTCGGCGTCCTCCATCTCTTCGAGTGTCGCCTTGAAGGCCTTGAGTAGGTCTTCGGGGAGGTCTTTTATGAAGCCGACGGTGTCTGTTATGACGGCGTCCCGCTCGCGAGGGAAGCGCAAACGGCGCGTGGCGGTGTCGAGTGTGGCGAAGAGCTTGTCCTCGACAAGCGTACCGCTCTTCGTAAGGGCGTTAAGCAGAGTGGACTTTCCGGCGTTCGTGTAACCGGCTATCGAGATGATTGGTACGCCGCTATCCGCCCTTTTACGCCTCCGCTCGAACCTGCCCTTTGAGAGCGAGCGTAGCTCTTTTTCAAGGTGGGCTATCCTGTCGCCGACGCGGCGCCTGTCGACTTCGAGCTTAGTCTCACCTGGCCCTCTGCCTCCGATTCCGCCCATGAGGCGGGATAACGAGATCCCTTTCCCGGTGAGTTTCGGGAGGAGGTACTTGAGTTGCGCGAGCTCGACCTGTACCTTGCCGTCCCTTGAGTGCGCCCGCCTCGCGAATATGTCGAGTATGAGTTGAGTCCTGTCTATGACCTTAAGCTCCGTGATGTTGCCGAGCTCCCTTATCTGCGTGGGGGTAAGCTCCTGGTCGAATATGAGTATCGTCGCCTCTTTCTGGAGGGCCTTTACGATAAGCTCTTTTATCTTCCCGGTTCCCATCAGGTACTTGGGGTTCAAGGTCTGGGGCCGCTGGCAGACGGAGTCGAGGACAAGGACGTTGCTCGTCCGGGCGAGTTCCTTGAGTTCTTCGAGCGATTCCATCTGCTCGTCTTTATGTCTCGTCGATACGCTCACCAGTATCGCCCTCTCGCGGTTGTCCCCGACGTCCCGCAAGATCGCGCGTCCCATCTCCGTTTCGAGGGAGGCGGTGAAGGAGTCCATCTCGATGTCGTAGCGGTGGAAGGGGACCGAAGGCTCGACCTTGTACGTCTCTCCATCAGGGTTGTACGGCAGGAGGTGGGCGGTGTGGATGTCTCCTGGCAGACCCGTTTCAAGCACGCCTATCGCGGCCATGATGTCGAGGCGAAGGAGCGCCAGGTCGGTCAGGTCGTCCTGCGTGAGAGGTTCGCCCTTAAGGTGCGTGTGTACGCAACGGACGCCTCTGAGGTGCCTCTTGCCCAGAGGGTAGTCGGCGAGTACCGGGATGACTATCTCTTTTTCGTCGCCGACGATAACCGCGATTACCGCGCCTCGCCTGTTGATGATAAGCCCGATCTGGCGCCGTAATTCCCTTGAGAGTTCGGTTATGTATCGGGCGAGCTCGGGGGTAATGAGCCTGTCAGCCGGGACTCTGCGGTTGTATATCCTCTCGATGGCCTTTATCTGGCTGGGTTTCAGGCCCAGCAGGTTTCCGGATATCTGTGCGATGCTTGCCTCCAGAAGCTTTTTTGAAATTATATCACAGGACCGATGATAACGATAAGTTGAAAAAAAACGTCGGGCGGATGATTGACTCGGAGAGCCGTTTCTGCTTTATTATCACCATATACGGCAAGTCAGGGATAAAGGGGGCGCGAATGGCCAAAAAATATAAGATACTCGCAGGCGGCGTATGGATAGAGACCGCAAAGGAGCTCGAGGTCAGAAGCCCCTATGACGGTACGTTAGCCGGGGTTACGTATCTTGCGGGAGAGATGGAGCTTCGAGGCGCGGTTGACGCGGCCCAAAAGGCCTTTGGGGAGCTTAAGAAACTCCCCGCTTATGAGAGGGCGAGGGCGCTTGAGGACGTATCAACCGGGCTTAAGGCGCGCGAAGACGAATTGGCGCGCGTCATCGCGCTTGAGGCTGGCAAACCCATAAGGGACGCGCGGACCGAGGTCAAGAGGGCGGCAGGCACCTTTAAAATTGCCGCTGAGGAGTCGAAGAGGCTCGGCGGCGAAGTGCTCCCGCTCGACATCTCCGCAGGCTCCGAAGGCAGGACCGGCATTATAAGGAGGTTCCCTGTCGGCGTCGTCCTCGGGATATCGCCGTTCAATTTTCCCTTGAACCTCGTAGCCCACAAGGTCGCGCCGTCGATGGCGTGCGGGAACCCGATAATATTAAAACCCGCCTCAAAGACGCCCTTGTCCGCACTTATTCTCGGTGAGATAATCACCGGGGCCGGGTGGCCCGCCGGGGGCGTTAATATCGTCCCGGCCTCCGGCGCGGACACCGAGAAGTTGTTAGATGATGAAAGGATAAAGAAAATAACCTTCACGGGCTCCGCAACGGTCGGCTGGAGGCTCAAGGCAAAGGCGGGGCAGAGAAAGATAACGCTTGAGCTCGGGTGCAACGCCGGGGTCATCGTGCACGACGACGCGGATATCGAATTCGCGGCAACGCGGTGCACAGCGGGCGCGTTCTCGTTCGCCGGGCAGATATGCATCTCGGTGCAGAGGATATTTGTGCAAAAGTCGGTATTCGAGAGGTTCAAGGGGCTCTATCTTAAAAACGTCTCTGCCCTTAAATACGGCGACCCGCTCGATGAGACGACGGATATAGGGCCGATGATAGAGGAAGCGGCCGCCGGAAGGACTGAAGAGTGGGTAAAAGAGGCGGTCGCGGGAGGCGCGACGGTACTTGCCGGGTCCAGGAGAAAGGGCGCGTATCTTGAGCCGACGGTGCTCACAAATACCAAGCCCTCGATGAAGGTCTGCGGCGAGGAGGTCTTTGCGCCGGTAGTAACGCTTGAGCCGTATGATACATTTGAGGAGGCGATCTCCGGAGTGAACCACGGCCTCTACGGCCTCCAGGCAGGGGTATTTACGAGAGACATCGGCAGGATCATGCGCGCATACGAGGGGCTTGAAGTAGGCGGGGTCATAATAAACGACGTGCCGACATACAGGGTCGACAACATGCCTTACGGAGGGGTGAAGATGAGCGGCTTCGGGAGGGAAGGCGTCAGGTACGCGATAGAGGAGATGACGGAGCTTAAGCTTTTGGCTATAAAGGCATAGCGATGAGCGATAAAAACAAGAGACGCGCATTCCCGGACTGGGAGAAGCTGTATAAGGCAGAGCCTGTCGAGAAGATGCCGTGGTTCAACCCCGAACTCGACAGCGACCTCGCGGAAGCGCTTGAGGCGCTGGATATGAGGGGAGGCCGCGCGCTTGACATAGGCACAGGGCCGGGGACTCAGGCGTTCAGGCTCGCCGAGATGGGCTTCGAGGTGACTGCGACCGACTTGTCCCCGACCGCGATCAGAAAGGCGAGGAAGGCGGCGAAGGAGAAGGGGTTGGAGATAGACTTTCGCGTGGACGACATCCTCGCCACAAGGCTCTCAGGCAAATTCGACATCATCTTCGACCGGGGCTGTTTTCACGTGCTTCCGCCGGAACAGAGGGGCGTCTACGGGGAAGCGGTTGAGGGGCTATTGAATGACGGCGGGTATTTTTTTTTGAAGTGCTTCAGCCACAGGGAGACAAAGGTGCAGGGCGGCCCCTACAGGTTCACGAGAAAGGCATTGAAAGAGGCCTTCGGACCTGCCTTTAGGGCCGTCTCCATTAAGGATACCGTCTACCAGGGGACGCTTGAGGCGCTGCCAAAGGTCCTTTTTTCGGTATGGGTGAGGAAATAGGTGGGACCCAAAAAGCCTTATATTCAACAGGGGTTATGCCGTCGATACGGCAGGAGGGGCCTTTTAGCGGATTAAAAAATACCATTAAGCCTAAAAAAAATCTTGTCTTTTGGTTTCGAGTAAGTTAGTATACTGTATACAATAGGAACAGTCGTACCCGCTTTGAAATAATCAAAAAATGGAAGGGTGGTGATTTGTTTGTCTCTTAAGATTACAGAGGATTGCGTAGCCTGCGGCGTATGTCTTCCCGAGTGCCCCGTAAATGCCATTTCTGAAGGCGAGATATATGTTATCGACGCCAACGCCTGTGTCGAGTGCAAGGGGCATTACGATTCCCCGAAGTGCGCCGAGGTCTGCCCGGTCGATGCCTGCGTGAGCGCCTAAGTCGGGTTTTGTCCGGTTTACGGGTCGATTTGACAATGATGCGAAAGTGGTCCCGGCCTCGCCTTGAAAAGGGGCGAGTCCGGGGCCATAAAAATCAGAGCCGTTGAACGAGAACCCTGGGCCTAAATCCGGGGATTTTTTCCCTTTGGCCTATTTTGAGCCGCATGCGATAGTTATCTGAAGGAAGTGTTCGAGATGAAAGAGTTCGCCGTATTCTGGGGTTGCACCATACAGACCCGGTTCCCATTTATCGAGAAATCGACCAGGATTGTGCTGGAGAGCTTCAAACTCCCATACAGGGACATAGACGGGTTTACCTGCTGTCCCGAGCGCTCCCTCGTAAACAACATAGACCACGGCGCGTTCGTCGTGACGGCGGCGAGGAACGTCGCGCTCGTAGACGAGCTCGACTACGACCTCGTCAGCCCCTGCACCGGGTGTGTTTCCAACCTCGCGACGGTCAAGGGCGAGCTGAAGGCAAACCCGAGGGAGAAGGCCGAGGTCAATAAACTCCTGAAAGAGGTCGGCAGGGAGTTCAAGGGCACCGCCAAGCTCCAGCACCTCGTCCCGTTTTTCCACGACACCGTAGGCGTCAACGCCATTAAGCAGAAGATAAAAAAGGACTTTTCCGGCATGAGGATCGGCATCCACTACGGGTGCCACATGGTAAGGCCCTCGCACGCGCTCCGTAACGACGACCCTTTGGAGCCTAAGAAGTTCGACACGCTCATCTCGGCGCTCGGCGCGCAGTCGCTCCAGTTCATGACAAAGATGATGTGCTGCGGCCAGGGGCTCGACAGGATCGACGAGCACGACCGCGCGCTCCATTTCGCGAGGATAAAGCTCAAAGAACTTAAATCGCTCGGCTGTGATGCGCTGGTCCTCTGCTGTCCGTCGTGCTTTCTGCAGTTCGACAACAACCAGTTCCTCATGGAAAAGGAAGGCGAGAAGTTCGGTATCCCGGTCATCTACTTTACCGAGCTTCTGGGGCTCGCGATGGGGTACAAGCCCGAAGAGCTCGGCCTGGACCTGCACAGGGTCGACTGCACGCCGTTCGTAAAGAAGTGGGAGTCGCTCTCGGCGAGGCCCCCGAAGGAAGACGCGATCGACGACGGCCTTAACGCCCCGGGGGATATCTAATAGTGTTTTCCCCCTTTTCTAAAGGGGGATTTTGGACCGTTGAACCGACCTTGTCCGCAGGCCTGAAGGCCTGCTTTGAAACAAAGGAGTCTTTCGTGCTCGAAGCCACATTGAATCTCAAGCTCCTTGAGCAGTGCTCCAAGTGCGGGGCGTGCTTTTCCATATGCCCCTCGTGCATGCACATACCGGGGTACGACCCGAGGGCGGTAATACGGGACATACTCGACGGCAACCACGACAAGTGGCTCTCGTCCCGCCACATCTGGCAGTGTCTCGAGTGCCACTACTGTCTTGAGATGTGCTACCAGCACTACGGGTTCGAAAACGCGATGACGGCGCTCCGCACCATAGCCGCCAAGAAGGGCATTCACCCGACGCAGGTGAAGAGGGGCTGGGAGATGTTCGTGAAAACCAGCAGGCTCGGGGAGCCGGCCCTGCCCGCGCGCAAGAAGCTCGGTCTGCCGGAGCCGAAGGCCTCGGGCGCAGACGAGTTCAAGAAGCTCTTCGCGCTCTTGAAGGCCGCGAGGGAAAAGCATGAAAACCCCGAAGGCAAGGGTTCCGAATAAATTCACATTCCATAGAGGGTGACGAACCGTGAACCATGATTATCAGAAGGACATATCCGGCTGCGGACTGACCGGCCTCATAAGCAGGAAGAGGAGGAGGATAGGCGGCGCCGACATCGTCAAATCCCTCTGCCTCATGACCGACAGGGGCAATGGATTGGGCGCGGGGTACGCCGCGTACGGCATATACCCGGAGTTCAAGGACTTCTACGCCTTCCACATCATGTTCGACGAGCCCTCGGTCAGGTGGACGCTCGAAGAGTACTTGAAGAACAACTACCATATCGAGAAGATAGAGGAGATACCGACCTCTCCCGTAAAGGCGATACCCATAGCCCCGCTCCTCGTCAGGTATTTCGTGACGCCCCTGAAGGACAAGATGGCCGGGGATATCCAGGAAGCGGACTTCGTGGTCAACACCGTAATGAAGGTGAATTCCGAAATAGAGGGCGCGTACATATTCTCTTCGGGCAAGAACATGGGCGCGTTCAAGGGCGTTGGGAACCCCCGCGACATAGCCGAGTTCTTCAGGATCGAGGAATACGAGGGCTGGACATGGACCGCGCACACGAGGTTCCCGACGAACACCCCGGGCTGGTGGGGCGGCGCGCACCCGTTTACGCTCCTCGACTGGTCGATAGTCCATAACGGCGAGATATCGTCATACGGCATAAACAAGCGCTACCTTGAGATGTTCGGCTACAAGCTCACCCTCTTGACCGACACCGAGGTCGCGGCCTATATGCTCGACCTCCTCATAAGGAGGCAGGGGCTCGACATTCCCTCGGCGTGTCTCGTGCTCGCCGCGCCATTCTGGAAGAAGATAGACTCTCTGCCGGAAGGCGAGAGAGAGGCGCTCACGGCGCTCCGCCAGACGTACGGGAGCGCCCTTTTAAACGGCCCGTTCTCGATACTCTTCGGCCACTCAAAGGGGCTCGTCGGCATAAACGACCGCATTAAGCTCCGCCCGCTCGTCGCGGCTACGAAGGACGACGTCACCTACATGGCGAGCGAGGAGTCGGCCATAAGGGCGATCTGCCCGGCGCCTGACAAGGTCTGGGCCCCGAGGGCCGGAGACCCGGTCATAGTGAACCTCGAAGACTGACATCACGGCTCACGCCTTATACAAGAGTAACTTTCGGAGGAACAGATGTTCAAGAGTTTAGCGCCGCCCGAGTACCTGGCGACCATCGACCGCGAAAAGTGCATACGGTGCAAGAGGTGCATACAGAACTGCGGATGGGGTGTCTACTCCTGGGGCGGGGACAAGGTCCTCATAAACACGTCGAAGTGCGTCAAATGCCTCCGTTGTTATCACTACTGCCCCGAAGAGGCGATAGAGATCGTGGACAACCCCACGCGGTTCAAGCAGAACGCCTACTGGGGATACAACCATCTGAGGAACATAAAGAGGCAGGCCGAGACGGGCGGCATACCGCTTACCGGCATGGGTAGCGATCTGCCCTACACAATCCTCTTCGACAGCCTCCTGATCGACGCCTGCCAGGTGACGAACCCGTCGATAGACCCCTTAAGGGAGCCGATGGAGCTTCGGACCTACCTCGGCAAGAAGCCTTCGAGCGTCGAGTTCGAAAAAGGCAGGGACGGCAAGCTAAAACTCAAGACCAAGATGCCGCCCCAGTTGAAGCTCTCGCTCCCGATAATATTTTCCCCGATGTCGTTCGGCTCTATAAGCCTTAACGCCCAGAAGGTGCTCGCCATGGCCGCCAAGGAGTGCGGCATACTCATGAACACCGGCGAGGGCGGGCTCCACGAGGACCTCTTCCCCTACAGGGACAACATCATCGTGCAGGTCGCCTCCGGACGGTTCGGCGTAAACCCGGATTACCTTAACGCCGGTGTCGCCGTCGAGATAAAGATAGGCCAGGGGGCGAAACCCGGCATAGGCGGGCATCTGCCGGGAGAGAAGATACCGCTTGAGGTCGCGCGCGCCCGCATGATACCCGTCGGCACGGACGCCATATCTCCGGCGCCCCAGCACGACATATATTCGATAGAAGACTTAAGACAGCTCATCTACGCCATAAAAGAGGCGACAAACTACAAGCCCGTATCCGTAAAGATCGCGGCGGTCCATAACGTCGCGGCCATAGCCTCCGGCATAGTAAGGGCCGGCGCGGACATCGTCTACCTCGACGGCTTCAGGGGAGGCACCGGCGCGGCCCCGTCCATAATCAGGGACCACCTCGGCATCCCGATCGAGCACGCCATAGCGGCGGTCGACGACAGGCTCCGCCAGGAAGGCATCAGGAACGAGGCCTCGATAATCGCCGCCGGCGGCATCAGGTCGAGCGCCGACGCGGCAAAGGCGATAGCGCTCGGCGCGGACGCGGTCGCGATAGCCACGGCCGCCCTCATAACAATGGGTTGCACCACATGCGGCAAGTGCTACACGGGGAATTGCTCCTGGGGCATCACCACGCAGAGGCCGGAGCTGACCGCGCGCCTCGACC
Source organism: Deltaproteobacteria bacterium (assembly GCA_016212705.1). Lineage (GTDB taxonomy): Bacteria > Desulfobacterota > GWC2-55-46 > GWC2-55-46 > GWC2-55-46 > GWB2-55-19. Next base: position 13,385 of record JACREU010000014.1, read on the forward strand.
CCGAGGTCTACGCCGAGAGGCTCATAAACCTCATACACGCGTGGGAGCACGAACTCAAGGAGATACTCGGCGCCCTCGGCATCAACGCGATAGAATCGCTCAGAGGCAACAGAGAGAGGCTCCGCGGCGTCGGGCTCGACACCCAGATACTCGATATACTCGGGGTAAAGCCCGCGGGCAGGTAAGGCCCGATTCGCCGCCGCGCCGGGGTGTTGCATATTAGAATATTTTTCGGATAGTGTTCAGGAGACGACATGTTAGAGATAAACGCAGGCGGGATGTACTACCGCGACTTAAACCAGAAGATAAGGGACGCGGTCAATAGCGGCGAGAAGGATATAACCGTCAGGAACGTCAACGGCCAGTACTACATCGGCGACGGGCTCCGCGGAAAATCCACCATCACGGTAGAGGGCGTGCCGGGCAACGACCTGGCCGCCTTCATGGACGGCCCAACTCTCGTCATAAGGGCCAACGCGCAGGACAACATCAGTAACACCATGAACACCGGCAAGGTAGTCATCCACGGCAACGCGGGCGACGTACTCGGCTACGGCATGAGGGGCGGCAAGCTCCACATCCTCGGAGACGTCGGTTACAGGGTCGGCATCCACATGAAGGGCGTAAAGAAGCAGGCCCCGACGATCATCGTAGGCGGCACGGCCGGGGACTTCTTCGGCGAGTACATGGCGGGCGGCGTCCTAATACTCCTCGGGCTCAATAACGACGGGCGTCCGATAGTCGGCGATTACCTCGGCACCGGAATGCACGGCGGGGTAATATACGTGAGGGGCGAGGTCGATAAGAACAACTGCGGGGCAGAGGTAGGGATATTGGACGTTGACGACGAGGACGTGAAGGTCCTGAAGGAATCCCTTACGGAGTACTGCAAGGACATGGGGCTCTCCCTTGACGAGGTAATGAAAAAGGGGTTCAAGAAACTCATCCCGGTGTCGCTACGCCCTTATGGCAACCTCTACGCTTATTAGACCATCTCATTAAGAAGAAGCCTTTAAGCGGCGCTTTCCTCACCGGAATGCGCCGCTTCTTTTTGCGGCGAAAGGGCGTTGAATAACCACACTCGTTCAAAGCTATTCCGCTTGACTTACCAGCTTGAAAAAAGTAATATAAAGTAGAATCGGAGGCATTTTTTTTATGGCGCTTGAGAAATTCGACAGGCTCGAAGCGGGAATTTCGCGTCTTCTGGAGGCGAAATCGCGCCTTGAGGCGGAGAACAGCTCCTTGATGGACTCTTTGGATATGAAGGAGCGCGAGGCTACGGAGCTCAAGGAGAGGATAAGGAAGCTCGAAGCCGAAAAGACGCTCGTAAAGGAGAAGGTCGACACCCTCCTTGCCAGGCTTGACGGCCTCATACAGAACGCGTGAGGTGGGCTTGAAAAAGGTTGCCGAGCTCAAGATTTACGGCCACAAACTCGTCGTCAGAAGCGACGAGGGCGAGGATTATATCCGGGCTGTTGAACATTACCTAAACCATAAGATAGAGGAGGTAAAGGAGACCACGAAGGCTGTTTCGACCTTGGACCTGGCGCTGTTAGCCGCTTTGAATATTACCGGCGAGGTTATCAAGACAAAGGAGACGCTTGAAAGGTTAGGGAGGAAGTCCGAGGAGCTCGCTCAATTGATAGACAGGAGACTGGAGTAAACGCATCTCCTCCCCTGCAATGTTTGTGCTTTAGTAGGGTTTTTAGAACCAACATTCTAAAACAGGGGCTTTCCCTGACTAGCGGCCGGCATGTCCCCCAGCGGGAACGTCGAAAGCAAGTAAACTAAGGCCCCACCTGTTCCGACAGGTTCAAAATACTACTGACACGGCATATCGCGGGGGAGGAGTTTATAAATCCGGGGCCGGAAGGGCGCTGAAGACGCCTGAAGGTCCGGGGGATAGCGGGACAGGAGAACCGGCGAAAGGCAAGGGCCGAATGCAATAATGGCCCAGGGGCTGAGACTTTCGCGAATGAAACGCGGCTGTGCCCCGAATTAAGCATAAATGGCTTTACAGGATTCTCGATTGGTTTTTCTAATAATGAAGGCAAACTGAAGCGAGGCAATATAGTCGCAAATCGGGGCGTGTGCGCGCCCCTGCTCCGTCTCTCTCTTCTCTCTTAAGTCTCTCCGTACTCCCCCTGTTCCTTTCAAAGCCGAAAGGTTGATGAAGAATTCCGTCCTGAAGGAGCGCGTAAGAAGCGCCATCCTCGAGAGGCGCCGCGAGATGGCGTTTGAGGATGTCTACCGGAAAAGCTCGCTCATTCAGAAGCGGCTCATCGGCTCTCCTTTCTACGCGGAGGCAGGGGCGATCCTCCTGTACTCGAGCTTCTTAAACGAGGTGCTGACCGACGAGCTCTTCGAGACGGCGATAAGGGAAGGCAAAGAGGCCGCCTACCCGAGGGTCCTCAGCGGCGGAGGCAGGCACCTTGCCTTTTTCAAGGTCAAAAGCTTGAAAGAGCTCGCCCCCGGCTCCTACGACATACCGGAACCGGCTGAAAGGGAAGAAAGGGCCCAGGCGGGCTCTTTCGACCTCGTCGTCGTGCCGGGTGTCGCGTTCGATGAAAAGGGTGGCAGATTGGGATACGGCAAGGGTTATTACGACAGGGCGCTCTCAGGAGTCGAGTGCCCGATAGTGGCGCTTGCGTATGATTTTCAGGTTCTTAAAGAGGACATCCCCGTTGAGCCCCATGACGTAAGGGTCTCGGCCATCGTGACCGAGAAGAGGCTCATAGCGACGGGATAGTCCTCAAAGGTTTGGCGGCGACGGGGGGAATGGACAAAAGAGCGTCCTTCCGGGAGCTGGCGCCGCCTTTATAAATAACGGGCAGAAGGGGGTTGTTGACATGGAAGTATCGACGATTGTAATTGTTGCGGCCGTAGCGGTAATAGCGATACTTGTCGGGGTCGGGATCGGTTTCATCACAAAGAAGAAGATGGAAGAATCCAACGCCGAGGCCGGAAAGAAGTCGGCGGAGGCGATAATAGCGGACGCCAAGAGAGAGGCCGAGAGCACAAGGAAGGACGCCGAGAACACGCGCAAGGAGGCCGACCTCCAGGCGAAGGATATAATATTCCAGGGCAAGACCGAGTTCGAGAGGGAGACCCGGGAGAGGAGAAAAGAGCTCCAGGCGATTGAAAAGAGGGTACAGCAGAAGGAGGAGAACCTCGACAAGAAGTTCGAATCCATTGACAGGAAAGAGGTCGAGTTACAGAAGAAGGAAAAGGCCGTAGCCGCCCAGGAGAAAAAGGCGGGCGACATGGAGGCCGAGGCGGCGTCCATCGTAACGCAGCAGATGGCGAAGCTCGAGACCATCGCCGGGATATCCGCCGATGAGGCGAAAAGACAGCTCGTCGAGAACATGGAGAACGAGGCGAAGCTCGAGGCCGGCAAGCTCATCAAAAGGATTGAGGAAGAGACGAGGGCCGAGGCCGACAAGAAGGCGAAGGAGATAATCTCGCTCGCCATACAGAGGTACTCCGGAGAGTACGTGGCTGAAAGGACCGTCTCGGTCGTAAACCTCCCGAACGACGAGATGAAGGGCAGGATAATCGGCAGGGAGGGCAGGAACATCCGCGCGATCGAAGCGGCCACGGGCATTGATATAATCATAGACGACACGCCGGAGGCGGTTATCCTCTCAGGGCATAACCCCGTAAGGCGTGAGATAGCCAAGCTCTCGCTTGAGAGGCTCATAACCGACGGCAGGATACACCCCTCGCGCATAGAGGAGATCGTCGCCAAGGTCGAGGCCGAGGTGGCTCAGTCGATAAACGAGGCCGGGGAGAGGGCGATATTTGACACCGGCCTCCACGGGATACATAAGGAGATACAGAAGCTCATCGGGAGACTGAAGTTCAGGACGAGCTACGCGCAGAACGTCTACTCGCACTCCATGGAGGTCGCCTTCATCTGCGGCGTAATGGCGTCGGAACTGGGCCTGCCGACGAAGATAGCAAGGAGGGCCGGGCTCCTCCACGACATAGGCAAGGCCGTCGACCACGAGGTCGAGGGGCCGCACGCGGCCATAGGCGCGGAGCTGGCGAAAAAGTACGGCGAAGCGCCGAAGATAGTCTCGGCGATAGGCCAGCACCATGACGACAGCCCGGATTCCATCCTGGGCGTGCTCGTTCAGGCGGCGGACACCTTGTCGGCCGCGCGCCCCGGCGCGAGGAGGGAGATGCTCGAATCCTACGTAAAGAGGCTCGACGACCTCGAGAACATCGCCAAGGGCTTCCCGGGGGTTGAGAAGACGTACGCGCTCCAGGCTGGCAGGGAAATAAGGGTGCTTGTAGAGAACCAGGCGATATCCGACGACGCGGCTGTCATACTCTCCAAGGACATCGCGAGGAAGATAGAGAAGGAGTTGAGCTACCCGGGACAGATAAAGGTGACGGTCATTCGGGAGTCGAGGGCCGTCGACTACGCCAAGTAAGTTTGCGGTCTTGAGCGCCTACGCGCAGGCGGAGGCGCTCAAGCGTTTTTTTTAAGGCTGCCTAAAATGATTTCGTGAAAGAACCTCCCCGATGCAAGACTTGGTAAAGATACTCTTCATAGGCGACATAGTGGGAAGGCCGGGCCGCATAGCCGTCAGGGAACTCCTGCCGCGCCTCGCTGGCGAGCTTGCGCCGGATATCATCGTCGCCAACGGCGAGAACGCGGCTGGAGGCTTCGGGATAACGCCGGAGATAGCGGACGAACTCTTTAGGCTCGGGGTCGACGTCATCACCTCCGGGAACCACATCTGGGATAAAAAGGAGCTCTACGACTACATCCGCTCGGAGAAAAGACTGCTCCGGCCCGCGAACTATCCGGAGGGCGCGCCGGGCGCGGGCTCCTTCGTATTTGAGTGCGCTTCAGGCGCAAGGGTGGGGATAGTAAACCTCCTCGGGCGCGTCTTCATGGAGTCGGTAGACTGCCCGTTCAGGGCGGGCAGTCTCCTTGTCCAGAGGCTTAAGGCCGAGACCCCCGTTGTAATGGTGGACATGCACGCCGAGACGACCTCGGAAAAGACGGCGCTCGCCTGGCACTTGGACGGCATGGCGAGCGCGGTCATAGGCACGCACACGCACGTGCAGACGTCGGATGAAAGGATACTGCCCGGCGGCACGGCGTTTATTACGGACGCCGGCATGACCGGGCCGACCGAATCGGTCATAGGCATAAAAAAAGAGATAGTCGTCGAGAGGTTCGTCGCTCAAATGCCGGTCCGGTTTGAGCTCGCCGGAAGGGGTGTAGAGCTCCAGGGCGCGTTCATCGAGGCGGAGGCGTCCTCCGGAAGGGCGAAATCCATCAAGAGGATAAAAATCGAGCTTAAGGAGAAAGAGTAATGAGCACCTTCGAAATGGTCCTTACATACGGCGGCATAGCTTACGGCGTCATGCTCATCTACACCTCCTTCGTGAAGAACAGGGTGACCGAGGCTTTTAGGCTGGACACACTCTTCATACCGGGCGCCACCGAGAGGTCGAGGCCCTTAAACCTCTTCGCCGGCATAGCGGTCATAGGATACAATATATACGCGATGCTCTATTAGCTATCGGCATTCAAATCCTTTCCCCGGATATCTCAAATGGACCCGCAAAAACAGTTGGATATAATAAGGCGCGGCACGAGCGGCATAATCTCGGAGGGCGACCTTTTAAAGAAGCTTGTGGCCTCTGAGGCAAAGGGGAAGCGGCTGCGCGTAAAGGCCGGGTTCGACCCCACGGCGCCGGACCTGCACCTCGGCCACACCGTCCTCATGCAGAAGCTCAAACACTTTCAGGACCTCGGCCACCACGTCCTCCTCCTCATAGGCGATTTCACGGGCATGATAGGCGACCCCACGGGCAAGTCCGAGACGAGGAAGGCCCTCACGAAGGAAGAGGTCAGGAAGAACGCGGCGACGTATACCGCGCAGGCCTTCAAGATACTCGACCCTAAAAAAACAGAGGTCGTCTTCAACAGCGAATGGATGGAGCGGCTCACCGCTACCGACCTCATAAGTCTGGCGTCGAAGTACACCGTGGCGAGGATGCTCGAGCGGGACGACTTCCAGAAGAGGTACCGGGAAGGGCGTCCGATCGCCATACACGAGTTCTTATACCCGCTCATACAGGGGTATGATTCGGTGGTGCTTAAGTCCGACGTCGAGCTCGGCGGCACCGACCAGCTCTTCAACCTGCTTGTCGGAAGAGAGCTTCAAAAGGAGATGGGGCAGGAGCCTCAGACGGTCATCACCATGCCGCTACTGGAAGGCACCGACGGCGTGCAGAAGATGAGCAAGTCGTACGGGAATTACATCGGGATAACCGAGCCGCCCTCCGAGATATTCGGCAAGGTGATGTCGATTTCCGACGCCCTGATGGCGCGGTACTATGAGCTCTTGTCCGGCGCCGCTAACGAGCGCGTGGCGGAGATAAAGGCGGGCAAGGTCCACCCCAGGGATGCGAAGGAGGCGCTCGCGTTCGAGCTCACCGGGCGTTTTGCGGGTATCGAGGCCGCAGAGAAGGCCCGCGATGATTTCAAAAACCTCTTTACCAAGAGAGAGACCCCCGAGGAGATAGAAGAGGCTTATGTTGTGCCCGACGGAGAGCGGATGCGGCTTGCGAAAGTAATGGTAAAGGCCGGGCTCGCAAAATCGTCCTCAGAGGCTATGAGGCTCATAGAGCAGGGCGGCGTAAAGGTGGATGGAGCGCGCATGCAGGACCCGCGGGAGGAAGTGGCGACCGGCAAGGGCTTCCTCCTGCAGGTGGGCAAGAGGTTCTTTAAGAGGATAGTCTTCGGATAAGGCCTTTATGCGGTTGCAGGAACTGGCCTGCCACTGGCTTGCTTTCATGGTTTTTAAAGGGTTTTTCTCATATCGAACCATTGGATGAGCCCGGCGCATACGGGCCCTGAAAAAAGTTTGCTCAAGCCGATGTTTTTAGTTGACAGGATTTTTGATTAGTATATACTTATAAATCTTGCTGGGCCTGCCGGGGGCTGTTGGGATTCAGGGGCGACACGATGGGTGAAGGGCTCCGGCAATTTTTTTTGGTGATGGAAGCTCGGGTGTTTGCTTTAGGCGGCACATGGGCGAAGAAGAAAAATCACCAAAAAGAAAAAGCAGTCAAAGTTTTTCTTGACATGCTCTCGCAAATAGTTATAATGCTGAATCTCGCTGCGGTAAAGCGAGCCCCCGAATAAAGGCTTGACGGTTCGGGGGGCGATGTGGTAGGGTTACAATAGGACAGTCTGCAAAAGAATCCGCAAGACTTCTGCTCTTTGAAAACTAAATAGCAAGCACAGTCAAACCTATCAAGAAAGAAACCCTTTCAATCCAATTTGTAGATTTAATTGGAGAGTTTGATCATGGCTCAGAGCGAACGCTAGCGGCGCGCCTAACACATGCAAGTCGAGCGAGAAAGCGGGGGCAACCCTGTTAGTAGAGCGGCGCACGGGTGAGTAACGCGTGGGTAATCTACCCTTAAGACTGGAATAACCCGCCGAAAGGCGGGCTAATACCGGATAAGACCACGGGACGAAAGTCCTGAGGTTAAAGGCGGGTACTTCGGTATCTGTCACTAAAGGATGAGCCCGCGTCCCATCAGCTTGTTGGTGAGGTAACGGCTCACCAAGGCTAAGACGGGTAGCTGGTCTGAGAGGACGATCAGCCACACTGGCACTGAAACACGGGCCAGACTCCTACGGGAGGCAGCAGTGGGGAA
>JACREU010000013.1 GCA_016212705.1 Deltaproteobacteria bacterium
CACAAGCAGGGCTTCACGGTATTCTTTACGGGCCTCTCCGGATCAGGCAAATCCACGATAGCCAACGCCCTCATGGTAAAGCTGATGGAGTCCGGCGGAAGGCCGGTAACGCTCCTTGACGGCGACCTCGTGAGGAAGAATTTATCGAGCGAACTCGGATTTTCCAGGGAGCACAGGGACCTGAACATCCAGAGGATCGGGTTCGTAGCCGGACAGATTACGAAGAACGGCGGGGCCGCGATATGCGCGCCAATAGCCCCGTACGCGGGGACGAGGAAGGCCGTAAGGGAGGAGATTTCGAGGTACGGCGGCTTCATCGAGGTCCATGTGGCTACCTCCATAGAGGTCTGCGAGGAGCGCGACAGGAAAGGCCTTTACGCCAAGGCGCGCGCCGGCATCATAAAGGAGTTCACCGGCATAAGCGACCCCTACGAGGCCCCGGAGAACGCGGAGCTCGTCATCGACACACGCGATTGCTCCCCTGACGAGGCTTCGCAGAGGATAATACTTAAGCTCGAACAGATGGGGTTTATAAAGTAATTTTGATGCAGTCATTGCGAGCCTAGGCGAAGCAATCTCATCTTCAATCGATTGTCCGCTTGAGATTGCTTCGTCGCAGGCTCCTTGCAGAGTGCCATGACAGACTTGATTGCCATAAAAAACGAGCTCGTCACCTCCGCCGAATCGCTCAAGCCCAAGATACTCGACTTGAGCGACTCAATCTTCAGGAACCCGGAGCTGGGGCTTAAAGAGTACAAGACCTCTTCCGCCATGCAGGGGCTACTGAAAGACGCGGGCTTTTCTGTCGAGGCAGGCATAGCCGGGATGGAGACGGCCTTCAGGGCGGCCATCGGCTCAGGCGCTCCGGCTGTCGCGCTCCTCGCCGAGATGGACGCTCTGCCCGGCATAGGCCACGGGTGCGGTCACAATATCGCCGGCATGGCGTCGATCGGCGCGGCGGTCTCCCTTGCGCCTGCGCTCAAAAGGCATCTTAAATCCGGAAACGGCTCCCTCATCGTACTCGGCACGCCAGCCGAAGAGCTCGGCAAGGGCAAGATAGAGATGGTGAAGCACGGCGTCTTCTCTGAGATAGACGCGGCCATGATGGTCCACGGGTCGTCCAAACGGACTGTAGTCAAACACTTCCTCGGGCTCGTGCGCCTGAACTTCGTCTTCTTTGGCAGGTCATCCCACGCCTCCGCCTATCCGGAAGAGGGCGTAAACGCCCTGGACGCCGTCATACAGACCTTTAACGCCATATCCGCCCTGAGACAGCAGTTACGCGGCGACGTCAGGGTCCACGGCATAATAACGGACGGCGGAAGAGCGCCGAACATCATCCCGGAGAGGGGTGAGGCGAGCTTCTATGTGCGGGCAAAGGACTTAGACGAGCTCGCCTCGGCAAGGGAGCGCGTACTGAACTGCGCGAAGGGCGCGGCAACAGCAACCGGGTGCACGCTCGAGGCAAAAGAGGTCGGCGACCTGAACGCGCCAATGAAACTTAACGACGCCTTCGCCTCGGTATACCGGGACTCGCTCGCCTTCCTCGGCCTTGCCGAAGACTTATCCCCGGTTGAGAAGAACGTCGGGTCGTCGGACGTAGGCAACGTCTCCCAGGTAGTCCCGACCATCCACCCGCATGTCCCCATAAGGGACGGCATCAACATCCACACGAGAGAGTTCGCCGAGGCTACCGTCACCCTTGACGGCCACCGCGCCCTCATGGAAGGAGTAAAGGCCCTGGGGCTTACCGCCATAGACCTCATGTTTGATGAGAAGAAGCTCGCCCTCGTAAAGGCGGACTTCAAGTCCTCGGCCTCCGGCCCCTCTTGATAAAAAAACCGTAATCGCATAGTCCTGGCCGGACGGGCAAATCCATATCGTACGACTTGGGAATTGATATACCCATAGGCTCCTTTTTGAGGCTTAGGCCCTGCGCCGAGCATCGGGAAAAAGAACAATTTTAGAGGCGGCAATATCGAGCGGCTGTGTGCGTTCGCTCACAGCCTTACCCGCGCCTCCATGCGATCATATGCAGGCGCGGTCCTCGTCCGATTTTATGTCCGGCCGTCTCATCACGGCCGGACCTTAATGAAAATTAAGAACGGAGAGCGTTGATGGCGTTTACCCGCAAGAAGATCATCATAAACCCGTACCAGATAAGGCTCGCCATGAGCCTCTTCATCTACATCATCGTATATTCGATAATACTCGGGTTCATAATATTCTATCCGCTCTATCAGGACCTCAACTACGCGACCGGCCTTGAGGAGCAGACGCGGATATCGGCGACCGTCCTTTACCTCCATAAGCGCGTCTGGATCGGGCTCTTTGTCGCCGCGGTTCTCGCCGCCGTCCACGCGATATTCTCCTCCCACAAGGTCGTCGGCCCGGTGTACAGGTTCGAGATAGCGCTCAAGGACCTCATAGCCGGGAATTACAGCTCGCGTGTAAGGATAAGGAAGGACGACGAGTTCAAGGAGATGGAGGGGCTCTTGAACGAGCTTTCCGCCGCTTTGGAGCTTAAGAGGAACAGGGACGCACAGTCCTTTGAGGACACAAAAAACAGGCTAGAAACCGTCCAGGCCATGCTCGACGCCGAGGGCGCCAGATACCCCGAGGACGTCAAGCTCCACATCAGGTCCATAATAACCGGTTTGAACAGCAGGGGATTCCGGAAATGACGGTAAGCCGTCCAGGACAGCCCCTCAAAGGGGTTTTAAGCAAAAGGGGTTTTACGGTCGTGGAGCTCCTTTTCGTCATGGGCATACTCGGCATACTCGCGGTCATTGCCATCCCGGCGTACACTTCCTTCATCCAGAAGGCGAGGGAGACGGCGGTAGTAACGACGCTCTCCAAGATAAAGAGGGGGCAGGAGGTGTACATCCTCGCGGATTCCGTGGGACTTTACACGGGCGACTTCCAGGCCCTCGTCGCGACTGGTGTTTTGTCGCCTGCGCCGGGGGGTGCTACGCGCGACGAGCACGATTACAGGTTCACGCTCGCCGCGGGCGTCTCAGGCGGCGTTCCTTACTGGACTGTAAACGCCAACCCGTTGGACGCAAGCGCCTCGGCCAAGTGGTTTTACATCGACGACGCCGGTGTGGCGAGGTTCGAGACCGGCGCCCCCGCGAACTCCGGGAGCCCGTTGTTTTGACCATCGCCTGCGATGGACTTGCGTCTGGAAATGTGATATATACTCCGTAACGAGGGCCGTTGCCAGGGTGAGCGGGACCATCGCCGCCCAAAGGCCAGAACATTACGGAGGTCTTATGCAACACGGGTCCGAAAGGCCTGCAAGTCTCCTTCTTAAACGCGCTTCACTCGTCCTCGTACTGGCGATACTCGCCTCCTTTTCAATCCCATACGCCTCGTTTGCCGATGATGCCGGCGAAAGGACCGTCGAGTCGATCGGCATAGCCTCTGTCTCGGGCGGCAACCTCGCGCTGGCAAGGGACGCCGCGATAGCCGACGCCCTTAGGAAGGCCGTCGAGCAGGCCGTTGGGACGCTCGTAGCCTCCGAGACGCTCGTTGAGAACTACCAGCCGCTCCGGGACAACGTCTACACGAAGACCGCCGGGTACATCCGCTCTTATACCGTAATACGCGAAGGCCAGTCTCCTGGGCTCTATCAGGCGACCGTCAGCGCGGTCGTGGCCATAGGCAACATAAAGGACGACCTCGGGGCGATGGGGCTCCTCCACGCCAAGGCCGAGCGCCCGAGGGTCCTCTTCATGATAGCCGAGAAGAGCATCGGCAGGAGGTACTACGCCTTCTGGTGGTGGGGGAGGAGCGAGTTCAAAGGGGAGGCCATAGACATGTCTTCCGCCGAGGCGTCGCTCAAGGAGAGGTTCCTGGAAAAGGGTTTCAACGTGGTCGACTCGTCAGCCGGCACCGTCGTCATACAGGACGCCTTCAGGGTAGAGGACCTCTCAAGAGAGGGGGCCGCGAGGGTCGGCAGAGACCTTAACGCCGAGGTCGTCGTATTCGGCAAGGCGCTGGCCATGGAGGGCCCGCGGACGCCGGGGTCGAACATCGGGTCTTATATAGCCGACATCACGGCGCAGGCCGTAAGGGTGGACGACGGCGTAGTCCTCGGCTCCGCGAAAGGCCACGGGGTCTCAAGGCATATTTCAGAGGTGACGGGCGGCACAGAGGCGTTGTCAAAGGCGGCGATAGATTTGAGCGACAGGCTCATCACCCAGATAGCGGCGAAGTGGTCGCTCGGGCCTCTGCCCGTGACCCTGAAGATAGATAATATTACCGATTACAAGAGGCTCTCAGACCTTAAGAACGCCATCAAGGCCCGCGTCCGCGGGGTCGCCGGGGTCTACCAGAGGAAGTTCGAGGGCGGTTCGGCCACACTCGAACTCGATTCCAGGCTCACGGCCCAGAACATAGCGGACGAGATATCCAGGCTCGGGCTGAAACTAAGGGTGACGAGGACGACCGCTAACACGATTGAAGCGACGTTGGAAGACGAACCGCCGAGGCCCTGATGTAAGGGGACGGCTTTAAGGCGAAAGGTTTAATCAAGGGGCATCAGATGCGCAAGAGGCTTTTTGTCCTGTCTGTATTTCTTCTCTTCATTGCGGCGGCCTGCGTAGCGCCGCAAAGAAGAGTGCGGCCTGACCCGTCGAACCCGGTATATACGGTCGCGTTCCTTCCCATGTACAACGCGACTAACGACGTCGACGGGCCAAGGACCGTGAGGGAGGCGTTCTTCAAAAGGCTTGACAACATGAACTACCAGCCGAAGCCCCTCTCCGAGGTCGACCAGACCCTAATGGACAGGATGGGAATTACGCTCGGGAGCCAGCTCGAGCTGACCAGCCCCAAGGAGCTCGGAGAGACGCTCGGTGTCGACGGCGTCATATACGGGTATCTTCTCAATTTTGACGATGTGACGACCGGCCTCTATAATATGAAAAAGGTAAGGGCGGCCTTCAAGCTCGTGGATACGAGGACAGGGAGGGTCGTCTGGGCGAGGGGCCTCGGCGTAAAGAGCGCTCTTGCCGGCGGCGATGTGGGCGTAGGGGTGACGTTGCTCAAGGAGATAAAAGGGGACGGCCTGGAGGGTTTCAAGGACATAAAGGGGCTTTCTGAGGTCCCGGGCCTTACCGACTGGCAGATACTCCGGGCAGGGAAGACCGAGAAGGTCGAGGACGCCGCCATGATAGCCATAGGGGAGAAGCTCTTCTCAAAGGCGCTCGGCATGCACCTGAAATTCGAGACCGATGAAATGATAGACAAGCTCAGGGCAAGCTTCCCGGCAGGCCCGGGCACGGCAAGTAGAGGAGAGCCTGCGGTGGCGGATGAGGCGAGGCCGAGGTACAGGGACCCCGCGCCCCCGCCCCCGGGAAGGCCCCTGCCGCCGCCGTGGAGATGAGGCCGTGACGGAGTTAAAAACATGGTAAACGGAGGTGTTTTTATGATAAAAAACCATAAGGCCGGTTTTGTCGCCATATCCGGGATAGCGCTCCTTTATTCCGCGTTCCTCGGCGGCTGCACCCCGACGACGACAGGCGCTGTAAAGGACGACGTAAGCCTGACGGGCCAGACGCAGAGGCTTGAGGCGACAGGGGGTTTATATCGCGGCCCCGAGTACAACATAGCCATACTCCACTTCGATAACAGGACGCCGTCGAGGGTCATAGGCGTGGGAGAGGCGGCGGCCGAGATACTCCGGACCATCGTCAAGCAGTCGGGGCTGGAACCCGTAGCTCTTACAAGGGACGAGATGCGGGCGCAGGAGAGGTTGATAGAACTACAGCAGTCCGGCGCCGTGAAGACCGGCAAGAAGGACGCGGCAGAGGGTTTCGCGTCCGTGGACTTCAGGATATCCGGCGCGATAACCTCGTACTCTGAGCTTGAGGAGTCCTCCGACGTGCTCCTGGCGCAATCCAAGACGCATGTGGCGCGCGTGCAGGTCGATTATTCTCTTGTGGACGTCGCAACCGGCATGAGCCTCGTTTCTGAATCCGGCGTGGGCGAGTACAGGAAAAAGACCGGCGGCCTCCTCGGCCTGGGATCGAGGTCCACGGCGGACGCGTCGCTCCGCGACGGCGCGTTAAGGGACGCGCTCTCCAAGGCCATGACGAAGATGATAGAGAAGCTCAACACCATTCCCTTTACGACGAGGGTGGTCCTCGTTGAGCCGGGCGCAATCGTCATAAGGGCCGGCACGAAGTCCCGCCTTGAGCCGGGGACCGTCCTCGGCGTATACAGGCCGGGGGCCGAGCTCATAGACCCGGATACAGGCAGGTCCCTCGGCAAAAGGGACAGGCTCATAGGCGAAGTGATACTCACCGCGCACCAGAACGAGAAGATATCTGAAGCGTCCGTAAAGTCCGGCGCTGGGTTCCAGGCCGGTGACATAGTAAAGGCCCTAAAATAGGAGGTTTTGATGAAGAAGCTCTTGGCCGCATTTTCACTCCTCCTGCTCTCCGCCTTCGTTTTTTCGGGGTGCGCGAAGCAACTGCCGAAGTGCGACGGCGTAGAGGACAACCCTGCCCACCACTACCGTATGGGCATGGAACTCATTGACCAGAAGAAGACCGACGAGGCGGCCTCCAAATTCGAACGCGCCTCCTACTGCGACGATAATTACGGGCCGGCGCACGCCGGGCTCGCCATAGTCGAGGCTATGAGGGCCGTCGCCAAGAAGGACAACGTATACAGGAAGGTCGACGCCGAGCGCGCCGGCGAGCACCTGAAGGCCGCGTACAAGAACGCGTCAAGGCCAGAGGACGAGTTCGCCTATTATCTCGCCTCCATGCGGGTGTTCACGATGCTCAAGGCCTCGAAGGGGTGGCTCGGGGAGGTCGAGGACGACTACAAGGACGCCATGAAGCTCAAGGTGGACGAGAGGAAGCTCGTCTATTACGACGGCAGGGAGGCCGCCAGCTACTTTATGGGCATCGCCTATCTTGAGGCCCGTGAGTTCCAGAGGGCGCGGGACATGTTCGGAAACGTCCTTGGCGAGAGGGCCGAGTCCAAATGGGCCGCGCGCGCGGACAAGGCATGGAAGAAGGTCGATAAGATCGTAAGGGCCCTTGCCGGGATCACCCTCGGCGACGTAGGCAGGGAAATAGCCGTAAAGGATTCTGTCGGCAGGGCCGACATGGCCGCGCTCCTTATAGACGAGCTTAAGGTCGACAAGCTCTTCGCGGGCAGGATCCCGCTCGCGATGGCGGATAAAAAGAAGGCCGAGTTCGTCCCGGCCGATATGCTCAATAACCCGTTCAGGGAAGAGGCCGAGACCTTAATGAAGTGGAATGTGAGGGGCCTTGAGCCGATATACGACGAGACGACGAAGGCGTACCTCTTCAAGCCCGATAACCAGGTGACGAGAAAGGAGCTCGCCTTCGTCATTGAGGACGTCCTCATGAAGATAACGGGCGACGAGGGGCTGGCAACGGCATACTTCGGCCACGAGAAGTCCCCGTTCCCGGACGTCGCCCCGTCGTCGGCATGGTACAACGCCATCATGAACGTGGCGACGAGGAACATCATGGAAGGGGAGCTCTCCGGGGAGTTCAGGCCGAACGACGCGGTAGACGGGGCCGAGGCGGTCCTTGCCGTCAGGGTCCTAAGACAGCACCTGAACATACATTAATGGCTACCTTTAAAAATTGTTATTTTTCCTGACTGCTCGGCGCAGGGCCAAATATCAAACGGAGCCCCTGGGGTTAATCAATCTTCAGTCGTTTGATATGAAATTTGCCTGTCCGGCAGGACTGTGTCAGGGCGGAAATAAAAAGGCTCACATATTACCGTATATGCCTGCGCTTTTTATTTCCGCCCTTCCTTGACCTCAGAAAAAATTCCTAATTTTTAAAGATAGCCTAATGGTTGTTATGGCCGTGGTTGAGAGAGTCCCATGAGGTTGACGGGTTTATTCAATATCCAAAGTCACTGAACAAATCCAGGTTTGAGGGTATAAGCCCTGTTAAGGAGGAAGGATGAGAATACTCAAGGTCCTTATCGTACCCGTGGTCCTGTTCCTTTTCGCCGTGGCCGCCCGGGCCGAGGTCATGCCGCAGGTGACGACCGACCAGAGGCAGGCGTTTGTGACAGGCTCGATAGTCGTAAAGGGCGAGGCCGTCGCCGACAGGGGCCTCCCGTCCGGACAGAGGAGGCTCATGGCGCTTAGAGGCGCTAAGGTCGTGGCCTTTAGGGAAGTGGCGGAGATAATGGAAGGCGTGACCGTAACAGGCGATACGTCGGTCGTGAACATGGCCGCGGAATCCGATACCATACGCTCTACGGTCCAGGGGATAGTCAAAGGGGCGCAGATAGTCAAGGAGGGCTATGACCCGCTCTCGGAGACAGCGGTTGTCTACTTATCCGTCCCGCTGACCGGCCCCAACGGCATCTTCGCCCAGCTCCTCCCCCAGGTGGTGCAGATGTTGCCGCCCCCGGCATTCCTCCCGTACCAGTCGCAACCCGACGTCATGCAGGCGAGGCACGACGGCCTCATAATAGATTGCAGGTCGCAGGCCTTTAAGCCCGCGCTCATAAACAGGATAGTGACGAAGAACGGAGAGATGATCTACGACCCGGCGCGGGTCGCGCAGGATATCCTTGTCGAGAGGGGCGCGGCAGAGTACACGAACGACGTGGGCAAGGCCAAGGCGCTGCTCTCCGAGCGGGGCTCTTCGAACCCGCTCATCGTGAAGGCAGGAGGCGTTGTAAAAGGGACCGACGTCGAGGTGGCGCCCGAAGACGCGTCACAGATATTCTCGTCGAACCAGTCGGCCAACTACCTCGAGGGCGCGAAGGTCGTATTCGTCCTCAGATAGTGGCAGGCCGTCTTTTGACACTTCCTTTTCATCTGACGGGATGGGATAGCGGAGGGCGAAGTCTTTCGCCATCGCCAGCCCTTCCCCCATAAAGGGGAAGTGGATTAAGGCCGCGGCAAGCCGCGGCGCATCAACCTTGAGAGAGAATCAAGATAAATCCATTCCGGAGGTGTATGTGAAAAAGTTTCTCGCGGCTTCTTTGGTCTTTGCGGCAACGCTCGCTACCGCCGCTACCGCTTCGGCGGTAGTGGACGTCGAGGGCAGGTACTGGTTTACGAACATGGACGGCACGGTCCAGGTCTCTAACGGCCCGGTCGGCACCGAACTCGACATCGTCGACGACCTCGGCATGGAGGACAAGAACTTCTTCGAGGGCAGGGTCACATTAGAGCTCGGGAGCCACAAGCTCAGGTACGGGTACATGCCGCTTAAGTGGAGCGGATCGACGACCTTAACCCAATCCGTTACCTTCGCCGGGCAGACCTACACCGCCAACGCCGACGTGGATTCCGAATTGAACCTCGCGTACCACAGGCTCGGGTACGAGTACGACTTCATAGACATGCTGAACAACAAGCTCGGGGTGATAGTGGAGCTCAAGTACTTCGACGGCGACGCCTCGCTCGCCTCCGCCGCGCTCGGCCTCGACGAGTCGGAGACGTTCAAGCTCCCGATACCGACGGTAGGGGTCGCCGCGCAGGTAGGCCTGCCGATGATATTCTCGGTCGGCGGCGAGATCACCGGCATATCCCTCGGGTCTTCGGCGTACCTCGTAGACGCCGAGGCGGCGGTAAATCTGAAGCCCGCCCCGTTTGTCATAATCTCCGGCGGGTACAGGATATTCAAGATGCACGCCGAGAGCGACGACGACCTCGCCGAGGTCTCTCTTTCCGGCCCGTTCCTGTCGTTAAGGGCGGACTTCTGATCCTTTAACCGCCAGTTTTCCGGCGGGATCAAACGAGGGGGACTTCCGCGTCAGGGAAGTCCCCCTGGAATTTCTTTACAGGACTCTCCCGGAGCCCTTCTGCTTCGCTGGAATCAAGGCCCTGGGCGCAGGCGTTCAGGATAGGGACGCCGAATCAACATCGCCTCTCGGCGCCTCGCTCCCGGCGCTTATTTGAGGCCTGAGCGATTTTATGGTTTTTGAGCGGCCTGTCAAGGCGAAGAAAATGAATGGAAACGCTTAAAACGTTAGGCAGGGAGCTCCTGGAGAGGGCGAAGGTCCTCTTTGAGTTCTGGAAGATAATCGTCTCAACGGCGGAATCCGTCCTTTTCCGGTTCAACCTCGGACGCAAGGCCACACTTGACGTCCTCCTTAAGCAGGTCTATTTCACGGCCTTCGAGGCGCTCCCGATAATATCCTGGATAGCCCTGATCATCGGGCTAATCATCGTCACCCAGGCCTTGAGCATCCTGCCGAGGCTCGGAGGCGAGGGGCTCATCGGCGAGATACTCGTCTGGGTCCTCATAAGGGAGCTCGGGCCTGTCTTCGCCTCCGTTATAGTGATTGCCAGGAGCGGCACCGCGATGGCTTCCGAGCTCGGGCTGATGAAGAGCTCGAACGAGGTCTCGGCGCTCGAGGTGATGGGCATAGACCCCATGCACTATCTCGTGGCGCCGAGGGTCCTCGGGACGATGATAAGCGTCTTCGTCCTCACTTTTTATTTTGAGGCGATATCGATACTCGGCGGCTACCTGCTCGCCGGTTTTGGAAAGAACATCGCTTTTTCCGTCTTTGTCGATTCAATCATGCAGGCCATGGGTTTTGTCGAGGTCTCGGTCTCGCTCCTTAAGAGCCTCCTCTTCGGGCTCATCATCGGGACCGTCAGCTCTTATTACGGCCTGAGGGTCAAGAGGTCGATAACAGAGATTCCGCAGGCTACAACGAAGGCGGTCATGGGGAGCCTCAGGCTCGTTTTCGTGACCGACGCGGTCATAACCATCCTCTTTTTTATCTGAGTATTATGGGAACGATTGTCGATATAAAGTCCGTATCCTGCTACAACGAGGCGGGCCGCCCCCTTTTCGAGGACGCGACCCTTTCTTTCTCAGGCGGGGAGAGGGTGCTCATCATCGCGCCCGTGGCCTCCGGAAAAAGCGTCCTTATAAGGATGCTCGCCGGACTCTCCATGCCCGATAAGGGCACGGTAAGGGTCTTCGGCGAGGATATCGCTTCGCTTACGAAAGAGGGGCTCAATAAGCTCAGAGAGAAGATGGGGTTCGTCTTTCACGACTCCGTCCTCATAAGCAATTTGAAGGTCATTGAAAACGTCGCGTTGCCGCTCATCTACCACCGCACCGCCCTATCCTATGAGGATGCCATGCGGGAGGCGGCGAGGCTCCTGGACGGGACCGGCTTCAGGGGCGACCTCTGGGGCCTGCCGGGGATGCTTCCGCTTTACGCGAAAAAGGAAATCGCGCTCGCGCGGGCTCTTGTCCTGAAACCGGTGATAGTCGTCTGTGAGAACCTCTGGGACGGCCTGACGGATACTGAAAAGACCGGCCTCTCGTCGCTCCTCCTTCAGTACCATGAGTCGAACCCGGGGAGCCTCCTTGTCTTTACAGCCCTGTCCGACGCGGACGCGCCGCACGTACGGCCCCATCGCGTAATAAGAATTGAGTGTAGCATGATATCAGAAGAAATAAGGGCTTAGGATGACGATAAGGCAGAAAGACCCGAGGTTTAAAAACCTCGAGATCAAAACCGGAATAATGGTCGTGATAGCCATTTTGGGTGTCGCGCTCGTCATGGCCTTCATAGGCCTTGAGAAGGACCTTTTTTCAGCTAAGTACAGGGTATATTTCATATCCGAAAGCGGTTCCGGGTTTGTCGAAGGGATGCCTGTAAAGCTCTCCGGCTTCAGGATCGGAAGGGTTAAAAAGATAGAGCTTACCGAGGACGCGAAGGTCAGGATAGTCGTTGAGCTGAACAGAAAGTACGAGCGCTGGATAAGGGACGATTCGCTCGCGCGCCTTTCCAAGGAGGGGCTGATAGGGGACCCGTACGTCGAGGTAACGGCAGGCAACGCGGGCAGGCGCATGCTCGTCAACAACGACGCGATCCAGTACGTGAAAGAGGGCGGGATGGAGGAGCTTGTAGAGAAGGCGAAGCCTGTGCTGAACGAGATAACGGAGATCATACATTACGTCAACGACCCGGAGGGCGATATAAAGGTGATGCTCTCGAACCTTAAGGAACTCTCGGTAGAGGTGAGGGAGACGAGGAAGACGGTTGACGCGACACTAAAGGACGCCGGAAAGTCTATAAGGGACGCGGACAGGCTCGTACTCGACTTAAACGACAGGACAAAGGCCCTTATTGATAACGCCGACAGGACCATAACGCGTCTCGACCCGGTCATAACGAGGATAGAGGACGCGACCGGCAAGGCCGGGGCCGTGTTTGACAGGCTCCCTGAGACGATGGAAAAGGTCGATCGCATAGCCGACAATGTGAGGCTCTTGACCGACGCGCTCGCAAAAGAGACCCCGAGGATACGGGAGATGCTCGTCAACGCGGATGAGACGCTCCGGGAGGGCAGAGAAATGGTCAAGGGCGTAAAAGAGAGCTGGCCCGTGAGGCTTATGATCCCTCCAGTGAAGGGGCCGGAGCTCGTGCCTTTCGACGGCTTCCTGCTTAACAACGGCAAGTCCGCTCCGATGAAAAAGGCCGAATGATGAGGTTTGAAAAACTCATAATGTTGATATTGGCCGCAGGCCTCGTCTACGGGTGCGCCCCGCGCGTGGAGGACGCGCGGCTGGCGTCACAGTCCTCTGAGGCGAGGATGAAAGGGGTGGCCGGGTATGCGGAGGGTAACTACCAACGCGCTTTGGACCGTTTCACCGAGGCCTTGAGCATGGACAGGGCCTCTGACGACAGAAAATCCGAGGCCCTTGACCTCGTGGACATAGGCAGGGTATATATACAGGTCAACGATGCGGACTCCGCCAGGCGCGTCCTCGGCGAGGCCGTGAGGCTCTCGACGACCGAAGGCTTCCGCGAGGTCCTCTCAGAGGCCTACGCGACGCTCGCCAAGGCCGAGCTCATGCTAAATGATAAGCCCTCTGCCATGAAATACATTGATGAATCGATTGCGGCGGACGCAGTCCTCTCAAGGAAAGAGTCCGGCGGAAAGCTCAACCTTAAGGCATCCATCGTTTTATCCGATGACAGAGCGGGTGAGGCTGTCACTATCTTTGAGAGGGCGCTCTCGATCAATGAGTCCGCCGGCGACGATGGAGAGGCCGCCAACTCTTTAAGGGGCCTCGGAGACGCCGCGTTCGCTTCAGGCGACCATGCGGGCGCGTTCAAATACTACGAGGCCGCTTACGAGAAAGACAAAAGGCTCGGCCTCTCGACCAGGATAGCGCGCGACCTCTCCTCCATGGCCGAGGCAGAACTCGTGCTGGGCAGGAAGGACGAAGCGCTCTATCTCCTCGAGCGCTCCTATTACGTCAGCCTGAGCGGAAAGGACGCGACCTTCGCTTTGAGGAGCCTCGGGAGGATGATATCCGTATTGGAAGGCTCAGGCGACATTGAAAAGGCCCGCGGTCTCAAGGCAATAAAAGACGGGCTTGAGACAAAAAGGGATATGGGCGAAACTCTCAGATGAAACCAAGGGTACTTGCGGTAGACGACGACGAAAGAAACCTCTCGCTCCTCTCAGCCAAGCTCGAACGGGAGGGCTACGAGGTCACGAGCGCGAGAAACGGGATAGAGGCGCTCGCGAAGGTCAGGCAGAACCCGCCGGACTTGATCCTCATGGACGTCATGATGCCGCAGATGGACGGGTATGAGGCTTTAAGGCAACTCAAGTCCCGCGAGGAGACCCGATACATCCCTGTCATCATGCTCACGGGCAGGACCGAGATAGAGGACAAGGTCCTCGGCTTCGAGGTCGGCGCCGAGGACTACATAAACAAGCCCTACAGCCTCCAGGAGGTGGCGGCGAGGGTAAAGTCGCTTCTCCGCATGAGGGCGCTCCAGACCCGCCTGCGCGACACAGAGAAGATGGCGGCCTTGGGCGGCATGGTCGACGGCATAGCCCACGAGATAAGGAACCCGCTTACCGCCATAGGCGGCATGGCCAGAAGGCTCTTCGAGGGCGAGACCGACCCACAGCACAAGGAGTACGCCCAGTGGATCATAAAGTCCGTCGAGCGCCTTGAAAGGATGCTCCAGAGGATAGACGAGTACAAGCGCATACTCTCATCCACTCTCGCGCCCGGCGATATCAACAAGGTCATAGGCGGCGCCGTAAAAGAGATAGAGGAGCTCATCGAGGTCAAGGGCAAGGACATCAAGGTCTTGAAGCTCCTCATGCCTGATCCGCCGGTTGTGAAACTCGACTACGGCAACTTCAAGAGCGCCCTTTACAACATACTCCAGAACTCGGTGGAGGCGATAGACAATAAGGGCGAAATAAGGGTAGAGACCCTGCCGTCCCCGGACTCGGTCCTCGTTATCAGGATAACCGACACCGGAGGAGGCATAAGCCCGGACGAGATCAGGAAGATATTCAACCCGTTCCAGTCCTCGAAGTTCGAGGGCGCCGGGCTCGGCCTGACCATCACCTACAGGATAGTCATCGACCACGGCGGCGACATAGAGGTGGAGAGCAAGAAGGGCGAGGGGACGACCGTCACGATAAAACTCCACCCGGTCCCGGCGAGATAGTCTTGTAAGGTGCGCACGGCGCACCTTACCCGGCTGGCTCAAGATCCCGAATTCAACCACGAAGTCATGCATGGCAAAATCAATAACAGTTAACCAGTGGAATCGGAATCTAATATGATTGCCAATATAATCGCAGGTCTTTCATTATTACTATCAATTTCCCTGGCAATTTTTTACTTACGCGATCGCCGTCACTCTAAGTACCAAGTAGAAAATGAATACACCAATAATCTCCTGAAGTGGCACGGTGAGGTTGTTACTATTCTAATAAAACTGAGGCTCATGCATGCTTATTGGCAACCTATCACACCCAACGAGGATCTTGCGTGTCTTTCCGCCCTTATCGAACAAGGTCGTTTCTTTTTCCCAAATATCGATCGTTCTGATGGCTATGGCTTAGATAAGTCGCCTGCCTATCGAGGCTATCGCAATGTAGCTTTAGACTTCCTTGTAGCCTCTTATAATCTTTTTTATGGCAAAATATCAAGAATAGAACTCCAAGAAGCCGAAATACTACAACGTCATTTCACATCTGTGGTTTTTGAAATTGTTAGGCCAAAGAACCGATTGGAAACGATACGATCATTAACTGACAGATTTTTTGAAGCATAAGGACAGTTCGGTAATTGACTACATCTGGCGCCGTTAGCCGGGTAGGGTGCGCCGTGCGCACCATTTAATAAATCTTCATGATTTTGTCTCAAAGGTCTACGTCGAGTTCAAAGACCCCTTCGGCAACGTCTCCGCAACAGTCTAATATCACGATTTTATCCGCCGAAATTTATAGCTACGGCTTCCGAGCAAATCAGGCCTTCGTGGGGTTGGGGAGCCGGAGGACAGTGTCCTTGAGGAAGTTCACGTCGTCCTTCTCCGGGTAGTCTATGTTGTAGTGGAGGCCGCGGGACTCCTTCCTCAGCCGCGCGGACCTGATGATGAGCTCGGCGACGGTTGAGATGTTACGGAGTTCTATCAGGTTATTCGTAATTTTAAAGTTCCAGTAGTAGTCGTTGATCTCTTCCTTCAAAAGGCCGATCCGCCTCTCGGCCCTCTCAAGCCTCTTATCCGACCTTACGATCCCGACGTAGTTCCACATGAAGCGCCTTATCTCGTCCCAGTTCTGGGTGATGACGACAGCCTCGTCGCTCACGACCGCGCCGCCCGGCTCCCACGCAGGGATGGAGGGGACGGCGTCTTTCGTCGCCTTTACCACATCTCCGGCGTGCCTGGAGGCCCTCTCGGCTATGACGAGGGATTCAAGGAGCGAGTTCGAGGCGAGCCTGTTCGCGCCGTGAAGGCCAGTGCAGGCGCTCTCTCCGGCGACGTAGAGCCTCTTTATCGTGGACAGGCCGTCGGCGCCGGTCACAACCCCGCCGCATGTATAGTGGGCGGCCGGGACGACCGGTATCGGCTCTTTTGTCATGTCGATGCCGAATTCGAGGCACCTGGTGTAGATGTTAGGGAAGCGTTCCCTTAAAAAGCCCGCCTGCTTCGATGTCATGTCGAGGTAGACGCAGTCGTCGCCGCTTTTTTTTAGCTCGAAGTCTATGGCGCGGGCCACTATGTCCCTCGGCGCGAGGTCGGCCATTGGGTGGTGTCTCTTCATGAAGGCGTCGTTGTCTTTGAGCCGTAGGACCCCGCCTTCGCCTCTAAGCGCTTCTGATATAAGAAAGCTCTTGGCCTTCGAGTGATAGAGGCAGGTCGGGTGGAACTGGATGAACTCCATATTCGCTATGTCCGCGCCGGCCCTGTATGCCATCGAGATGCCGTCGCCCGTGGCTATGTCGGGGTTGCTCGTATACAGGTAGACCTTGCCGGCGCCTCCGGTTGCGAGCAGTGTCGCCTTCGCGAGAAAGGTATGCACCTCGCCCGATGTTTTGTCGAGCGCGTACGCCCCCCAGATGCCTTCCTCGTCGGTCGGCCCGACGAACTTGGCGTGGGAGAGGAGGTCGATGGCGATGTGGTTTTCGAAGACTCTGATGTTCTGGTTTGCCTCGACGGCTGAGACGAGCGCCTCCTCGACGGCCTTGCCGGTAAGGTCCTCGGCGTGTACTATGCGCCTCTTCGAGTGCCCGCCTTCTCTGCCGAGATCGAGCTCGCGTTCGTGTCCGTTGACCCTGCTCGAGAACTTGACGCCGAGCTCTATGAGCTCGTGGATGCGCGCAGGCCCGTCTCTTACTACGAGCTCGACTATGTCCTCGCGGCAGAGCCCGGCCCCGGCGTATAAGGTGTCCTTTATGTGGGCCTCGAAGGTGTCTTCTTTGCTTATGACCGAGGCGATGCCGCCCTGGGCGTAGAAGGTCGCGGATTCCCTTATGGCGCGTTTGGTTATTATAGACACGGTCCCGATTTGAGCGGCCTTGAGCGCGAAGCTCAACCCCGCGATGCCGCTCCCGATAACCAGAAAATCGGTCCTTTTTTCCACACCCGCCCCTTAAAAGAGTAAAGTCGGGGCCCTGTGCATCCGATAAGACATACAGGGCCTCTAAAGAGATTAAGACAAGAGAAAGGCTTTGTCAATCTTCTTGCCGGAAGGACGCGCCGGAGACGGGCAAGTTGTAAAAATCGGCTGTGCTTATGAAATCCCTGAGGATCCCGATTTGGACTCTGGCCGTGCGCCAAGCACGTGACTTAGGTGCTTGCCAAATTGTGTAATAAGTAATACACTTTAGTCGGGGAGAGTTCCTTTTGATAGAGTGTCTCCAGAGGGTGTTAAATGTTTAAGAGAATGATAAATCCGGTTTTTTTAGCGGTTGTCGTGGTATTCATGCTCTCCGGTGCCGCATCGGCGGACTTCTACAGGTATGTGGATGAGGACGGGGTCGTGCATATAACGAACGTCCCTACCACGACCAGGTACAAGTGGATGATGTCCGAGAGGAAGCAGAAGGCTCTCGCCACTTCCGAGTCAGCCGCGTACAAGAATACCGCCTATTCGACGAAGATACCCGTAAACGGTAAGTACGAGGATATCATCTATAACGCCGCACAGCGCTACGGCATAGACCCGAAGCTTGTAAAGGCGATAGTAAAGGCCGAGAGCGATTTTGATTCCGCCGCCGTGTCGGTCGCCGGGGCCAGGGGCCTCATGCAGTTAATGCCCGAGACGGCGAGGATCATGGGGGTGCGCGACGTCCACGACCCCGAGGACAACGTCGAAGGGGGCATCAGGTACTTGAGCAAGCTTCTTAAGATGTTCGACTGGAAGATACCTCTGGCCGTCGCCGCGTACAACGCGGGAGAGAACGCTGTATTGAAGTACGGAACGATCCCGCCATATTCGGAGACGCAGACCTATGTGAAGCGGGTCCTCTATTATTACGGACAGTATAAGGGGACAGGGGCTTAAGGTCCGCAAGACAGATTCGGAAATAACCACCCCATAAACCGGAAGGTTTATGGGGTTTTTTGTTTTGATTGCAATTCAATGGTAGTAGCGTAGTAGCGTAGGGTGCGCTGTGCGCACCATTCAAGAATAATTTTTGATGTTGTCGAAAGCTCTTTACCCTTGCGGATTGGGATGAAATCGTTGTCGAATATAGGGGCGAATAATCAATGGTGCGCATAGCGCACCCTACGAGACTGTATAAAAAATAAAAGGTGCGCAGGGTACGCCCTGCGATGTTTTGCGCAGGGCGCTAACGCCTCCCGCATTCCTCCTTTCCCGTTTTTCCTTGAATTCCCGCCACTTTTTGGTATAAATAGACTTTAAACAAAGTGAGACGGAAAAGCCGTGAGCCAGATAATAAACCTGCCAAATAGCCTCTCCTTCGCGAGGATCGGGGCGGCGCCTGTATTCGCC
>JACREU010000088.1 GCA_016212705.1 Deltaproteobacteria bacterium
CCGTGTAGCCTGAGTTGAAAACGAGCGCGGCCTCAGTCCCTTTGAACCGACTTATCCGCTCCTCAAGCGCCTCATGCAGGGCCGTATTGCCGGATACCAGGCGGGAGGCCCCGGCGCCGACGCCGTATTCGTCTATCGCCCGTTTTGCCGAGGCTTTAAGCCTCGGGTGGTTGGCGAGGCCGAGATAATCGTTGGAGCAAAAGAGTAGGGATGTGTGCCCGTTGACGACAACGCGCGGCCCTTGCGGGCCATCGATGGTCTTAAGTATGCGCTTAAGACCCGCGGCCTCTATCTTTGAGAGTTCTTTTAGGATTTCGGTATGCATCGGTAATTTCCTAAACGGCAGAGGAGATTATTAATGGCTACCTCTAAAAATTAGGAATTTTTTCTGAGGTCAAGGAAGGGCGGAAATAAAAAGCGGAGCATATATGGTAATATGTGAGCATTTTTATTTCCGACCTGACGCAGTCCTGGCCGGACGGGCAAGTCCGTATCAAACGGCTGGGAATTGACTTGACCAGAGACTCCATATTAACTTTGGCCCTGCGCCGAGCAGCAGGAAAAATAACAATTTTTAGAATCAAAGCCCCTTTGGTTTAAGCCCCAGGTCTTTAAGCATCTGGAGGTCGTCCTTGGGGTCCCTCCCGGGGGTAGTGAGATAATTCCCGACCATCATCCCGTTCGCTCCTGCGGCGAATATGAGGGGCTGGAGGTCTCGGAGGTTCACATGCCTCCCCCCGCAGACGACTATGTCTTTTTCCGGGAGCATGAGGCGGAGGAGCGCGATGACCTTCAGGCACTCGATGGGCGTGAGGTTTTTCGCGTTCTCAAGCGGCGTGCCGGGCCTGGGGTTCAAAAAGTTGACCGGTATGGAATCTACGTCGAGCTCCTTTAAGGTCGAGGCGAGCTCAATCCTGTCCTCCCACGCCTCGCCGAGCCCGAATATCCCTCCTGAGCATACATGGAAGCCGAGCCCCTTTGCCGCGCGGACGGCCTCTACGTCGTCGTCATAGGCGTGCGTAGTGCAGACATTCGGGAAGAAGGACCTCCCGGTCTCAAGGTTGTGGTGAAAGCTCTCAAGCCCCGCGTCCTTGAGCCTCTTGAGCGTTTCGCGCTTCAATATCCCAAGTGAAGCGCACCTCTCCATGGCAACACCGTTTTTCATGGAAGAGAGCGCGTCGATGAGCGCCTCGACGTCCCTGTCCTTTTCGATCCTGGTGCCGCTCGTTACTATCGAGAACTCGCGAGCGCCGTAGGTTTGCGCCTCTTTTGCGGCGTTTACAATTTCATGAGGAGGCCTCATCGCATATTCGTTTATTCCGGTAGAGTACTCGACCGACTGGGAGCAGAACGAACAGTCCTCCTTGCAGAGGCCGCTCTTTGCGTTCACTATGGCGCAGAGGTTGACTTCATCCCCCTTGTGTCTTCTCCTCACCGCCTCGGTGACCGCTATGATGGAGTATATTTCCTCATCAGGTAGCGAGGCGAGGGTGCGGGCGTCGTCCGCGCCTAACCCTTCACCGCTTAAGCCGCTTATAAGCGCTTTTTCAAGTATCCCTATGCTCATCTTGACACCTTTTCGTTGAAATCCTGTACTTAGTTGAATAACATGGGTAAAAGAGCATTGTCAACATAAATGGATGATGGGTTGACAATGCCGGATTTTCATTTGAATCTTTGTTTTTCAGAAATCTCAGGCATAGGGTGAAGCGACCTTAAGGGAGGAAGCTATATGAGCGAGCCGGGGAAGTAAAAAGGCGCGACAGCTTACTCAGGGGCGAGCGGTCCTCGCCGGACTGGCAAATCCGTATCGGGCAACTGTGCTTCAGGTAGACTTAAGTGACCCGATTTGAAATTGGCCCCGCGCCGAGCGGGGGAGGGGGAGGGCGTAGCGAGAATCCCCATGCCGAAAAAAGCCCGGCAGGGCGCAAAACGCTTTGCTCAGTTGGCCGCCCGAAAGATTCGTGGCTACTAGTACGAAAATAAATGGCTCAGGTTGCAAACCTGAACCCGCACGCACTCTCTACTCTTTCTTCTTTTTCATCCGCTCGTCTATCTCTTTCTCATACCCGCGCTCTGACGGCTTGTAGTACTTTTTTCCTTTGAGCATATCCGGCAGGTAATCCTCCTCCACATACGCCCCCTTGTAGCTGTGCGGGTACTTGTACCCCTTGCCGTAGCCGAGGTCCTTCATGAGGCTGGTCGGCGCGTTCCTTATGTGCATGGGGACAGGGAGCGCCCCTGTCTTTTTGATGTCGGAGAGCGCTTCGAGATAGGCCATGTAGGAGGCGTTGGATTTCGGGGCCGTGGCGAGGTAGGCTACACCCTGGGCGAGCGGTATCCACCCCTCTGGCATGCCGACGAAGTGGACGGCGTCCTTTACGGAGATCGCGACGGACAACGCCCTCGGGTCTGCGTTGCCGATGTCTTCTGAGGCGAATATGACCATCCGCCGGACGATGAAGAGCGGGTCCTCACCGGCCTCTATCATGCGGGCGAGCCAGTAGAGCGCGGCGTCCGGGTCGCTCCCGCGCATCGACTTTATGAAGGCCGATATCACGTTGTAGTGTTCCTCGCCCGCCTTGTCATAGAGGAGCGCCTTCCTCTGCATCGCCTCTACCGCGACGTCCATAGTTATATGGCGTCTGCCCCCTTCGCCGGTATCCGCTATCATGTACGCGGTCTCCAGGGCGTTTAGCGCGCTCCTTGCGTCGCCCTCTGCGCCATCGGTGAGAAAGTCGATTACGTCGGGGTCTATGTCAGCTTCAATAGGCCCCATTCCACGGTCTTTGTCGATAATCGCCCGGTTAAGGATGTTCTTAATTGAATCGTCGGAAAGCGATTCAAGCACAAGCACCTTGCACCTGGATAGGAGCGGCGCGTTCACCTCGAACGACGGGTTCTCGGTCGTCGCGCCTATGAGCGTGATCGTCCCGTCCTCGACGCTATGGAGGAAGGCGTCCTGCTGTCCCTTGTTGAACCTGTGTATCTCGTCGACAAAGAGGACGGTCCTTTTGCCCCGCTTGATATTAGCCTTCGCCTCTTTCTCGACCTCCCGTATCTCTTTGACCCCTGAGAGGACCGCCGAGAACTGTACGAACTCGGACTTCGAGGCCTCTGCTATGATGCGCGCGAGTGTCGTCTTCCCCGACCCCGGCGGCCCCCAGAGTATGAGGGAAGGGAGCTCCCCCTTGGCGATGACGCGCCTCAGGAACTTTCCCTCTCCGACAAGGTGTCCCTGCCCCTCGAACTCGTCTATCGTCCTCGGGCGCATCCTCCCGGCAAGAGGGGCCGCCGGTGTTTTTACCTTTTCAAATTCAAAGAGTTCCATAGGAAGAGTTTACTATAATAGATATGCAAATGGAAGCGGACGGCAAGGGAGTATTTAAAATCATCCCAGTATAAGTCCGGTCCGCCGTTTTTAAAAAAATACCAGGGATAGGGTGAGCGACCTTAAGGGAGGAAGTGACGAGCGAGCCG
>JACREU010000089.1 GCA_016212705.1 Deltaproteobacteria bacterium
GCGGTCCTCGCCGATTGGCAAATCCATATAAAGCGGCTTTGCCCAGCCGAGCGGAGCGACGAAGCAATCTCAAAATGACAGATTTTTGATTAGATCAAAGCGAGGACCGCTCGGCGCGGGGCCAAAATCGTCCATGGATTCCTCAGTCTAACAAACCCTTTTACAACTCGATATGAATTTGCCCGTCCGGCGAGGGCCGCTCGGCGCGGGGCCAAAATCGTCCATTGGTTTCTCCTGTCTAACGAACCCCCTTACCATATCGATATGAATTTGCCCGTCCGGCGAGGACCCCGCTTTTTTTGTTTGCGGGAGTTGTGATAATATAGGGCCCTATGTATAGAAAGATACTCTTCTGCCTTGACAATTCGGACTATGCCAACTCAGGCGTTGAGGCGGGCTTACGCATCGCCGAGGCCTCGCGCGCGACCGTCGCCGGCTGTCATGTCTACGCGGCCCGGCTCCACAGCGAGCGGTTCAAGGAAATGGAGGGCGGGCTACCAGCCGAATACAGGGCAGAAAAGAAGCTTAAGGAGCAGAGGGAGATACACGAGGGGCTCATTGAAAAGGGGCTCAGGATAATATCGGACTCCTACATCGCGCCGTTTCTCGCAAGGGCTGAAGGCACAGGGCTGAAGGCCTTATGTATTAGCAGGGAAGGCAAAAACTTCGAAGAGATAGTCAAAGAGGCGGAAGAGAACGCCTACGACCTCGTCGTCATGGGCGCGCACGGGCTCGGAAAGACGGATATCTCAAGGATAGGGTCGGTCGTCGAGAGGGTCGCAAGGCGTATTAAATGCGACATTCTTATAATGAAGGACGCCTCATTCTCCGGGCCTTCGAATAATATCGTCGCCGCGATAGACGGGAGTGCCGCTTCCTTCGGCGCTCTGAACGCGGCGACCCATCTCTCGAAGGTCTTTAATACAGGTGTCGCGGCCCTAAGCGCGTTCGACCCGGACTTCCACAGGACCGCCTTCCGCTCGATAGCGGGGGTATTGTCTGAGGAGGCGGGGAGGCTCTTCCGCTTCAAGGAGCAGGAAAGGCTCCACGATGAGATAATCGACAAGGGGCTCGCCAAAATTTATGCCG
The DNA here is from genome assembly GCA_016212705.1 of Deltaproteobacteria bacterium. GTDB lineage: Bacteria > Desulfobacterota > GWC2-55-46 > GWC2-55-46 > GWC2-55-46 > GWB2-55-19. The sequence continues at coordinate 1,090 of JACREU010000089.1, forward strand.
GGCACCTTGAGTCCGCCGCAAAGATGGCGGGAGCAACTGGCGTAAATCTTAAGACTGCCCTCCTTTCCGGCAAGGCCTCGGCGGAGATAATCAGATATTGTCAAACGAAGAGGCCCTTTATCCTCGCGCTCGGGAGAGTTGGCGCGCACGCGGTCCCTTCGCTCGATATAGGGTCGGTTGCAGAGAACTGCCTCCGCGAAGCGCCCTGCAACATACTTATCACATCAAAAGAGGCGGCATTGCCTCAAACAGCCGCGTCCGGCGTGGAGTGGGACGCCGAGGCAGAGAAGATACTCTCGTCCATACCTTCATTCGTCAGGCAGATGGTAAGGAAGATGGCAGAAGACGCGGCGCGAAAAGACGGCGTCGCGGTCATCACCCCTCTATTCATGAGGAAGGTCAGGGAGCGCCTCGGCGAGTGACGGACTCATCCCAAAAACCTTTCCTCATCTCATGGAACATCACCAAAAGATGCAACTTGAAATGCGCCCATTGCTACCTTGACGCAGGCGAGCTCGATGGCAGGGACGACGTCTCTACCGCCGAGGCCTTCGGGTTTGTCGATAAGATAGCGGACGAAGCCCCTAGCGCGATGCTGATACTTACTGGCGGCGAGCCGCTCTTGAGGCCTGACATATATGATATCGCCTCATACGCAAATTCAAAAGGTCTGACCGTCGTGCTCGGCACGAACGGGACGGTCATAGACAGAGAAGCCGCGCGGCGCATCCGTGAATGCGGCATAAAGGGCGCGGGCGTAAGCGTCGATTCGATAGAGCCGTCATTTCATGACAGCTTTCGCGGCGTGAAAGATGCGTGGCAAAAGACGGTAGAGGGGCTTCAATATCTTAAGGACGAGAGGATAGACTTTCAGATCCACGCGACCGTGACGAAGGAGAACCGGGGGAGGCTCCGCAGACTCGCATCGTTCGCGGGGGAGACCGGCGCGCGCGGGGTGAACTTCTTCTTCCTCGTCTGCACCGGCAGGGGGGAGCGGATGAGCGATATAACCCCCGCCGAATACGAAGAGGCTCTGAAAGAGATCGTGGAACTCTCCAATGAAGGCTGTGTAGCGGCGCGCGCCAGATGCGCCCCGCACATATTGAGGCTCACTGAACCTTCATCGGCCCTCTCAACAGGCACATCGGGGTGCATCGCAGGAAAAGGATATCTGAGGATATCTCCCGACGGCCTCGTGACCCCGTGCCCGTACATGCCTGTCACCGCTCAATCGATGAGCCTGAGGGACCATTCGATCGCTGAGATAATCTCGCTGGACACGACTTTTGCGGCGCTCGCCGCGCCCGCGCTCAAGGGGCGGTGCAGGGACTGCGAGTTTGCCGAGACCTGCGGCGGGTGCAGGGCGCGCGCGCTGGCCGACACAGGCGATATCATGGACGAGGACGGATGGTGCTCGTATGAGCCGAAGTCCAGGGCCGATTTGGATAAGAGCGAGCCTGTGTGGACAGGGGAAGCTATCGAGAGACTTGCAAAGGTCCCCGCATTTTTAAGGCCGATGGTCAAGAAGGGCGTCGAGAGATACGCAAAGGCAAAGGGGCTCTCCGAGATAACGCCTGATGTGATGGCAGAACTTAAATCGAGGTACAGGGGATGAGGCGGAGAGGCGCGGGAAAGAAATTCTTCGGCTCCGTTCTCCTGGGGCTCGGGTTCCTTAACGCGCTTTTGGGTCTAAAGGCAGGGCTTGAGCCGGGGATCTTTCTTTTGTCGCTTTTTTTGTGCGGAGGGGCGTTGGTGGTGGCGGGGGTATGGGAAGCACGGAGGGGTTAGCTGTTAAGGGAATAATGAGAGCGCGGTCTGGAGACCGCGCCTATCGATTTTATGGGAGTTCTTACTGGATTCCCGCTTAAGGCGCGCGGGAATGACAATATAAAAACCAAAAAGGCCCGGCTTTCGCCGGGCCTTTTTGGTTTTTAAAATCGGTAGATTTTACTTTTCGAGCTTATCCTTGAGGAGCTTGTTAATCACCTGGGGGTTCGCCTGGCCCTTGGTCGCCTTCATCGTCTCTCCGACAAAGAAACCAAAGAGCTGTACCCGGCCCGCCTTGTACCTCGCGAAGTTATCGGGGTTACCGGCGATGACGCCGTCTATTATCCTCGATAGCTCGTCCTCGTTCGATATCTGGGCCATGCCCTTGGATTTCACTATCTCCCTCGGCGCTTTCCCGGTCTTGTACATCTCCTCGAAGACCTCTTTGGCCATCTTGCCGCTTATCTCACCATTCTTTATCATCTCGATAAGCCCGGCTATGGAAGCAGGAGTGACGGCGCAGTCCTTTACATCCCTTCCATCTTCCTTAAGCAACCTCAAGAGCTCGCCCATGACCCAGTTAGAAGACACCTTCGGCTCATTTGTCGCCTTTACGACCTCTTCATAATAGTTGGCGAGGTCCTTGGATGCGGTGAGCACCCCGGCGTCGTAGGCGGGGATGGAGTAGTCCTTTATAAACCGCTCCCTCTTCGCCTCGGGCAGCTCGGGGAGGGTCCTTCTCTGCTCTTCGATCAGGCCGGCGCTCACAACGAGAGGCAGGAGGTCCGGGTCCGGGAAGTAGCGGTAGTCGTGCGCCTCCTCCTTGGACCGCATCGAGGCAGTTATTCCCCTGGCTGAATCGAAGAGGCGCGTCTCCTGCACGACCTTGCCGCCGGATTCGACTACGTCTATCTGCCGCTCTATCTCGTATTCTATCGCTTCTTTGACGAACTTGAAGGAGTTCATGTTCTTGAGCTCGGCCTTTGTGCCGAGCTTCTCCGCTCCGACCGGCCTAATGGAAACGTTCGCGTCGCAACGGAAACTCCCCTCTTCCATGTTGCCACTGCATATCTCGAGATAGACGAGTATGTCGCGTAGCGATTTCAAGTAAGCCTGCGCCTCGTCCGCCGAGCGCATGTCGGGCTCGCTCACGATCTCGATAAGCGGCACGCCCGCCCAGTTCAGATCCACAAAGCTCGATCCCGCGTCCTCCGGCCCTTCGCCGTGAATGAGCTTCCCCGCGTCCTCTTCCATATGTATGCGTGTTATGCCTATTCGCTTCCCGCCGTTCGTGTCAATGTCCAAGTAGCCGTGCTCGGCGAGCGGCTCTGTATATTGGGATATCTGGTAGCCCTTCGGCAGGTCCGGGTAAAAGTAGTTCTTCCTCGCGAAGACGCTCTTCTCGTTCACGCGGCAATTGACCGCAAGGGCCATCTTGACCGCGTACTCGACGGAGCGCCTGTTGAGCACCGGGAGCACGCCGGGGAGACCCAGGCAGACCGGACAGACCTGCGTGTTCGGCCCTGAGCCGAACTTCGTCGAGCAGGTACAGAAGAGCTTGGAGTCGGTAAGGAGCTGGGCGTGGACCTCAAGACCTATGACGGATTCGTATTTCATCCCTTGATAATCCTCGTTTGGATTTTTAAAGCGCCGGGGCCTTTAAAGGGCTCCCCGTTGCGCGCTCGTACGCGCGCGCGGCGCGGAGCACCGTAGATTCGTCGAGAGACTTCCCGAGTATCTGAAGGCCTATCGGCAAGTTCTCTTTCGTGGACCCGCACGGGATCGATATGCCGGGAATGCCCGCGAGGTTGCACGAAATAGTGAATATGTCGGACAGATACATCGTAAGCGGGTCCGCGACCTTTTCCCCGAACCTGAATGCGGGAGTAGGCGAGGTCGGGGTCACGATAACGTCGCAGTCCTTGAACGCCGTCTCAAAATCGTTCTTTATGAGTGTCCGCACCTCGGACGCCTTCTTGTAGTATGCGTCATAGTATCCGGCGGAGAGTGAATATGTGCCGAGCATTATCCTCCGCTTCACCTCGCCGCCGAAGCCCCTGTCGCGGGTCTTCTTGTACATGTCGAGGAGGCTGCCCGATTCGTTCACGC
>JACREU010000090.1 GCA_016212705.1 Deltaproteobacteria bacterium
AGGACTTGGGGCTGATCGTCATTGACGAGGAGCACAGGTTCGGGGTCGCCCACAAGGAAAGGCTCAAATCGATCCGGAAAAAGGTCGACTGCATGACCCTTACCGCCACCCCGATTCCCCGTACCCTACATATGTCACTGGCTTCGATCAGGGAGTTGAGTATAATAAATACGCCTCCGGAAGACAGGCTCGCCATCAGGACGAATGTCGTAAGGTTCGACGAGGAGGCGATAAGGGAGGCGATAGAGAGGGAGCTTAACCGCGGCGGCCAGGTATTCTTCGTCCATAACAGGATACAGTCAATAGGAAAGATAGAGGAGTTTCTGAGGAAGGCCGTGCCCGAGGCTAAAGTCGCCGTGGCCCACGGCCAGATGAAGGAAGGCGAGCTCGAGAAAAAGATGCTCGGGTTCATAAACAGGGAGTACGACATATTGTTATCTACGGCCATAATCGAGTCCGGCCTCGACATCCCGTCAGCCAACACCATCATCATAAACAGGGCGGACAGGTTCGGGCTCGCCGAGCTCTATCAGCTGAGGGGGCGCGTGGGCAGGTCCAAGCACAGGGCCTACGCGTACTTCATATGCCCGTCGATCGCCGAGCTTACCGACGACGCGCGCAAACGCATGGAGGTCATTCAAGAGCTCTGCGAGCCGGGCTCCGGCTTTAAGATCGCCACATACGACCTCGAAATACGGGGCGCGGGCGAGCTCCTGGGCACGGCCCAGTCGGGGAGAATCGCCGAGGTCGGGTTTGAAATGTACACGCAGTTGCTTGAAGAGGCCGTAAGGGAGCTAAAGGGCGAGGAGATAGTAGAGGAGGTCGAGCCGGAGATCAACCTCAAGGTCTCGCAGTACATCCCCGAGGAGTACATGCCGGACGCGAGACAGAGGCTCTCTTTCTACAAACGGCTCGCCTCAGTCGGCTCCGAGTACGACATAACGGCCATAGAGGAAGAGATGGCGGACCGCTACGGAGAGGTCCCGGCGCTTATCCTTAACCTCATGCAGATAATGTCCTTGAAGCTCCCCCTTAAAAAGGTCCGCGCCAAAGAGCTCATACAGAAGGGGACGAGGCTCTACTTCGCCTTCCAGGACCTCTCGGGGTCGGACCACGGCAAGGCGATCGTCGGGAAGGCGCTTTCCATGGCCTCAAAGGAGCCGAAACGGTACAGGCTCACCCCGGACGGGCACTTCATCGTATACATGAAAGAGGACGCCTCGCCCATAGAAGAGGCGAGATATGTGTTGAAAGAGTTTCTCAAGGGGTGATATATTTAACGGGCTTGAGTGTCCGTTGCAAGTACGGAGATATATTGATGAAATATATTGCTCGTATGGTGCGGGACTTAAAGCTCTTTGCCTTGGCGCTCATGCTCGCCGGGTGCATGGCCTCAACTGAGAACGATGTGTTATACGTCGTCAAGGTCAACGACGCCGTTATCACCTACACCCAGTACAGGGACGCGCTCAAAAGACTCATCCCCTCTGACAGGAATTACGCGCCTGAGGAGATAACCGAGCTCAAGAAGGACCTCGTAAACGAGCTCGTCGAAGAGGAGCTCATCCTTTACGAGGCCAGGAGGCTCAGACTCAAGGTCTCCGAGGAAGAGGTCTCAGCCGAGGAAGAGGTCTTGAGGAAAGACTACGGGGACGAGACATTCAGGGAGACTATAAGAGAGAGGTACGGCTCCATAGATAAATGGAAAGAGGAGATAAGGCGGAAACTCCTCATCCAGAAGATGATGGAGAGGGTCACATCAGGCGGCAGGGTCACCGACGAGGCGGCCCTCAAATATTATAAGGAGCATATAAGGGACTATTACAGGCCCCCGGAGGTGCGGGCCAGGATGATAGTCGTCGGCTCGTACAACGAGGCGAGGAAGATAAGAAAGAGGCTCACCCCGGCAAACTTCGCGGTAGTCGCGGAGGAGGCCTCGCTCGGCCCCGAGAACAAGGCCGGAGGCGACCTCGGGTTCTTCGCGAGGGGCGAGATGCCCAAAGAGTTCGAGGCGGTGGTCTTCAGATTAGGGCCCGGCGAGATAAGCCCGGTCGTGAAGACCGATTACGGCTACCACATCTTCCTCGTCGAGGCGAAGAGGAAGGCCGCCAAAGAGGACTTCGCCTTGGTAAAAAAGAAGATAATCGAACATATTCGGGCCGATGAGGCCGACAGGGTGTTTTCTGAATGGATAAGGGAACAGAAAAAGATATCAAAGATAGAGATAAGGCGGGAGCTCCTCTGAGGATGTTTTTTCGTGCGATCAAGATCGCGCTCGCGCCGCTCCTCTTCCTGACTTTGTTCTGCGTAGCGGCGGAGGCCGAGGTCGTCGACAGGGTAGTCGCGGTAATAAACGACAGCATCATCACCCTGTCCGAATTAAACGCCGCCACGGCTTTTGCTACCGAGAGGCTCGGCCCCGCTGACAAGAAGGACGGGAAAAAGGCCGAGGAGCTTCGGGGAAAGATGCTCGACGGGCTCATCGAGCAGAAGCTCGTAAAGCAGGCGGCTGACAAGGCGGGCATAGACATAAGCGAGCGGGAGATAGACCTCGCGGTCGACGACATTAAAAAGCAGAACGGGCTTACGCAGGAGAGCCTCCTCCTGGCTCTTGCCCAGGGCGGGCTTACTTATAAGGAGTACAGGGAACAGCTGAAGGAGCAGATACGGCAGGTGAAGTTCGTAAACAAGGAGATACGCTCGAAGATACTGGTCCTGCCTGAGGACATAGAGGCGTACTGGCGCCGACGCCAGGACGAGTTCATCTCCCCTCCCGCGTACAGGCTGAACATGATATTCATACCTTCGGCGGACAAGGACGTCTACAAATTGAAGCTCAAGGCCGTGGAGGATGGGATAAAAAAAGGCGAGCCGTTCGGTCTCCTCGCCAAAGCGTATTCCGAAGGCTTCGGCGCCTCCTCAGGCGGGGAGATGGGGTGGATGAAGGCGGGCGAGCTCGATAAATCCGTAGAGGACGCGGCTTCACTGCTAAAGGCAGGCGGCATAGCCGGGCCCATGGTCAACTCCGAGGGCGCGTACTTCATCGAGCTCGTTGAGACGAAGCCTGCCGCGCCCATGCCGCTTGAAGAGGTAAGGGGAAGAATACAGGACAAGCTGTTCAAAAAGACGATGGACGAGCGGTTCGATTTCTGGCTGGAAGAAGTCAAGAAATCCGCTCATATAGAGATCAGGCTGTAAAAAGCCTTATAGCGCAGCCAAAATATACGGACTTGGAAAAAACCCCCTTACGCCTCTGGCGCGAGGGGCTTTTATTTAAGGGCAGGCCGCTGAAAAAGTCCATCTGCTTTGTTGTCATCGTCGCTCGTCATTGCGGCGTACAAACTGAGTACGCCTCATGCCTCACTCCTCGACGCCTCGCATCTGGAGCTTTTTGAGCAGCCTGGACAAGCATCGAGTTTCTATAAGGCCTAAAAAATATGAAAAAGCCCATTATCGCGATCACCATGGGCGACCCCGTCGGGGTCGGCCCGGAAATAATATTGAAGGCGCTCCGCGACAAACGGGTGCGTAAAATCGCAAGCCCCGTGGTCTTCGGAGACGCGGGGGTGTTGAACCACGTAGCAGGCAAGCTCGGCCTCAAGCCCTTGTCAGAGGGCGAGGTCATAAACGTCTCTGCGCTTGATTTGAAGACACTGAAGCCAGGGAAACCCACGAGGGAATCGGGGCTGGCCATGATATCATATATAGAAGGGGCTGTCCGGATGGCCTCGAACCGGTCCGCGGACGCGATCGTGACCGCCCCGATAAGCAAGGAGGCGGCGAAGAAGGCCGGGTTCGGATTTCCCGGACACACGGAGTTCATCGCGCACCTCACGGACACGAAAGACTTCGCCATGATGCTCGGCGGCGTCGGCCTCAAGGTCATATTAGTCACCATCCACGAGGCGATACGGGACGTGCCGAAGCTCGTGACAAGGCAGGCAGTGCTTAAGACCTTGAAGATAACGGATAACTCTTTTAAGAAGTTCTTCGGCTTTAAAAAGCCGAGGATAGCCGTCGCGGGCTTGAACCCGCACGCCGGGGAAGGCGGGATGTTCGGGGACGAGGAGAAAAAGGCGATAGCCCCGGCGATAAAGAAGGCGCGCGCCCTGGGCATAAACGCCATTGGGCCGCTCCCGCCGGACACCGTCTTTTACAGGGCCGTCAAAAAGGAGGAGTTCGACTGCGTGGTATGCATGTACCACGACCAGGGGCTCGGGCCATTGAAGCTCCTCCACTTCGAGGACGGCATAAACGCTACACTCGGGCTCCCGATAATACGGACTTCCGTTGACCACGGGACCGCGTACGATATCGCGTGGAAGGGCGTGGCCTCGCCGGAGAGCCTCATATCCGCCATAGAGATAGCCGCGGATATGGCGAACAAATGGAAAAAATAACCATAAAAGGCGCGAGGGTACATAACCTCAAGTCCATAGACCTCGAAATTCCGAGGGACAAGCTCGTCGTCATCACGGGCGTCTCAGGCTCCGGCAAGTCCTCGCTCGCATTCGACACCATATACGCCGAGGGGCAGAGGAGATACGTCGAGAGCCTATCGGCCTACGCCCGCCAGTTCCTCGAGCAGATGGACAAGCCCGACGTGGACTCCATTGAAGGTCTCTCCCCGGCCATCTCCATCGAGCAGAAGACCACGTCGAAAAACCCCCGCTCGACCGTCGGGACCGTAACCGAGGTATACGATTACCTGAGGCTCCTCTTCGCCCGCATAGGAGAGCCGCACTGCTACAACTGCGGCAGGCTCATTACCTCGCAGACCGTCCAGCAGATGGCCGACAGGATAATGGAGCTTCAGCAGGGCTCGAAGATAGTCCTCCTCTCCCCGGTAGTCAGGGGGAGAAAGGGCGAGTACAGGAAAGAGCTCGACTCCTTAAGGAAAGACGGATACACAAAGGTCAAGATAGACGGGGAGATGCTCGACCTCTCCGAAGTCGCCTCGCTTGACAAGAGGAAGAAGCATAACATAGACGTCGTCATCGACAGGCTCATCATAAAGGAAGGGATTTTAAGGAGGCTTACGGACTCTCTCGAAGCCGCCGCGCGCCTTGCCGACGGGCTCGTCAAGATAGAGGTCAACGGCGCGAAAGAGCTCCTCTTCAACGAAAAACTCTCGTGCGTCGCCTGTGGCATAAGCTACCCGGAGATAAACCCGACGACCTTCTCCTTCAACTCCCCTTACGGCGCGTGCACGGAGTGCAAGGGGCTCGGTGAAAAATTCTATTTCGACGCAGGGATCGTCATCCCTGACGACAACTTGTCGCTTAAAGAAGGGGCGATAGCTCCCTGGGCGAAGTCCACCGGCAAGCAGGCCTCGTTCTGGTACTTATCGATGCTGGAGGCGCTCTCGCGCCATTACGGGTTCTCGGTCAACACGCCGTTCAAGAAGCTCCCGGAGAGGATACGCGGCATCATGCTGAACGGCTCCGGCGGGGATGAGATAGAGTTTTTATATCAGAGCGACAAATCGCGCTATACCTACACGCAGGTCTTCGAGGGCGTATTGCAGAACCTGGAGAGGCGCTACCGCGAGACCGATTCCGACGACGTGAGGGAGGACCTCGAAAAATACATGAACTCCCAGCCGTGCCCGGCATGCGAGGGCGCGCGTCTTAAGAAGGAGTCGCTCTTCATAAAGCTCGACAACAGGTCCATAAGCGATATCGTCAGGATGTCCATAAAGGAAGCGCTCTCGTTCTTCAAGGCGCTGAAACTCCCGCCGTCGAAGCAGGAGATAGCGCGCAGAATCTTGAAAGAGATCGGGGAGAGGCTCAACTTCCTCACCAACGTCGGCCTCGATTACATCGCGCTCGAACGCGCGGCCTCGACGCTCTCGGGCGGCGAGGGGCAGAGGATAAGGCTCGCTACCCAGATAGGATCGTCCCTCGTAGGGGTCCTCTACATCCTCGACGAGCCCTCCATAGGGCTTCACCAGAGGGACAACCGGAGGCTCTTATCCGCGCTCCGGAGGCTCCGCGACATGGGCAACTCCGTCCTCGTCGTCGAGCACGACGAGGAGACGATGCGGGATGCCGATTATATCATCGACATGGGCCCGGGCGCGGGCGTCCACGGCGGGGAGATAGTCGCAAAAGGGGATTATTCAGAGATCATAAAGAACCCGGCGTCCCTTACGGGCAAGTACCTCTCCGGCGAGATCGCGATACCCGTGCCGTCTAAGAGGAAGAGGCCGGACGGGAGAAACATCGTCCTGAAGGACGTAAGGGCGAACAACCTTAAAAACCTCACGGTGAAGTTCCCGATCGGGCTCATGACGTGCGTGACGGGCGTCTCCGGCTCAGGCAAATCGACGCTCATAATCGACACCCTGTATAAGAACCTCGCAAAGAGGCTCTATGATTCCAAAGTGAGGGGAGGCGACCTGTCGGCGATTACGGGTCTTGAGTTCATAGACAAGGTCATAGACATCGACCAGTCTCCGATAGGCAGGACCCCGCGCTCGAACCCCGCCACCTACACCGGGCTCTTTACCCCCATAAGGGAGCTCTTCAGCGAGCTCCCGGAGGCGCGGGTGAGGGGCTACGGCCCGGGGCGGTTCAGCTTCAATGTGAAAGGCGGCAGGTGCGAGTCCTGCAAGGGCGACGGGCTCATAAAGGTGGAGATGCACTTCCTCCCGGACGTCTACGTGACGTGCGACGCATGCAGGGGCGAGCGGTACAACAGGGATACGCTGGAAGTCCGCTACAAGGGCAGGAACATCTCCGAGTGCCTGAACCTGTCGGTAGCCGAGGGGCTCCAGTTCTTCGAGCACATGCCGCAGATAAGGGATAAGCTCAAGACCCTTAACGAGGTAGGGCTCGGATATATAAGGATCGGCCAGCCGTCGACGACGCTCTCCGGCGGCGAGGCGCAGAGGATAAAGCTCTCAAGGGAGTTATCCAAGCGGGCAACGGGCAGGACGATCTACATACTCGACGAGCCGACTACCGGCCTCCACTTCGCCGACATCCAGAAGCTCCTCGACGTGCTCATGAGCTTAAGGGACGCCGGCAACACGATAGTAATAATCGAGCACAACCTCGACGTGATAAAGTCCGCCGACCACATCATCGACCTCGGCCCCGAGGGCGGGGACGCCGGCGGCAGGGTCATCGCCGAGGGCGCGCCCGAAGAGGTCGCGGGGACAAAGGGGTCGTACACCGGCGAGTTTTTGAAAGAGGTCTTAAAGAAGAAGCCGCACAGGACGGCGGTGAAGTGAAAGATGCTTGACTGCTTTATGTAAGCTTGATATATCAACTTTAAAATTTATATGAACTTTTGGATAGGCATAACGGATAACGATTGGTTTAGTTTTTTGTCAGCGCGTTTACCTGACGAAGTCAACTTTTGGCTACCTGGCGGTGGCTCGTTTAAAGCTCTTGAGCCAGGAGAACCATTTTTATTTAAATTGCATAGTCCCTTAAATTATATTGTTGGGGGAGGTTTTTTTGTAAGACACACATTAATTCCTACATCTTTAGCGTGGGAGGCTTTTGGAGAAAAGAATGGAGTAGCTTGTTTCGAGGATTTATTATTGAAAATTAGAAAATACAGAGGCATGAAGTCGTTCGAACCAGATCCAGTAATAGGATGTATTATTCTCGCCAATCCATTCTTTTTTTCTGAAAAACAGTGGATACCAGCTCCAAATGATTTTAGCAAGAATATTGTGCGTGGGAAAACCTATAATACTGTTAATTTTTCAGGCAATGAGATTTGGAGACAAATTGAATTGTTATTAAATGATGATGTTATTTCGGCTAATCCAAAAGCTGCTGAAGATACGTCTTTATATGGGGGAGAATATTTAACGCGTGCCAGATTAGGTCAGGGGGCTTTTAGAATTCTTGTAACAGAAGCCTATAGTAGGCGTTGCGCGATCACAGGTGAAAGGACGCTACCTGTTTTAGAGGCGGCCCACATTAAACCCTATGCTCAAACCGGACCCAATAAAATCGATAACGGTCTTTTATTACGTTCTGATTTGCATAAATTGTTTGATTTGGGTTATTTGACTATTACAAGAGATTATAGAGTAGAAGTTAGCAGGCGTATTAAAGAAGAATATGAAAATGGTAGAGAATATTATGCTTTGCAGGGCAATACCCTGAGAAACCTACCTGTGAAACCTGCGGATTATCCATCTTCCGATTTTATCGAGTGGCATAATCAAAACATATACAGACCATAACCAAAATACCTGAACAGAATCAGGCGCGACCTTGATCGCGCCTGATTCTGTTGATTTTTATTTCAATGAAAAGATTTAGTGCCTGAACTTCGCGTGGCAGGCGTTGCAGTTTTTGATGAGCGAGGCGAGGTGCTCAAGCGCCTTATCTCTGTTGCCGGCCTTTGCCGCCTCGGACAACTCGTCGGCCTTCATGTGCACGGCCTTGCCTAATGACACAAAGTCCTTCTCCCCTGTCATCTCGCCGACCTTCGCGCACCTCTCTTCCTCTGCGGGCGACCAGCCGAGCTTGTCCTTGGATATGGCGGCGGCCTTTTGCAGGTCGTTAGCCGCGAGCGCCGCGGTAATTTCGCTCACCGTGTCGAGGTGCATCCTCATCATGTTCTTCTGCATCGCCTTCATCGTCGCCGGGAGCTTCAATTCTATCCTGTCGTCGGGTGAAGCCGCGCCCTGCTTCATCATCATATCATGCATCCTGGAATGGTCGTCCTCGGCGAATGACGCGCCTGAGGCGAGCAAACCGACAGTAAGTATCGCAAAAAATAACCTTTTCACGAGTAACCTCCTCTTGTTTTTTTATATGATCGCAGAATCGAGCGGCTCGTCATATGACATTTGCCAATTTCATTCGATCGGAGAGATTACCGATATTATCCCACGGAGGTCCCCGGTCTTGAAGCCGTACGCCTTGTCATCAGGGTACTTGGCCTTAACGAATTCGGGCCTTGCGTCCTTCTCGCCGTGGCAGGCGAGGCACGCGGACTCGACATAAATGGGTCTCGTGTACCTGCTGAACTTCTTGCCGTCCTTCTCGAATGAGTCTGAGACCTCCTTAAGGTCCGGCTCCTTCGCGAACCTTTCGGTTATGGCCGCCTCCTCGGGTGTCGCGGCGTTTACGGGGTTCCGGTACTTCGTAGCCGCGTGCCTTATCTTCACGTCCCCCTTCTCGTTTATCTCCTTTACCCTTTTGCTCGCCGCGCCGCAGACCTTCCTGAAGGTATCCTCGTTGACCTCGGCGCCTGGCATGACAAAGGCCTTGGCGAGAGAGCTCCTCATCGAGATTATCTCCTCTGCGTAGGCGGGGCTGTCCGCCTGTTCGGCGGCGAGAGCCGCGCCTGCGGAGTACAGGATTATGACGGACGCAAGGGCTATGGGCAATCTTTTCAGCATGGTCCCTCCTCGTAGATTATTTATGCATAGTTATGAAACTATGAAACTATTTATACCATAAAAAGGCCGTCCCGGCAACCCTTCCGTGGACGGCCTGAAATCGCCTTGTGATACGCGGGGATAACCCCCTAAACAGTAAGCCGGGAGAGGTCAGCTATCCTCCAGTACAGGCCCCGCAGTTTGCTTAAAAGGGAGAGCCGGTTATTCCTCACCCCCTCGTCCTCGGCCATGACCATGACCTTGTCAAAGAAGGCGTCTATATCCCCTTTTATGGATGCGAGGGTCGAAAATACAGCCTCGTAGTCGCCCTTTTGCCAGTACCCCTCTATCTTCGGCGCTATCTCTTTTTCGGTATCGTAGAGGCTCGCCTCTTCAGGAAGGGAGAAGAGCGACTCATCTATCTTGTCAGTGACCGACACGCCTTTCAGGATGTTCGAGACCCTCTTGAAGGCGATGACAAGCGAGGCGCAAGCCGGGTTCTTCTTGAAGTCTTCAAGGGCTTTTACCCTCTTGACCGCGTCCACGATGTCGAACCACGGAGCCGAGAGGACCGCGTCGATTGAGTCGAACGAGAGGTCTTGGGAGAGGAGCTGGTTCTTAAGCCGCTCCTTGAAGAACTCGAGTACGGCCTCCTTTGTCTCCTCGCGCCCCTTAAGGAGCTTCTTGCCGAGGAAGGCCAGCGCGGCTTCGACGAGCCCGTCGATTGGCGCCCTGAAGCCCTTGTCGAGTATTATGGCTATTATGCCGAGCGCCTGTCTACGGAGCGCGTACTGGTCCTGCGCGCCTGTCGGTATGAGCCCGACGCCGAAGCACCCGGTGATGGTGTCGAGTTTGTCGGCTATGGAGACTATCGCGCCGGGGATAGACACCGGCAGCGCCCCGCCGGATGCGGACGGAAGATAGTGTTCGTATATGGCGGTTGAGACCTCGTCGACCTCCCCGGACCTCCGTGCGTAGATCGAGCCCATGACGCCCTGGAGCTTAGGGAACTCCCCTACCATGCCGGAGGTGAGGTCGGCCTTGGCAAGCATCGCGGCCCTTCCGAGCACGCACTTGGCGTAGAGACCCGGGTCCGCGTTGGATCTGTCGAGCGAGGCGGGGTTCAATGCGTCTGTTGCGAAATCGGCCGGTCTCTCTCCGGCGTCAACGGCCCTTGAAAATCCGAGCCTCGCTCCGATATGCAGGGCGAGGGAAGCGAACCTCTCGACCTTCTCGTAAGAGGTCCCGAGCTTCGCCTGGAAGACGACGCCCTTAAGCGCGTCGGTCCTGTCGACAAGCCTCTTCTTTATGTCCTGCTCGTAGTAGAACTTCGCGTCGTTAAGGCGCGCGCGGAGCACGCGTTCGTTTCCCTTCCTCACTACATCCATGTCGGTCGCCCTGGTGTTGGCGACGGTGAGGAAGTACGGCATGAGAGCGCCGTTTCTGTTGACGATGGAAAAGTACCTCTGGTGCTCCCGCATCGCGTTTACTATGACGTCGCGCGGCAGAGTCAGGAACTCTTCGCTGAAAGAGCCCCGGAGCACTACCGGGTACTCGACGAGATATGTCACCTCTTCCACAAGCCCCTCGTCCTGGAGGACCCTGCCGCCGGCCTTTCCCGCCTCGTCCCGGAGCCCCTCTTCGATGATGGACCTCCTCTCAGCAGGGTCGACTATGACATGCGCGTCCCGGAGCTTCTTTATGTAGGCGTCAGCGGAGCCGACCTCGATCGGTCTCGTCGTGCCCGAGAGGAACCTGTGGCCGTAGGTGGCGTTGCCGGCCTTTATATGGCCGAACGAGAAGTCGACGGCGCGGACGCCGTATACGGCGAGTATCCAGTGTATGGGTCTGGCGAACGAGATGTCGTAAGCCCCCCACCTCATCGCCTTGGCGAAAAAGTCCCTGTTGACGACGTCGAGCAGTATGCCGGGGAGTATCTTTTCCGCATCCTCGCCCTTTATCTCCTTTGTCGCGTAGAGGTACTCGCCCTTGTCGGTCTTGACCCTCTTAAGCGCATCGATAGCGACACCCTGGGCCTTCGCGAAGCCGATGAGCGCGCCCGATGGGTTGCCCTTTTCGTCGAATGCGGCCTTGACCTGCGGCCCCCTTACCTCGATCTTCGCGTCCGGCTGTCTATCCGCCACGCCGCTCGCGATAAGCGTGAGCCTCCTGGGGGTCCCGACGGAGAGCACCGCCTCGTAGGATATCTTCCTTGAATCAAGGGATTTTTTGAGGAAGGCTTCGAGCGAGCCCAATGCCTTCGGCACGAAACCAGCCGGCATCTCTTCAGTGCCTATCTCGAATATAAGGTCCTTGGACATAAGTTTTATAAAAATACCAGAACTGCGATTAATTTCAACTCTATTCTCTCGCTTGTGTTGTATTAATATAAGAGGCGATAAAGAGGTGAGGATTGAGGAAGATACCCCCGGCGAGCCAGGAGACCGGGGACGCGTAAAGCGCTTGATGAGTAGAGCGTCTTTGTGCCGAGGTCGTCCGCGCGGGAAGCCCTTAAGGGCGCGTAGACCCCGATAAATGGCCCGCCCGAGGTATTTTTCCGCGATTTCTGTCCTCGACCGTGTAAAACGGCTTGACAAATAAGGGCTTATTTTCATAAAATGAAGGGATTCACGGAAGACGCGCACTTTTGGTTCATGATTGCGTAACGGGCCGGGGCAGGAACCGGCTTTGTCTGCCGAAGGGCCCATAGCTCAGTTGGAAGAGCCACCGGCTCATAACCGGTCGGTCCCTGGTTCGAGCCCAGGTGGGCCCACCATTTTTTTAAAGAACCTGTATTATGGCCCGCGCAAGCGCGGCGCCGGGACCTGGAGGTCTTTTTGCGCGACAGCATGAAATACCTTGAGAGGATCCAGAGGATAGACCTGGAGATCAAGGGGTTCGAGGAAGAGGGGAAATCCTACGCGCATAAGCTTGAAAAACTCGCCTCTGAAATAGAGGCGGCAAAGAAGAACGCAGAAACGCTCGGCCAGGAGGCCGAGGCCATAAGGGCGCTTATCAAGGTGTCGGAAGAGAAGATAAGGGAGAGCGCCGAGCGGACAGGCAAAGACGAAAAAAAGATGAGCGCGGTAAAGAACGACAGGGAGTTGAGCGCCCTTACCAAGGAGATAAACGCCGCGAACAAGACTAAAAAGCTCTGCGAGATGGAAATGGCGGCTCACGCCCAGAAGCTCGACGAGAAGAACGCGGCGTTGAAGGCGGCAGAGGACTTTGTCGCCGGGAAGACCGTTGAGGCCGAGTCTCTCAAGACCGAGATCGAGGCCAAGAACGTCGAATGGAAAGAGGCGCTCGGAAAGAAAGAAGCAGAAAAGACGTCGCTTAAGGCGAATGTAAGGCCCGAGGTCTTCAGAAAGTACGAGATGATCAGGTCGAGAAGGGGCGGCCTGGGCCTGGCGCTCGTAAAGAACGAAACTTGTCAGGGCTGTTATATCCACATCCCCCCGCAGGTCTACATCCAGCTCAAGAGAGGGACGGACGAACTCATGACATGCCCTCACTGCCACCGCATACTCTACGTAGAGAGCCAGGGCCAGCTCGAGGCGATATAAGGCGATGCCCGGCAAACCCGCGGACCCCTCAACCGTCGATAACCTCCTCGAGGATCTCTTTGTTACACTCGACATCCGGAAGACGATAACAAAGCTCGGACTAACCGAAGAAGACGCGCGGGCTATCCTGCTCGGCCTAAGGAAGAAAAAAAAGACAGTCGCCGCCATGGATTTATTCGCTCCGCGTGAAGCGCCTTCCTCCGGACGCGCGCCTGTGAAGTGCGTCGTCAACATCGACGGCGCCTCTCGCGGAAACCCCGGAAAGGCCGGGGCCGGGGCGCTCATAAAAGACGTCGAAGGCCGCGTCCTCAAGGCATTGAAAAAATATCTCGGCAAAGCGACCAACAACGTCGCCGAGTACAGCGCGCTCCTCGTCGCACTTAAGGGGGCCTCTGACCTCGGTTGCAGGGAAATAGAAGTACTGGCAGACTCGGAACTGCTCGTAAAACAGATAAACGGCGTCTACAAGGTAAAGAGCGAAGACCTAAGGCCCCTCTACGAAGAGGCGATCGCTCTCCTTAAAGGGTTCAAGTCTTACAAGGTAAGACACGTATACAGGGAACAGAACTCGGCCGCGGACAAACTCGCCAATGAGGCGATCGACTCCGCCGAGCATAGATAAGGCTTACCGGAGGGTGCAGGGCGGCCGCTGTCGTGAGAACGACAGAGGAAAGTCCGGACACCGCAGGGCAGGGAGGTCGTAAACGGCGACCGGGGGCGACCCCAGGGAAAGGGCCACAGAAAAGGAGACCGCCTCGGGGGATTTATCCTCCGGGGCAAGGGTGAAAAGGCGGGGCAAGAGCCCGCCAGGGCACCGGGTGACCGGCGTCAATCGGCAACCCCCTCCCGGTGCAAGGCCAAATAGGTTCCGCAATAAGTGCGGCCCGTACTTGTTTCCCGCGAGGGAATGGCGGAACGGGTTGGCCGCTTGAGCCGCGCGGCAACGCGCGGCCCAGTTGAATGGCCGCCGGCCCGGGAAACCGGGCTTACAGGATCCGGCTTACGGCGCCCTCCGGTATTTTTATCTAAAAATTGTTATTTTTCCTGATCTCTGCGTCAGGACGGAAATAAAAATGCTCA
>JACREU010000015.1 GCA_016212705.1 Deltaproteobacteria bacterium
GCAGTAAGATCAAGGGCAAAACAACGTACAACAGCCCTGAATTTAGCCTCTGCGATTTTTGAACGGCTGTAATACCTATTTTTCTTCAGCATTTCGGAAGCTTACCACATTTCTCAATGTCGTTTGCTTCCTAAGACCCTAAAGAATTGGGTGTTATTTTTAAGAAATTCAAGGAAGCAAAACTTCAGGAAAATCTTTTGAAAATATTGTATCCCGGCAGAAAGGGGATAGCATTATCTTTATTTGATCTCATTTCTTCAGATATTGATGCCGATAGAGCTGATTACATGTTGAGAGATGGACAGACGAGCGGGATAGGCTTTGGTAATTACGATGTAGATCGATTGGTTGATGCAATGACTATTTATGAAGACAAAAATGATCCAAAACAAAAGTTCTATATAAGACCTAAAATAAAAGCTCTAAGTTCAGTTGAATCTTTTTTAATAGAAAGATTTAAGTTACATAAATGGTTATACTTCCACAAGCATGTCGTCTTTACAGATAGAATTTTAATGCTTTCACTCAGGTCATTAATAAAAGCAAATGATTATAAGAATCACCCTCTTAAGGGTTTGTTAACTATAGAAAATTTTCATTTTTCAAATTATGTTTCTAATGACATTCCATTTGACGACGTTGCCCTAATTTCTATTCTTAGAGAAAGTAGGGGAATTGTAAGTAAATTTTTAAAACACTCTGAAAATCATAAGGGAATTAGATATACCTTATCGGTTTATGATAAAATGTTGCGAATTCTTTTCGACAGAGAGAATTGGTCATTTGCTATTTGCAAAAATGTAGGTGAGTATGTCCAGCTAGAAGAAAAAATATATAACCATTTAGTAATTGATCGTTCTCAAGTAAGTTCATCAATATTAAATCAATATGCAGATATTTTAGTGCATCCTATCGATTCCAACGAAAAACATTCTGAATTCCAACATACTATTTCGGCTAATTTGTCTGATGATGATTTTTTTATAATTGAAACAGAAAAGGGATTCAAGCCATACGAGCTTTTGAAGAGAGCGGCAAATAAAACAAGCAAATTCTTTTTGATTGATGAATCGTCAGAAAGCCATATCCCGCTAACTACAATATCAACCCTAACAAGGTCTCTTTGGGATACATGGGAAAGAGAAATGCACTTATTTGTTTATGCTATTCAACTTAATAGTCAAGTTAGTCAAGAGAATCGCCGAAGTATATATCAGGACAGGATTGCAGAACATATTGCAAATTTGTGGAAAAAGGATATACTTATCCCCGGGGGAGATCATGACTAAAATAGGTCTAAGTGCTTGGAAATTCTTCTCAAATCCTGCGCGACCACAAATTGCAGCATCAGAGTGGCTAATTATCGCTAGTCTAAAGAATTGCTCCCCAAGATGCTCACGAGCAAATGGGTGTTCAGAAGATAAATTATTTGATCAGATAAGAAATAACTTGAAGACTATTTATAAGAGCAAACCAAATTTTTTCTTGCTTTTTAGCACGGGGTGCAACATAGAAACAGTACTGGATTATTTTGCTGAAAAGAATTTGGTTGAATTAAATGAGAAAAATAAAAAAATTTATTGGAAAATTACCGATGACGGAGAAACCTATATAAATAAAAAAGCTCCTTTTGCCGAGAAAGTCTTTGGTGACAAAATTGTGGGATTATTGAAGTAGTTTTACTACCTTCTTCGTCCCCTTCCTCACCCACTTCACAATCTCCATCAGCACCAGCGGCTGTATCGAGGCCGCCACCACTATCCCCCAGTCAAATAGCGAGAGCGGCACGACCTTGAATATCCCTTCGAGCGCGGGGATGTAGATGAGGAGGAGCTGGGTCGAGAGTATCACGAGGACCGATAAGTTCAGCGTCCTGTTCGAGAAGAAGCCAATTCTAAAGACCGACTCGAAGGCGGACCTGCAGTTGAATACATGGAACTTCTGGCAGAAGACGAGGACCGTGAACGCCATGGTCTGGGCCTTTATTATGGACGAGCCCAGGTAATAGAGCTCAAGCGTAAATACGGCGAGCGTGCAGAGCGCGATGAACGCGCCCTGCACGAGCATGATCCAGATGAGCGCGTTCGTGACTATCCCTTCGTTCTTTGCCCTGGGCCTCCTCCCCATGACACCGGGGTCTACCGGCTCCATCGCGAGCCCGAGCGCGGGAAGCCCGTCTGTCACGAGGTTCGTCCAGAGTATCTGCACCGGCAGGAGCGGCAGAGGCATTCCCGTCAGCGACGCTACAAGGAGTACGAGTATCTCACCGATATTGCAGGAAAGGAGGAAGTGGACGACCCTCCTGATGTTGTCGAATATGCCGCGCCCCTCCTCGACCGCCGAGACGATGGAGGCGAAGTTGTCGTCGGTCAATACCATGTCCGCGGCCTCTTTGGTGACGTCGGTCCCGGTGATGCCCATTGCGACGCCTATGTCGGCCTCTTTGAGCGCGGGCGCGTCGTTGACGCCGTCCCCCGTCATGGCGATGATATCTCCCCGCTCTCTCCATGCCTTTACCACTTTAAGCTTGTGCTCGGGGTTTACCCTCGCGTAGACCTTTATCCTCGGGAGTTCCCTCCTGAACTCGTCCGACGACATCGCGTCGAGCTCTTCGCCCGTTACAGCCCTGTCGCCTTCATGGAATATCCCTAATTCTCTCGCTATGGCGACGGCCGTTGCCCTGTGGTCGCCTGTTATCATGATAGGGGTGATACCGGCGGAGAGCGCCTTTTCGACCGCCCTTCCGACCTCTTCTCTCGGCGGGTCTATCATGCCTGAGAGCGCGATGAAGGTGAGGCCTTGCTCGAGCTCGTGTACCCTGTGGAGGTTGAACGGCTCCTTTTGTTTCCTGAAGGCGAGTGCGAGGACCCGTAGCGCGGAATTAGAGAACTCGTCGTTTGCGCGGGTGATGGAGGCTCGGTCCGCCTCGGTTACAGGCGCGACGCCGGACCCCTTGAGTATGCCGGTATAGAGCGGGTCCATCCTGTCTGGCGCGCCTTTGACAAAGGCATAATGGTATTCGCCGTCGGTAAATACCGTAGTCATCATCTTCCGCTCGGCGTCGAAAGGGACCTCGCCGAGGAACCTGAAAGTTTTAAGGAGCTCCGCTTTCTTAATCCCCGCTTTTTCCCCGAGCGTCAGGAACGCGCCTTCCGTCGGGTCTCCTATTACAGAGTAGACGCCCTTATCGTTCCTTTTAAGCTCCGCGCTGTTGCATAGGATGCCGGCAATGAGCGCCTCCTTGAGGACCGCGTCCTCCAAGGGGTCTATCTCCTCTTTGCCTTTTACGAACTTGCCCGTTGGCGCGTACCCGGTGCCGGTGACGCCAAGGGACGCGCCATTCCCGAGATATATCCTCTTTACGGTCATCTGGTTCTGCGTCAGCGTCCCGGTCTTGTCCGACGCGATGATGGTGGCGGAGCCGAGGGTCTCAACAGACGGGAGTTTTCTTATGAGCGCGTGCCTCTTGACCATCCTCTGGACGCCGAGCGCGAGGACGATTGTTACGACCGCCGGGAGCCCCTCGGGTATCGCCGCGACCGCGAGGCTTACGGCCACGAGGAACATGTCGAGCACGGCCTCCCCCCGGAAAACCCCTATGGCGAAGATGAGCGCGCAGACGCCCCCTGCCGCGTACACGAGCGCGCGCCCGAACTCGGCGAGCCTCTTCTGCAGAGGCGTCGGCTCGGCCTTTGCCTCCTGCAACATACGCGCTATCTTGCCCATCTCCGTCGCCATGCCCGTAGCTACGACCACGGCCCTCCCTCTGCCGTAGACGACGGTCGTGCCGAGGTACGCCATATTCGTCCTGTCGGCGAGCGGGACCGTGTTCTCAAGGTCGTCCGTCGATTTTTCTATGGCCTGGGACTCTCCGGTAAGCGCCGCCTCCTGGACCTTCAAAAACTGCGACTCTACGACCCTTACGTCCGCGGGGATATGGTCGCCGCTCTCAAGCGCAATGATGTCGCCTGCGACGAGGTATAAGGCCGGGACGGTCGAGAGCGAGCCGCCCCGCAGGACCTTTGCCGAAGGCGCGGAGAGCTTTTTCAGCGCCTCCATGACGCGCTCGGCCTTTTCTTCCTGAATGAACCCTATTATGCCGTTAAGGACGACTATCGACATGATGGCGAGGGAATCTATCCACTCGCCCAACATCCCGGCGATGACGGCAGAGCCGATGAGGACGAGTATGATGAATTCGGTGAACTGCTTCGCGAATTTTTTAAGGCGAGACTCCCTCTCGGCCTCGGTCAACCTGTTCGGCCCCCATTTCTCAAGCCTTCCGCGCGCCTCCGCCTCCGGGAGCCCGTCTAAAGAGGTATCGAGCTCACGCAATACCGCCTCTGTTTTTTTCTGGTACCACTCCATCATCGGACTTCCTCCAGGGGCCATTATATCAAAAGGGGTTTTAAATAAAAGCGCCGGTAATACCTATTTAATTTGACAATCCCCGCGTTATTTATACTATAATATCCTATTGAGGTTTGCTCGTTTTCGGGCAGGGCCTCATGTCGAGCCTATCTTAACTTAAGGGAATATGGCGGGAAAAGACGCAAAAAAGATACTTGTCAGGGTCCCTAACTGGATAGGCGACGCCGTAATGGCCCTGCCGGCGCTCGAGGCATTGAAGGCCCTGTACAGGAAGTCCGATATAACCGTTCTCGCGAAGGGCAGGACCGTGCCTGTGTTCCAGAACAACCCGCACATAAGCGAGATAATAGAGTACGACGACAAGAGGAGGCATAGCGGTATCTCCGGGAGGATAAAGCTCGGCGGAGAGATAAAGTGGCGCGGGTTCGATACGGCCGTGCTCTTCCAGAACGCCTTTGACGCGGCCTTCCTGTCGTTCATCTCCGGGATACCGAAGCGCATAGGATATGCGCGGGACTTCAGGTCCAGGCTCCTTACCAACGCCATCCCGGTGACAGACGAGATAAAGAAGGTCCACCAGGCATTCTATTACCTGAATATCGTAAAGACGCTCGGCGGGGAGGTCCCTCCCAACCCCCTGCCGAGGATATATATATCTCCTGCCGAGAGGTCCTGGGTCGAGGAGTTCGTCTCTGACAACGGCCTCAAGCGCGCCTTTCTCATAGGAGCGGCGCCTGGCGCGAGCTACGGCCCGGCAAAGAGGTGGCCGCCGGAGAAGTTCGCCGAGGCGCTCACAATTTTATGCGAGGGTCGGAACGGCTTCCCGCTCATATTCGGAGGCCCCGAGGACAAGGAGGCGTGCACCGGGGTCTCGAAGAGGCTCAAGATGAGGCACCTCGACCTCTCCGGCAAGGTCTATCTCCGGCAGTTCATGGCGCTTGTGGCGAGGCTGAACCTCTTTATCACGAACGACTCCGGCCCCATGCACGTAGGCTCGGCCTTGTCCACACCGACGGTTGCGATATTCGGCTCGACGGACGCCACACTCACCGGGCCGCTCGGGCCTTTTGCGAAGGTCCTTAAAAGGGAGATAGAGTGTTCGCCGTGTTTCGAGCGGACGTGCAAATTCAAACACTACAGGTGCCTTGAAGTAGGGCCCAAAGAGGTCGCGAGGGCGGGAGAGGCGCTTTTGAAGGAAAAAGAGGGTGCGGGCAAAGGAAGGAAGTAATATAGCCGTCTTCCTCGACAGGGACGGGACGATAAACGAGGACACCGGCTATCTCCATAAGCCGGAAGAGCTCGTCGTCATAAATGGCGCGGCAGAGGCGATAAAAAGGCTGAACTCCGCCTCTGTAACAGTCGTCGTCGTCAGCAACCAGTCGGGCGTGGGCAGAGGTTATTTTACCGATTCCGACGTCGAGGCGGTCAACGATAGGCTCGTTGACGTTATCGGGGGCGATGGCGCGAGCATCGACGCCATTTACTACTGCAACCACCACCCGGACGAGGACTGCGTATGCAGGAAGCCCTCGACCGGGATGCTTAAGAAGGCCTCAGCAGAGCACGGGATAGACCTTACTAATTCCTATGTCGTGGGCGACAAGGGGTCTGATATCGAGCTTGCGTTTAACGCCGGGGCAAAAGGCGTCCTCGTCCTTACCGGCAAGGGGCAGGACGAATCGCATAAGCTCAAACGCCCCGCTGACTTCGTAGCCGAAGACCTTATGAACGCGGTCCTCTGGATACTCGACGACCTCAAAAAAAGACGGGCGGTTTCTTTGACGGACCGTTGAGCCTTGAATATGAAGGTCCTCATCATAAAGCTCTCATCGATCGGCGACTGCGTCCAGACGCTCCCGGCCCTTTATTCATTGAGACAGGGGCTCGGGTCCAAGGGGGCGAAGGCGCGGATAGACTGGCTCGTGGAGGAGGCGGCAAGCTCGGTACTCAAGGACAACCCGCTCCTCGACAACCTCATAGTGGTCAAGAGGGGCTGGCTTAGGAATTTCAGGGAGAACCTCAAGGCCGCAAGACGCATCAAAAAAGAGGGCTACGACATAGTCGTGGACTTTCAGGGGCTCCTTAAAAGCGGCGTATGGGTGATGCTCTCAGGCGGCAGGCGAAAGGTCGGCTTCAGGAACGGGCGGGAGTTGAGCCACCTGTTCCTTAACGAAAAGCTCCCGCCGTTTGACATAGAGAGGCACGCGGTCGAGAGGTACCTCGACCTCGCCCGTTATCTCGGCGGGGAAAAAGGGGAGGCGGTCTTTCCGCTCGACGTGGAGCGCGAAAAGGCCGTTGTAAAAAAGAAGGTCGAAAAGGCGGGGATAAAAGGCCCGTTCTTCGTCATCGTCCCCCGCGCCAGGTGGGAGACCAAGCTCTGGAAGGACGAAAAGTTCGTCGAGCTCGCGAAGAGGCTCATTGAAAAGACCGGCCTCTCGGTTGTGATAGCCGGCGGCGCAGGGGATAAAGAGGGCCTCTCTGAGATGGCCCAGGCCATAGGTAAAAAAGCGGCAAGCCTCGCCGGAGCGACGGACTTAAAGGAGCTTGCCGCGCTCTTCAGGCTCTCCAAGGGTGTGGTCACGGTGGACTCCGGCCCCATGCACCTCGCCTCGGCCTCCGGGGCGAAGGTAGTCGCCCTGTTCGGCCCCACGGCCCCGTGGCGGACCGGCCCCTACGGCGCCGGGCACGTCGTCATAAGAAAAGGGCTTAAGTGCAGTCCGTGTTTCAAGCGTACTTGCGCGGACGCCAGATGCATGTCCGGCATAACGGTCGACGAGGCGCTCGAAGGCGCGCTTAAAATCCTTAAATAGGGCGATATGGAATTTTTTTCAAATATTGACAGGGAGGTCTTTCTCCTTGTAAACCACGGGTTCACATCAGGCGCGCTTGACTCTGTCATGGTCTATGTGACCGATAAGTTTAATTTTTTGGGCGCGATCATCGTCGCGGCCATATTGATACTCGTCCTCGGGAAGAGAAAAGACCGGGTCGGCCTCATCCTCCTCGTAGTCCTTGTGCTTTTTAGCGACCTCGCCTCGAACCTCCTGAAGCAGGTCTTCATGAGGGTGCGGCCTTGCAACGCGATAGAGGGGGTGCGCCTCCTTGTCGGGTGCGGAGGCTCGTATTCGCTCCCTTCCGGGCACGCCACCAACATATTCTCCGCGATGGTCTTCCTTGCCTTGAGGTACAGAAAATTCGCCCCGGCCTTCTTCATTATGGCAACGGTGGTATCGTATTCGAGGGTCTACGTCGGGGTCCATTATCCCTTTGACGTGCTCTCAGGCGCGCTCCTCGGCTCCCTAATGGCCTACGGGTTAACGGTTGCGGAGAAGAGGTTCATCACCGGGAAGTTCAAACCGCTTGAGGCCCCAAGGGACGAAGACAAGGAGAGGGGCCGGTTTGAGGCATAGGAACCTTACCCTCTGCCTCATCGCGGCCCTCGCGGTCTTAAGGGTCCTCTACATCGTCTACGGCCCATTTGACGTCTCGCCTGACGAGGCGCACTACTGGGAGTGGTCGAGGAGGCCCGACCTTTCGTACTACAGCAAAGGGCCGGGCGTCGCCTACGTCATAGCCTTCTTCACCTCGATACTCGGTCCGACGGAAATAGGGGTGAGGCTCGGGGCCGTGGTATTTTCGTCCCTTACGACATACCTTATCTACCTCATCGGCAGGGATGTCTTTGAGAGCGAGTCCGCCGGGTTCTGGGGCGCGCTCCTCGTGAACGTCACGCCTATATTCTCCATAGGCGCGATACTCATGACGACCGACGTCCTCTTTATCTTCTTCTGGGTCCTCGCCGTCTACTGCCTCGCAAGGGCCCTTAAAGGACAAGCCTGTTGGTGGTACTTATCCGGCCTCGTCATAGGGCTCGGCTTCCTCTCCAAGTACACGATGGTCTTCATGTATTTCTCGCTCTTCCTCCTCCTCGTCTTCTCGAAACAGGAGAGAAGGTGGTTTTTAAGGCCCGAGCCGTACGTCGCCGGGCTCATAAGCCTCATGGCCGTAACCCCCGTTATATACTGGAATATTTCCCACGGACAGGTTACAATCTGGCACACTATGGGGCAGGCCCACATGGGTAGCGGGGGCCTTTCTCTCTCCTCGCTCGGAGATTTTTTAGGTTCCCAGGCGGCGCTTGCGACCCCGCTCGTATTCCTGGGGCTTATATACGGGCTTGCGAGGTGCGCGGTTAAGGGCTGGAGAGAGGCAAAAAGCGGTCTCCTCCTCGTATTCTTCGCAGGCGCCCCGCTTTTTTTATTTTTCGCGATACAGTCCCTCCACGCCAAGGTCCAGGCGAACTGGGCCGTGGCCGCATACGCCGCGGCGTTCCCCGCGGCTCTTTGGGCGATCGAGGGGGTCGGCAAGGGCCGGGTCAGGGCCTTGAAGGCGGCTACGCTCGTCATGGCGTCGGCCGCCGCTTTGATAGCATACTTCCCGTGGACGCTCGGTGCATTTGGCGAGGGGATCATAAGGCGCCCCCCGTATAACAGGGTCACGGGCTGGGCCGAGCTCGGCGAGAACGTCTCGCGCCGAAGTATCGAGATGGCGAAAGAAGGCCCATTTTTCATAGCGAGCGACACCTATCAGATAACGAGCGAGCTCGCGTTGTATACGAAGGGCAACCCCGTCGCATACAACATAGTCACCGGCGGGAGGCGCATGAACCAGTACGACCTCTGGCCCGGGTACTTCGATTTGAAAGGCTATAACGCGCTCTACGTGAAGGGCGGCGATGTGGACGCCGGGGGAGAGTTCATGGAGGCCTTCGAGAGGTGCGAAAAAGAGGCGGTCACGCTCCACTGGGGGCGTGCGCCTCTAAAGGACTTCACCATTTTCCGCTGTTACGGCTTCAAGGGCATGGAAAGGCCCAAAGAGTACGAGACATACTGACACACGACGGAGGGTACGTTTGGAAGAGTCGGTTTCCATAGTCATACCGGTTTTTGAAGAAGAAGAGAGCCTGCCCCACCTCTACAAGGCTATAAAAGCAGTCACGGAAAAGCTCAAGAGGAAGTGCGAGATAGTCTTCGTGGACGACGGCTCCAGGGACGGGACCTTCAGGATACTCGAATCCATCCAGAAGAAGGACCCCTCGGTAGTCGTCGTATCCTTCAGGCGCAACTTCGGCCAGACTGCGGCTATGGCCGCCGGGTTCGAGTATGCCTCAGGCGACATCATCGTCACGATGGACGCCGACCTCCAGAACGACCCGGACGACATTCCGAAGCTCCTCGAAAAGATAAAGGACTGCGACGTCGTCAGCGGCTGGAGGAAGAACAGGCAGGACAAGTTCTTATCGAGAAGGCTCCCCTCGATGATGGCCAACGGGCTAATTTCCAAGGTCACCGGGGTCTCGCTCCACGACTACGGTTGCACGCTGAAGGCCTACCGTAAAGAGGTCATAAAGAACGTCCGGCTATACGGAGAGATGCACAGGTTCATACCGGCGATAGCGAGCTGGGTGGGTGCGACCATCACAGAGGTCGAGACGACCCACCACGCGAGGAAGTTCGGGAAATCCAAGTACGGGATATCGAGGACCATAAGGGTTATACTCGACCTCATAACGGTAAAGTTCCTGCAATCCTTCTCAACGCGGCCCATACACGCCTTCGGCCCCGGAGGGCTCGCCATGGGCGCGATCGGGTTTTTCATCGCGCTCTACCTGAGTTTTGAAAAGCTCTTCATGGGCAAGGCCATAGGCGGAAGGCCGCTCCTCATTCTCGCCGTCCTCCTCATAATACTCGGGGTCCAGCTCGTCATCATGGGGTTGCTCGGCGAGATGCTCGCGAGGGTCTACCACGAGTCGCAGGGCAAACCCATATATACGGTTAAAAAGGTGTTAGGCAGATGAAGAACGTCATTTCGGTCATAGTAAAGATAGGCGTCTCCATCGCCATCCTGTATTTCCTCTTCAGGAACATCGACATCGAGGCGTTTTTAAGGACCGTCCTCGCCGTCAACCCCTATGCGGTCGTCTTCGTCGCCCTCCTCTTCATAGCCTCTCAGGCGACCTCGGCCTTCCGCTGGTCGATAATACTCAGGAAGGACATGGACATATCATATTTTAAGCTCCTCTCCATCTACTTCGTAGGGATGTTTTTCAACAACTTCCTCCCGACGATGGTCGGCGGGGACCTCGTGAAGGGCTACTACCTCTACAAGCACACGAAGAAGGGCGACGTCTCGCTCGCCTCCATATTCATGGACAGGTACTCGGGTTTTTCCGCCCTCATGGTGATAACCTCCATCGCGCTCATCTTCGGATACCCGCTTATCAAAGGCACCGGGCTCCCGTTCTTCTTCGCGCTCCTCATAGGAGGGTTCACCCTGATGTCGCTCATCATCTGGGTGGGGCCGCTTCACAAGTGGGCGATGGACATGCTTGCCAGGGTCCATTTCTACGGCATAAACAAGAAGATAGACACCTTTTACAGGGTACTCATGGGGTACAAGAACCACAAGGACATACTCTGGAAGATATTCGTCTGCTCGGTCTTTGTCCAGGTCGGAGTAATGGTCGGGTATTACTTCCTGGGGCGCGGCCTCGGCATGGACGTGCCGATAACGTACTTCTTCCTCTTTATCCCTTTGACCACGGCCGTCTCGATGCTCCCGATATCGCTATCCGGCCTCGGCATAAGGGAGGGCGCGTTCGTGTTCCTCTTTACGCGCGTCGGCGCGACCACGGAGCAGGCGCTCACGCTCTCGCTCATGTGGTTCGTCATACAGGCGTTGGTGTCCATCGCCGGCGGCATCGAGTACGTGAGGATGGGCGGGAAAAAAGCGGCGTTCGGCAAGGAGCCGCAGGACGGCTAAAGCCTTTTCCGACCAGTTTTTTTGTGTTATATTCCAAGTTCTTAGAATTCTACGGAGGTAAATTCCCCAATGCCGATAGACAAGGAGCTCCTCGATATCCTTGCATGCCCCAAGTGCAAGGGCAAGATAAGGCTCAACGACAAGAAGGACGGGCTCGTCTGCGAAAAATGCAGGCTCGTCTACCCCATCAAGGACGACATCCCCATAATGCTCATCGACGAGGCGGCCCCTCTGAAGTAGGCCTGCATGGAGAAGGTCACCGTAACCATAGTCGCCCTGAACGAGGAGGACTGCATCGGTGAGTGCCTCAAGAGCGTCTCCTGGGCCGACGAGATAATCGTCTCTGACTCCGGCTCGACCGACAGGACGGTAGAGATATGCCGTTCCTACGGGGCGAAGGTCTTCTCTGACAAGTGGCTGGGCTTCGGGGGGCAGAAAAACCTCTGCGCCGGGAGGGCCGCCCATGAGTGGATACTTAACCTCGACGCCGACGAGAGGGTGACGCCGGAGCTTAAGTCCGAGATTGTGGATGTCCTGGAGGGGCCGGACAAGGACGGATATCATATCCCGAGGAAGAATTACCTCGGCAAGGTCTGGATAAGACACTGCTGGTACCCGGACTATACGCTCCGCCTTTACAGGAAGGAGAGAGGCGCTTACACGAATAAATGCCATGCCTCGGTAGTTGTAAAGGGGGCCGGCGGACGCCTCAAAAACCCTCTGGTCCACCTCTCATACAGGGATATCACGGATTACATGGAGCGGCTTCAGAAGTATTCCACCCTTGCCGCAAAGGATATGCTTGAGGATGGGAGGGAGGCCGCGGTCACGGACCTTGTATTCAGGCCCCAGGCCGCCTTTTTAAAGATGTACGTGATGAAACGGGGTTTTCTTGACGGGACGCTCGGTTTTATCCTATCCCTCCTCAACGCCTATTACACGCTGGCAAAGTACTCCAAACTCTGGGAGATGAAAAAGGGAAAGGCCGCGTCTTGAAGAGAGGCTACCCCGGCCCGAACGCTTTGATTTAGCTTTGGAATCCGCGGCCAACAGGCCTTTGGCGGCGCCTTGCGCTTAAGGCGCTTCTATTGCTTTTAGGCATTCGACGGGGTACAATATCCCGGACCGGATATTCGGCCTCAGGCGTGTCGTTCAGAGGTCAATCGGAGAGGCGCGCGCGTGGAATTCAAGGGCGTAACAAAGATACTGATACTCAAGCTCCGGCTCATCGGGGACGTGCTCCTCACCGTCCCGGTCATAAAGGCCCTGAAAGGGGCGTTCCCTGGGGCGCGCATATCCGTGCTCGTAAACTCCGGTACCGAGGAGATGCTCACGGAGAACCCGCTCGTCGACGAGATAATCGTCTTCGAGAGGGGGCTTAAAAAGGCCGCGCTCGCCGACAGGGTCAAAGGGGAGCTCCGGCTCGTAAAGGAGCTACGCAGGCGCGGCTTTGACATGACCGTCGATCTTACGAGCGGAGACAGGCCCGCGCTCCTCGGTTTTATGACAGGCGCGAGGTACAGGCTCGGCTTCGACCCGGCAGGCAAGGGCTTTGCCGGGAAGAAATACCTCTATACGCATCTGGCGAAGAGGCCGAGACTCAAGCACGTGGTCTTACGCGATCTGACGCTCCTGGAGGCCTTCGGCATAGGCAGGAAGGGCCTCTCGATAGATATTTATACCTCGCCTTCGGATGAGGCCTTTGTGGAGAGGCTCCTCAAGGAGGTAGCGTGCTCGAATTCCCGGTTCGTCCACGTCCACCCGACGGCCTCTGAGTTCTACAAGTGCTGGACGGACGAAGGCATGGCTCGGGTAATGGACGCGATTGAGGACGCGGGCCTTAGGGCGGTCGTCACCTCAGGCCCCGCCCAAAGGGAGCTTGATATGGTCGCCTCCATCTTAAGCCGCATGAAGACGAGGCCAATAGACCTCTCCGGGAGGCTGGGGTTAAAACACCTGGCCGCCCTCTCCAGGCGCGCCGTGCTTTTCTTCGGGGTGGACACCGCGCCCATGCACATAGCCGCGGCGGTCGGCGCCCCGGTCGTCGCGCTCTTCGGGCCGAGCGGCGCATTCGACTGGGGGCCGTGGGACAACGCGGAGAACTCAAGGCCGGGCAAGAGTTTCGGCGGCGACGGGGAGGCCTCGGTCCAGTCGCCTTATACGGAGTTAAGGGGCGTGCAGACCTCCGGCGCGCATACGATCATACAGAGGGGCTGGGAGTGCGTCCCGTGCGGAAAAAAGGGGTGTAAGGCCTCCGGCAAAAGCGACTGCCTCGCGGACTTGACGGCCGAAGAGGTGACTGCCGTCATCATCGAAAGGCTTAAAGTACCGGCGTACAGGGGGGCTAAGGTAATACCGTTTCGCGGTATGCGTTGAGCTTGCCGTCAAAAAGACCCTGTATCCGATAGTCAGCCCCTTGGTAAACGGTTTTTTTTAAGGTCCTCTGTTGGGTGTAATGGCAAAATTCCATCATAAGGCGCTGGAACTCATCTTCAGGACGATAAGCAGGAACGATGCCGCTTTGCCGGAGTTTTCTCCCGGCAAGGTCAAAGGCATCCTCCTTGTGAATACCACCGCCATAGGGGATACCCTCCTGTCAACTCCGGCGATACGGGCGGTGCAAAACGGGTTTCCGGATGCCCGCATATCCGCGCTTGTAAGCAAAAGCGCGTTCCAGGTCTTAAAGGGGAGCCCGAGGATAGACGAGTTCATAATGCATCCGGGGAAGCTTAACTTGGGGAACATCCTTAAGCTTCCCGGACTCGTCAAAGGCCTTAAAAGACGGGCCTTCGACCTTGTGATAGTCCTCCACGCGAAAGACCCGGACGCCGGGCCGCTCGCGTATCTTACGGGCGCCCCGTGGAGGATGGGCTGGACGGAAAGCAGGTTTTCTTTCCTCTTCACGATGGCCGTGCCTACCACGGCCCCTGAGCACGGGGTCGATATAAAGCTTAAGAACCTGGAGAGGATCGGGGTAAGGTCTAATGAAAGGTCCCTTGAGATGTTCCTCACGAGGGAGGATGAGCTTGAGGCGGAAGCGGTCTTAAAGGAGATCGAAAAAAGAAAAAGGCCTTTTGCCGTTATCCACCCCTTCGGGAGCAAGGAAGTGAAGTGGTGGCCATTAGATAAAGTCGAAAGGTTTTGCGGGCTCCTTGCCGGGAGGTTTGACCTCACACCGGTGATCATAGGAGGCGCCTCGACGGCCTCCCTCGCCGAAAAGGCGGCGCAACGGTGCAACGGCATATCGACGGCGGGTAATCTTACGCTGCGCGGCGCGGCCGCGCTCATGGCCAGGGCGGCCTTTGTCGTCTCCACCGACAGCGGGCCGATGCACATGGCGCAGGCGCTTGGCGTCCCAACGATTGCGCTCTTCGGCCCCGACGACCCAAGGCTTACGGGCCCCTTGAACGGCAACAGCAGTATTGTCAGGGAATTGCTCCCGTGCGCGCCGTGCAGGAAAAAACAGTGCATCTATCCAGAGGTCAGGTGCATGACCGCGATCTCGCCTGAAAAGGTCTTAAGCCATGCGGAAAAGCTTGTCTTTCAGCGTATGCATACCCGCGCATAACGAGGAAAATTGCATAACAGGGACCCTGGACTCCGTCCTTGAGGCCCTGAAGGCGACAGAGGCGCGCTCCGGAGAGATCGTCATCTGCGCCAACGCCTGTATTGACCAAACAATCGAGCGCGTGCGCCTCTGGGCCACAGGGCGCGCACTGGGTTTCAGGATACATGCCGTCGAGGGGGACGCGCCCGCAAAGGCCGATGGTTTCGTTACGGTCTTTGACACCAAAAAGCCCGGGAAGCCGAACGCGTGGAACGAGCTTAAGGACAGGGCAAACGGGGAGATACTCATATTCGCCGACGCGGACGTGCTCATCGAAAGAAATGCCTTTGCGCTTCTCTTGAAGGCGCTTGAGGAAAACCCCGGGGCCCTTGCGGCCGGCGCGGTGGTCTTCGCCCCGCCGGGGGTAGGCTCCGCGCTTTACAGGAGAACGGCCATCAAGATGAAGGAGTTCGCAAGAAAACCCGCGCCCTACATAAACGGCCCGCTTTACGCCATCAGGAGGGGGGCGGTGGAAAGCGTCCCTGTTGGGATAATCGGCGAGGACGCGTACCTGAGCATGGTCGTAGGGCCAAAAAGGACGCTTAAGGTGCCCGGGGCCGTGGCCTGGCAGGTCCCTCCCAATACCTATGGAGATTATTTCAGAAGACGGACAAGGGATAACCTTTCGGACATGCAGCTTAAGTCCCTTTACGGGGGGCGTTACCTGGCCTTCAGGGCGGAGACCCGTGATACAAGGAGCAAGTCGGAGAGGCATTCCACGCTCACATGCTCCGAGCGCGTCTTTAAGAGGATAACGTTCCCGCAGATATGGCTGCTTAAGGTCCTCGATAAGATGGCTGAGAAGAAGGCCAGAGCCATGTTCAGGGCTGGGGACATAAGATGGTATACCATATCCTCCACCAAAACGGCCGCCAACGGCGATAAATAAAACGTAATCGACGCGCACATCCGGGGCGTATCCGGCGCGCGGAAAAAAAGGCCGCAGAGGGCTGAGATGAAGGGAACTGATAACATACTCAAATACGATATAACGTCGTTTGCGGAGAGGCTCGACCTCGTTGGGCTTTTTATAATGGCCGTTGCGCTCCCGCTCTCCGAAGGCGCCAAGAACATCGGTTTCGCCGTAGCCGTGCTCGGCTTTCTCCTGTCATTCCGGAGGAATAGGGGGCTCGTCGTCACCGCCTTCGGGTTCGGGCTCCTCGCGCTCTTTCTCTCCGGCGCCCTCTCCACAATAACGGCCCTCGACCAGAAGGCGAGCGTGAAGGGGCTCTGGGACGTCCTCAGGTACGGTATGGTCTTCCTCGTGGCCGCCAACTCCATCGTCACCGAGGGCGAGGGGAGGGCGGTCATATGGGGCCTCCTCGCCTCCCTTGCCATGGGCGGGCTCTGGGGGGCGTCCGCGATGCAGTGGACGGGAAAGCCCCTTGAGATACTCTCGCTCGGCCACTCCAACCATACCGGCATATTCGTCTCGATGGCCGCGGCAATTTCCTTGAGCCTCTTTCTCTTCGGCAGGAGCCGCTCCGAGCGCGTCCTCTTCGCGTTTGCCACGGTCTTCTTCATGATAATCCTCCTCTTAACGGCGTCGCGCGGGGCCTTCCTCGCCTTTATGGCCGCGGCCGTATCCATCCTCGCTATCAGGTACTCGTGCTCGAAGGTCAAGGCCGCGGCGCTCCTTGCCGTGCTCGTCATCTGCACGATAGGCTACTTTTATTCGCCCCTCAACGTGAAAAGCGGCGCATATGACAGCGAACGGTTCAATATCTGGCGGATTTCGATGAGGTCTTTCGAGGCCCACCCGCTCTCCGGGATCGGGCTCAACAATTTTTATCTTTCCAGCAGCGAGATGACCTTAAGCCATGCCCATAACCTCTATGTCAACACACTCGTCCAGAACGGCGTAATCGGCGCCGTCGCGCTTGCCGCCGTGCTCGGAGGTGCCGCAACGCTGCTCTGGAAGGCCCGGGGCTTAAGGGGCGCCGACGCCCTCTACGGCAGGTCCGTCTGGTACGGCGCGCTCGGCGTCTA
Organism: Deltaproteobacteria bacterium; assembly: GCA_016212705.1. Lineage (GTDB taxonomy): Bacteria > Desulfobacterota > GWC2-55-46 > GWC2-55-46 > GWC2-55-46 > GWB2-55-19. The sequence goes on from JACREU010000015.1 coordinate 16,790, forward strand.
TGTTATCGTCATTGTGGCCGGGTTGACCAACACGACACTCCATCACGAACACGCGATATTCTTTACCCTCGTCATGGGGTTTCTTGCGGCCGCCAGCCGGACAAGGCGCTCCGATTGACCGGGGGCGCCCTGATAGCGATATTCCGCGCCCCCGCTCTTCCTTCCATAAGGCGCGCCGGTGTCTTTTTTTGGACGGGCCGGAGATGAAAAAGGCGCTCTTCATAAGGAGGGACAACATCGGGGACCTCGTATGCACTACACCGGCCATAAGGGCTTTTAAAGACGCCCACCCGGAGTGCAGTGTCTCTGTCCTCGTAAACTCCTACAACGCCGAAGTCGTCGCCAACAACCCTGACGTGGACAAGGTATTCGTCTATGAGAAGGCTAAGCACTCGGGCGCGGCGCTATCCTCGCACTTGAAGAACCTCGCGCTCTTCATGCGCCTCCGGAGAGAGAGGTTCGATGTGGCCTTCGCCTGCAGCTACGACTATTCGCAGAGGGCGGCGAGGCTCGCCTTCCTCTCCGGCGCGCGCCTCAGGGTCGGCTACGCGACGGCAAAGGACGCCTCGGCCAGGATATTCCTCAATTGCCCGCTCCCGGCCCCGCCGGACGGCCTGCACGAGGTCGAGGGGATAATCGGGCTCCTTGGACCTTTCGGGGTCAAGGGCACTGCGCCGAAGATGGTATTGAACCCCCTCCCGTCCGAAAGGGAGAAGGCGCTCCTTTATCTGAAGCGGCTCGGGCTTAAGGACCCCGAAGACGCCGTGATATTCCAGATAAGCTCGAGGAAGCCCGAGAACAGGTGGCCCGTCGAGAGGTATAAAGAGCTCGCAACCCTTATTGACGACCGCCTCAAACTCCCGGTCATACTCCTTTGGTCGCCTGGCGACTCCAGAAATAAGTTTCATCCAGGAGACGACGAGGCGGCCGAGTGGCTCATCTCAAACATGAAGACGAGGCCTTATCCATACAGGACGGAGAGCCTCTCGGAACTTGTGGCGGTCATGAGTTTCGGGGCCGTAGCCGTCACCCCGGACGGGGGCGCGATGCACATGGCCGCGGCGCTCGGAAAGCCCGTCGTCGCGGTCTGGGGCTCGACCGACCCGGCAAAGTGGGCGCCCTGGGGCGTTCGCCACCGCATACTCCAGAAGGGGTCGCTGAAGGCAAGCGACGTCACCGCGGAAGAGGCCTTCTCCGCCCTCCTCGCGCTCTTGTCAGGCGCGGGGCACAAGGGGGGATTGAAGTGAGGATCGGTCTCGTCAGGATGAGGTACACGCCTTTTGGCGGGGCAGAGGTCTTCTTGAAGAGGTTCATCACGAAGCTCCTGGAGCGCGGGCACAGGCTCGACGTCTTTTCGTCCTCGTGGGAGGAGGAAAAGGGCGTCACGGTCCATAAGATCGACGCCGGGGGGCCGGCGTTTCTCCGCCCCTGGAGGTTCGCTACGAACGTCGCGAGAGAGGTCGGAAGGGTGAGGCCGGATATCACTTTGAGCCTCGAGCGGACGTTCTCGCAGGAGATATACCGCGCCGGCGACGGTTGCCACAGGGAGTGGCTCATACAGAGGGGGAAGCGCTCCGGGGCGTTAAAGAGGGCGTCGCTCTCTTTGAGCCCCAAACACAAGGTCCTGCTCGCCCTCGAAGAGAGGCTTTTCAAGGGCCCTGGGCTTAAAGCCGTCGTCGCGAATTCGAAGAGGGTAAAGGACGAGATTATAAGGCATTATGGTTTGCCTGCCGAAAAGATATGTGTTATATACAACGGGATAGACGCCACGGCCTTTGAGCCTGATGAGGCCGAGAGGGCGCGGCTCCGCAGGTCTTTCGGGGCCGACGAGGAGACGGTCGTCTGCCTCTTCACGGGCTCAGGTTTCGAGCGGAAGGGTTTAGCCGTAGCCATAAGGGCGCTGGCCCTCCTTAAGGACAAGGGGGACATAAGGCTCGTCGTTATAGGAAAGGGGTCGGTCTCCCCTTATCTGGAAGAGGCCAAAAAACTCGGGGTCTCGGAGAGGGTGGTGTTCATGGGGCCGGTCGAGGGGGCTTCCCGTTACTGCCTGGCAGGGGATATATTCGTCCTCCCGACGATCTACGAGCCCTTCAGCAACGCGTGCCTGGAGGCGATGGCCGCAGGGCTCCCGGTAGTCACCACGCGCGCTAACGGGGCCTCTGAGATACTTATTGACGGAGAAAGCGGCGGCATAGTCGAAGACCCGGATAATCACGAAGAGGTCGCTGCCAAGATTGAGCCCTTCCTCGACAAGTCCTCAAGGCTTACAGCCGGAAGGCTCGCAAGGACCGAAGCGCTTAAACACCCGATGGAGAGGACCGTAGCGGAATTCCTGGACCTCATGGAGGGGCTTAAGATAACGATATGAGACACCTGTTAAGTCATAAAAGGGCGAGGGCGATAATCGAGCGGTTCCGGGAGGCGCGTCTCCTCGTTATCGGCGACCTCATAATGGACCACTTCATATGGGGCAAGGTGCGCCGCATTTCCCCCGAGGCCCCGGTCCCGGTCGTCGAGGTCACATCCGAATCCCTCATGCTCGGCGGCTCGGCCAACGTCGTCAACAACATACACTCGCTCGGCGGAAAGTCCCTCGTGACGGGTGTGGTCGGCAGGGACGACGACGGCAGGAAGCTCATGGCCGCGCTCAAAGACAAGGGGATACCGACCGAGGGGATCATAGCCGATTCCAGAAGGCCGACTACCATAAAGACAAGGGTCATAGCCCACAACCAGCAGGTCGTCCGCTTCGACAGGGAGAAGAAGGACCGGATAGAGCCGGACTCCACCGCCAGGGTCTTCAATTACGTAAAAAAGGCGATGAGAAACTCCGACCTCGTCATAATATCGGACTACGCAAAGGGGCTCATAACCGAGTCCCTCGTCGAGGACACGGTCGAGGCGGCAAGGAAGCTCGGCAGGCCCGTGGCCGTAGACCCTAAGGTCGAGCACTTCGATTATTACAGGGGCGTTTCCATCGTGACGCCGAATAACCTCGAGGCCTCGCTCGCCTCAGGCGTTGAGATAACCGACGACGCCTCGCTCCACAGGGCCGGGGAGGTCCTCTTCAACAAGATCGGGTGCGAAGCGCTCCTAATTACGCGCGGCGAGAACGGGATGAGCCTGTTTGAGCCGGATTCCGAGACCCATATACCGACGGTCGCGCAGGAGGTCTTTGACGTAAGCGGCGCCGGGGATACCGTCATCGGCGCGCTCGGCCTCGCGCTCGCCTCAGGGGCGTCCTATAAGGAGGCCTCGGTCATAGCGAACTTCGCGGCCGGGGTCGTCGTCGGCAAGGTCGGCACCGCGACGGTCGCGCCGGACGAGCTCGTCATGGCGATAGAGGCCGGCCTCAGGAAGTCGAGATGATTGCGCGAGCGAACTCGATGCCGCAATCTGATATATGTATTCACGGCTGATGCCCGGCTTTTCCAGGAGGTCTTCAATAGATGGCTAAATCAATGACCGGCTACGGCCGGGGGGATATCCTTATCGGCGCGGACGCCTTTGCCGTCGAGGCGAAGGCGCTGAACCACAGGTTCATCGACATAAGCCTGCGCATGCCCGAGAGGTTCTACCAGTTCGAGGGAAAGATAAGGGACGAGGTAAAAAAGAGGTTCTCAAGGGGCGCGTTCTCGATATTCGTAAACGCGGTCTCTGCCGAGGCCCCGGCGTTGAAGCTCAACCTGCCGCTCGCCAGGGCCTATATGGACGCCGCCGAGGACGTGAAAAAGGAATTCGGTCTTAAGGGCGCGCTCGATATCGAGACGCTCTTCAGGCTGAAGGACATATTCACCGTCGAGAAAAAGGATGCTGTCGCTGAAAAAGACTGGGAGAGCGTGCAGAAGGGCTTCGACGAGGCCTTTGATAAGCTCTCGGCGTGGAGGGTCGCCGAAGGCAAGGCTTTAAAGGCCGACCTCTTTGCCATGATAGACACGCTCGTCGGGCTCCTCTCCAGGATCGAGGCGCGGGCCCCGCAGGTGCTTGAGGCGTACAGGCAGAGGCTCAAGGAAGAGATGGAGAAGTTCCTGAAGGACCGTGTGGACGAGTCCCGCATACTTCTTGAAGCGGCCGTTTTCGCGGACAGGACGGCCGTAAGCGAGGAGATAGTGAGGCTTAAAAGCCACCTCGATATGTTCAGGGGGTACCTGAGGGTGGTGGACGAGCCGGTCGGCAAAAGGCTCGACTTCCTCTGCCAGGAGATCGGCCGCGAGATAAACACCATCGGGTCGAAACCGAGCGATGTGCATATTACCCAGATAGTGGTCGAGATGAAGGGCGAGGCGGAAAAGATAAGGGAGCAGGTCCAGAACATAGAGTAGCGGGGCGGCGCAGGGCAGGGGCTTTCAGGTTTGATAAATCCATTACGCTAACCAAAATACATGGGCGGCATACCATTCATAGTATCGGCCCCTTCCGGCGCGGGAAAGACCACCCTTTGCAAGAAGGCGGTTGATTTTTTTCCGGATCTGAGGCATTCTATCTCGTACACTACGCGCCTGCCTAGGGCCGGCGAGGTGAACGGCGTGGACTACTGGTTCATTGAGGACCGGGTCTTCGACGAGATGATAGCGAGGGGCGAGTTCCTTGAGTACGCAGGGGTCTACGGCAAGAGGTACGGGACCTCGAAAAAAGACCTCGACCACCTCCTCTGCGAAGGCTTGAGCGTCATACTCGAGATCGACATCCAGGGCGCGGACCAGATAAGGGAGAAAATTCCCGGCGCAGTAGGCGTATTCATACTGCCGCCTTCCATTGAGGCGTGCAGGGTGAGGCTCAGGCAACGCGGCAAGGACTCCACGGAAGAGATAGAGAAGAGGCTCAGCATCGCCCTTGAAGAGGTAAAGAGGGCGCCCCTTTACGATTATATCATCATAAACGACGACCTCGAGGCGGCCTTTGAGCGCTTCAAGTCAATCGTCGCCGCGGAAAAGGCGCGGACCCCGAGGATGCTGGAGGCTGTCTCCGGCATATTCGGGGCCGCAACCGAAAAATAAGACAGGTTTAATAAAGAGGAGAATATACATGGCAAGGATAACCGTTGAGGACTGCCTTAAGAAGGTGCCGAGCCGTTTTACGCTCGTACACCTCGCCTCCCAGAGGGCGAGGACGCTCATAAAGGGCGCGCCCTCGATAATCAAGACCGAGAACAAGTCGGTCGTTACCGCGCTTAGAGAGGTCGCGGCAGGGTTTATCACCGTAGCGGATACCGCAAAGAAAAAGGGCGAACTCTCCGAGTAAGCCTTTATGTGTAAATCCGCCCCTCAGGGGGCGGATTTTTTTTGCAGTGGCTGATTCTGCTCCTTCGATCCTTAGCCAGGCTCTTAATCGGGGCGTTAACCCTCTTTGGGCGTTTAGAATGAGATGCATCATAGAATGGATTAAAGGTCACAGTTACCTGTTCTCATTCCTTTTTTTCACGGCTTTCTGGTATTCCCTCCTTCTGCTGAACGGCACCCTCTTCGCTGGTTTCCATTTCACTGACGATCATCAGATATTATCCATCGCAAGCAAGCTACCGGAATCCGGTTTTTTAGATACGCTCCAAGGCATGATCAAAGAAGACCTCCGTATAGGGAGGTTCCGCCCTTTTTATAACCTTCACAGGCTTTTGGAAATAGGGATATTCGGGACGGATCTCGCGCGCTGGGCCGTTTACAATGGCCTACTTGCTTCTCTGACATCCTTGTTCATGTTTGCGTTCATGAGGGCCGTCGGGTTTTCAGTGATTGCATCCCTCGTATTCCCGTTGTTTTCACTTGTAGGGACCCATTCAGGCATATGGTGGAGGCTTGGGCCCGCCGAAACCATCGGCATGGTTAATTTATCATTGGCGCTCATGTACACGGGGTTAGCTGTCAAAACGCGGTCGCGTCTGAACGGCCTTATCTCCGTTTTATTCATGCTCCTCATGTCTCTTTCCAAGGAGACGTTCATCCTTATCATACCGGCGTTGGTCTATATTAAATTATGGAGAGATAAAAAAAGCGGCTGGGCCGAGGCCGTCGGACGGAACCTCCATTACATCATCCCGTCAATGGCCGTCTTCACCGGGTTGTTGCTTTTTATAAAATATTTTGTAGGCACTGCCGGGGTCGGCTATGCCGGTTACGGCGGATTTGACGTATTCAGGTTCCTGAGCGCCTTTCTCAGGCTCGCCATATTCGGCCACGTATGGATAATCCTGATCGGGCTTGCGCTCGCGGCAGTCATGTTTGTAAAAAAAGAGGCGAGCCTCAGTTCATTGGCGGAGTTTGCGGCCCCTTTAGTCCTGTTGTCCCTGATAACGATACCGCAGGCGCTTATATACGCCAAGTCAGGCATATCCGAGAGGTATCTCTTTCCCGGCATACTCGCGTATGCATTTTTTCTGTCGTATCTCTTGAATTTTCTCGGTAGAAACACGGAGGATGGCGCCGCTGAAAGAGGCATCAGGCCTGCTCTGGCATCCGTTTTCGGCTGGATAGCGATCGTGGGCCTTTTATTTGCAGAGCAGATATTCCTGAACCACAGGATGTTCAAGGTAGTCTTCGATTCCGAGGCGCTTAGGTACCTTTCGGACATCAGGGCTGTGCCCCCGGCAAGCTTCTTCATGGCGCGGCTCAATGAGTCGATAAGAAGCACCTGGTTTTTTCCGATTGCGTTAGGCTTTTTTTCAGGTCTTGTCTTTCTCTCGGCAGGCCTCGCAAGGCCTGTCATCAAAAAAATGCTCAGCAGGTATTCGTTTTATCAGCTTCTGCTGGCCGCCGCCGTGATATTCAATTTAACCGTATGCTTCGACAGGGCGTATACATTCTCGTTCGAGTGCAGGAATATACAGGACTGGATGAGGTCGATAGAGGAGAACACGGCGGAGGATGGCATGGTCCTTGTCGTCGCGGACCCGATCCGCAATTCCGAATGGGGGATGTCGATAAAGGCCTATCTGAATCACAAGGCCGGGCGCAATAACCTTTACATCTACCCTCTGAAGGGTGACGGGGCGACAAGGAACGAGGCGAGCCCTTTTGAATCGTTCAGTTTAGTTTACGGCGATAAGAGCGTGGACAATGTCCATGATAAACAAGAGATCGGCGCGGTGGCGATTTTTCCGGGGCTGGAAGAAAAGTTCCTACAAGGGTCTTCCGGGTGGTTTGACCCTTCCGCGTTTGAAAGGTACTTCAATGAATTCGGGTTTGTAAGCTATTATAGGCGAAAGTAAACCGCTATGGGAGCTTCCACGACGAGAGCAGCGAGGCGTCTATCTTCGGCACCGCCTCAAGCAGGCGCTTGGTGTATGCGTCCTTGGGGTTTGAGAATATCTCTTCGGTAGGCCCCTGCTCGACGATACGCCCCTCGTACATGACCGCGACCTCGTCCGCTATGTACTCTACTACGCCGAGGTCGTGCGTTATGAAGAGGAAGGATAAGCCGAAGTCCCTCTGTATGGATTTAAGGAGGTTAAGTATCTGCGCCTGAACGGAGACGTCGAGCGCGCTCACCGCCTCGTCGCACACGATGAACTCCGGGTCCACGGCCAGCGCCCGCGCAATCCCCACCCTCTGCCTCTGCCCGCCCGAGAACTCGTGAGGGTATCGTAGCATCGCTTCAGGGCCGAGGCCCACTCTATCGAGCGTCCAGGCTATCTTTTCCTCACGCGCCTTTTTAGCGAGCCCCGGGTTCAAGGCCTTTATCCCTTCCTCTATGGTCTCTTTTACGGTAAGCCTCGGGTTGAGGGAGGAGTACGGGTCCTGGAATATTATCTGCATCCGGGACCTGAATGGCCTGAGCCCCTTTTCCGAGAGCGTTGTCAGGTCACTTCCCTCGAATATTATATTCCCCTCGGTAGGCCTTATGAGCTGGATGATGGACTTCCCGGCGGTCGTCTTTCCGCACCCGGATTCCCCGACGAGCGCGAGTGTAGAGCCTTTCCTTACGGTAAGGTCTATGCCGTCCACGGCCTTCAAGTGGACCGCGACCCTCTTGAACAACCCCTTCCTTATCGGGTAATAGGTCTTGAGGCCCTTTACCTCAAGGAGCGCCTCCTTCTCCCCGTGCGGGACTGCGAGAGGCGGCAATACGTCAGGCTCATGCCTTAGGGGCCTCGAATACGGCTTTGACATGAACTCCGCGTCATGGAGATGGCAGGCTACCGAATGGAGCGGAGAGCACTCAACGAGCGGCGGCTCGATTCCAGAGCACCCTTCCATCTCCCTCGGGCATCTCCCTGAAAAACGGCAACCGACGGGGTACGAGGTCGCCGGGGGCACGGCGCCGGAGATGGTGTCGAGCTTAAGCCCTCGCTTTTCCTGCCCCGGTATGGAGCGGAGCAACTTAACCGTATACGGGTGCATGGGGTTTCTAAAGAGCGTCTTCGTGGGGGCGAGCTCGACGATCTTGCCCGCGTACATGACGCCTACGGTCTCGGCGTGGGTGTAGACGAGCGCCATGTTGTGGGTGATGAGCAGGACCGCCGTAGACGTCTCGCGCTTGAGCTCGTCGATAAGGTCGATTATCTGCGCCTGTATGGTGACGTCGAGCGCGGTCGTCGGCTCGTCCGCTATCAAGAGGTCCGGCCTGCATGACAGGGCTATGGCTATCATCACCCTCTGCCTCATGCCGCCGGACAACGAGTGCGGGTACGCGGAAAGGAGGGAGGCCGGGTCGGGTAGCTTCACCCTTCCGAGCATCTCGATCGCCGCTTCTCTCGCCTCTTTTCGCGTCTTCCCCTGATGGAGCGTTATAGCCTCCATTATCTGCTCGCCAATCGTCAGGACCGGGTTCAGAGAGGTCATCGGCTCCTGGAATATCATCGAGATATTGTTCCCGCGTATCCCCCTCTTTTCGCGCTCCGTAAGACCGGTTATGTCGCGCCCGTTAAGGAGCACCCTTCCGCCGGCGATGTAGCCGGCGGGCTCGGGCACGAGCTGGATTACGGAGAGGGCTGTCATGGATTTTCCGCACCCGGACTCTCCTACGAGCGCGAATGTCCCGCCTTTGGGGATTGCGAAAGAGACCCCGTCAACGGCCTTCGCTGTCCCGCGCGGGGTCTTGAAGTAGGTCTTCAGGTCTTTTATTTCGAGGACTGAGTTCAATTTATATCGCCTGTGCTTGTTGACTTCTGCATAAGTAGACAATAGAGCAATCTGTCATTCCCGCGATCTTTTAAGCGGGAATCCAGCGTTTTAATGCTTGATAACGACCAAAACCGGATTCCCGATTAAAACCTCGGGAATGACAACCATGGGATGTTAACTCCTCCCCTTTACAAGGGGAGGTTGGGAGGGGTCTTGAAGCGAAGGCGACCTCCCCCGGCCCCTCCTTGTAAAGGAGGGGAGATTATTACCTGTACCTCAGCCTCGGGTCGAGCGCGTCCCTTACGGCGTCCCCGAATATGTTCGCCGGGAGGACCAGCGCGAACATGGCGCCAAAGGCGGCTAAAAGGTTCCACCAGACGACGGGCTCCCTGGAGAGTTCAAGCCGCGCCGTGTTTATCATGTTCCCCCAGCTACCCGTCTCCGGGCCGACGCCTATTCCTATGTAGCTCAATATCGCCTCGGCGAGCACAAGCCCGCTGAACTGCAGGACGAATGTTATAAGGACGAGGTGCATGACGTTCGGCACGATGTGCCTGTATATGATGGACAGGCGCCCGGCCCCGAAGGCCTTTGAGGCCTGCACGTACTCAAGCTCCCTGAGCTTTAGCGTTTCGCCCCTGATGAGCCTGCAGAGGTCTGTCCACGACGTTATGCCGAGTATGACGCAGAGCCAGAATAATCTGTCGTTCAGGACAAAGGCCCGCCAGACGAGGTGGACATCCGATACGAGCCCGCCCTGGTAGCCGCTCGAACCGAAGAGCAGCATGAAGGCGACGATAAGCAATACGCCGGGGATGGACGATAGAGTCGTATATATGTACTGGACGATATCGTCGATCGCCCCGCCGTAGAACCCGGCTATGACGCCGAAGAATATGGCGAAGGGGATGATGACGAGCGTCGTGCCCGCGCCTATTACGACGCCTGTCCGAACCCCTTTCAACGCGATAAACAGGACGTCGTTACCGACCCTGTCGGTCCCGAGCCAGTGGGTACGCGGGTATTTAAGGGGCGGGTAGCCGCGGACGATTGTCACGCCGGCCCCCTCCATCGATTCCTTCGCGTACGAGTGCGTCGCAAAAGGCGCGGAATAGGTCTTCTCTGTCCGGGTCCTCATGCCTGATAAAGCCCTGTCAAGGAGGCTCAACGCCTCGGGGCTGTATATGACGGAACCGCCCTCTGAGAGAGCAGGGACGCCGTCGTCCCCGATGACGGCGTCCCTGTAACGGACGCTGTCGAGGAGGGCGACGGCCACGTAGAATGCGAGGAACGCCATGCAGACCACGGCGAGCCTGTTCCTGGCGAGCTCCCTCCTTACGGCCTTCAAGGAGCCGTCCTTCCGTGAGGCGATTATGAAATAGACTATCGCCCCGACGAGGAAAAAGGTTATGAGGTCAGTTGCAAGTATTACGGGCATTGTTTTGTCTTGTTCGTACCTTCCGAGCGGCGGGTTTTCCAGTCCCGTCATCTTCTATTTTCTTTCAGTTTGCAATTTTTTTTAGAAAGCCTTTTTGCGCGCTGACTGCGCGCTTTCGGCATAGGGGTTCGCTCCCGTCGCCCTCCCCCTCCCATTTGCTCGCCCCTTAGGGCGCTGGCGCGCCTTTTTACTTCCCCGGCTCGCTCATATAGCTTCCTCCCTTAAGGTCGCTCACCCTATGCCGTGGGATTTTAAAAACAACTACTCAAACCTTACCCTCGGGTCGACGAGGGTGTAGCTGATGTCCGTCAGTATTAGACCGATGATATATAGTATCGACCCCAGGTATACCATCGACCTTACTATGGCGAAGTCCTGGGCCTGTATCGCGTCTATCGTGAAGCTCCCGAGGCCGGGTATCGCGAAGAACCGCTCCATTAGGAGCGAGCCGTAGAATAAGAACGGTATCGAGACTACGACGTTCGTAAGCACCGGTATCATCGCGTTCTTAAGGGCGTGTTTGAAGAGGACCGCGCCTTCGCTCAAGCCCTTTGCGCGGGCGGTCCGCACGTAGTCCCTGTTTATCTCCTCAAGGAAGACGGTCCGGTAGAAGCGGACGCCGACGCCCAAAGAGCTCAAGACGCCGATGACGACCGGCAGGACCAGAAACTTTATCGAGTCTATCCCTGTATCGAACCCGGAGATGGGGAAGAGCTTCAATACCTTTCCGAGGAGGTATTGCCCGCCTATGATGTAGAAGAGGGTGGAGACCGACATAAGGACGACGGCGAGCACCACGCCCCAGACGTCGAGGTACGTTCCCCTGTAGTACGCGAGCATCATCGCGAGGAAGAGGTCGAGTACGAGGGCGAAGGTGAAGATCGGGAGGCTTATGGCGAGCGAGGGGAACATGCGCGTCTTTATCTCTCCCCCTATGTCGATGTTGTTCCTGTCGGACCTGCCGAAGTCGAGCCAGAGGAGCGGGAGAGATTTCCTGAAGAAGATCGTCTCCGATATCTTTGCCGCGCCTTCTTCGGCGCCGTTAAAGAATACCGGGAGGTTGTATCCGTGGTCCCGTTTCCAGTTCTCGACCTGCGTCGCGGTGACGTTCTTCTCGCCTAATATCTTCCTCGCCATGTCGTCGGGCGTGTTCACGTAGAAGAAGAGTACGGCGGTCAAGAGGTTGACCCCTATGACTATCGGTATGGCGTAGAGTACGCGTCTTATTATGTAAGTGAGCATGTTATCGTCTCTTGGCGCGCCCGAGTTTTTTCCGGACGCTTATGACGGCCGGTACGGAGCCGAGTATGAGGACCGCCGCGATTATCGCAATGGGCCAGAGGTTCGGGGTATTCCACTCGCCCCTTGAATTTTTTCTAAGCTCAGGGTCGATCCTCAAATATTTCATGGTGTTGTTCGCCATCGAGTTCGGCTTTACGTTCGACATCCATCGGTGGTAGAGTCCGAAGGCGACGGGGTGGTGGCCCCATACCCAGGGGGAGTCCTTTTGGGCGATTGCGAGCATCTCGTTTATGACTTTCTCTCGCGCCGGAGAGTTGTCCATGTTCTCCATGATTTTAAAGAGCCTGTCGAACTCGGGGTTCGAGTAGTTGGAGACGTTCTCGCCCTGGTGCCTCACCTTGCTGTTTGAGCCGATGAGGAGAAAGAGGAAGTTCTCCGGGTCCGGGTAGTCGGCGTTCCAGCCCCAGGAGAATATCTGGAAGTTCCCCTTGAGCATCTTCTCCTGGAACCTGTTGTAGTCGGTTGTCCTGTTCTCGAGCTGTATGCCTAAGAGCCTCATGCGCTTGATGTACCAGTTTATCATGGGTGTGGAGTCGGCGCCTGTCCACGGGTTGTCGAAGGTTAAGACGAGCGGGCGTCCGTTTTTATCTCTCCCGTTCGGGTACCCGGCCTCTGCCATGAGCTTTCGGGCGTATTCGATCGACTTTCTAACAGTTTTCTTTCTGGAAGGGTCCCACTCGTAGACATAGGGGTTTATTCCGTCCTTGCCCTCGGCGTGGCCGAATATGCCGGGCGGTATCGGCGACATGGCGGGGACGCCCCTGCCGTTATTGAATATCTCTATGTACTCCTCGAAATCAAGGGCTATGGAGACCGCCTGCCTGAGTTTTTGCTTTTCAGGCGAGTACCCGCCGATCGCGTCGTCGTCCATGTTGAATCCGGTGTAATATATGGAGGGCCTGACGGACGTCTGGAGCGTTATGCCTTTTTCCTTCATGGCGTCCGTTAGCCCGGCCTCACCGGCTGAGGAGAATGAGACGGCCTGGTCGAAGCTGTCGGATGTAATCCCGGAATTGTCGTAATAGCCCTGCAGGAACTTGTTCCAGCGCGGGATTACCTCCTGTTCGAGCTTGAATACGAGTTTGTCCGCAAAGGGGAGGCGGCCTCCCCCGTCTTTGAGGAGCCCCTTATCCGCGTCCCCTGCCTCGCCCGCCAACGGGTACTCCTCGTAATGGAAGTTGGGGTTCCTGGAGAGGATTATCTCCATGTTCGGGTTGAAGGTCTCCATCATGTAGGGGCCGGTCCCCACGGGGAATCGGTCGATTGTGATATTCTTTTTCGCAAGCAGACCCTGTTTGTAGAATAGGCGGGCCTCCTCCGGGACAGGAGAGAAGAACGGCATGGCGAGCCAGTATACGAACTGGGGGTATTTTGTCTTAAGTATTATCCTGAAGGTGTGCTCATCGACGCGCTCGACCCCGGGGAGCCTGTGCTTTTGATAGTCGAGTACGACCGGGTTCTCCTTTTCGTCCGCCTCCTGGTTGTAGGAGACCCCGGCCTTTGCCCTCCGTTCTTTCCTTATCCCGTCGAGGTCGCGCCTTAAGGCCTCGGAGTATTCTTTCAACCCGAGTATGTACTTTTCGAATATCGGCAGGACAGGGCTTTCTATCTCCGGGTCGGCAAGACGCATTATTTCAAGTATGTAGTCGTCGGACTTAAGCTCCCGGGTCCCCTTGACCTTGAAGCCGCTCACTCCATCGATGCCTTTAAGGTCCGTTGGCGAGAGGTTCATGTAGAGCGCGGAGCCATCCGGCCCTTTGGCAAAGGCCGGGTGGTCCTGGTAAAGGACGCCCTTCCTGACCTTTATTTCGTATACGGCCCTGGCGACTTTCCCCGGCGCAGAGTCATGGGCGAGCCTTTTGCCGTTTTTGTCGTAGTAAAGAGGCGATGGCACCTCCTCGATGGTCGTGGGGATGAGCTCGTAGGGGCGGTTGAGGTAATGGTATTGCAGAGGGGGTTCGTAGATCTGAGCGAGGAAGTCGTATTCTTCGGACGAGTACGCGCGTGCCGGGTCGAGGTGCTTGGGAGGCTCGAAAAAAGTGGAATAAAACGTGTTCGCGCCGGCTTCCGAGGCCCTGTACGGGTCGTTGGGCGTGCAACCGCCTGAAAAAAGGGCCAGGAAGATACCAAGTAAGACCCCTCTCAAAGGGGTCGACGGGTTCTTTATTATCGTCCCTCCTCCAGCGTATTTCCTCAAGGAATTCAGCAAGGTGACTGAGATTACAGCGCGGTAATTATATATCAAATATATTCCGATTAAAAGGTTTAAATCGGCGTAGGCCCCTTCGCCCGAAGAAACCGTTATTAAACCGGCATTTGACGGTGCTTGACTTTTGATGTAGAGTTATGTTAGGCTATAATGCTTTATTGTCCTTGATAAGCCAATCCTATTCCCCGAGGCGGGCCATGACCAAGAAAAGCAATAGCAACCATACTACCACCACCCACGCCGCGCAGGGCAACGACATATCGAGCCTCATCGACATAGGTAAGGACAAAGGGTTCCTTACTTATGATGAGATAAACGACGCCTTCCCGCAGGACAACTTCTCCGTCGAGGAGATGGACACCCTTCTTGAGACCCTTGGCGACCTCGGCATCGATGTAGTCGACACCGCCGAAAAAGGCGAGCCCCAGGAGGCCGCGGAGGCCAAGGAAGAGGCGATAGACGTAGAACGCGTCGAGGACCCCGTCCGCATCTACATGCGCGAGATGGGCGCGGTCCCGCTCTTAAAGAGGGAAGAGGAGATAGTATACGCGAGGAAGATTGAGGAGTCGAGGGCCGAGCTCCGGCGCCTCACGCTTTCGAGCCCCTTCGCGCTCCGCGAGGTCCTGCGCCTTGTAGACAGGGTAAGGGCCGGTCACGCGTCGCTCCGCGACCTTATCGAAGAGGCCGAGGAAACATTACAGTTAGACGATACATATTCGGACGAGGCGCTCGACAAGCTCGAGAAGCTCAAGAGGCGCAAGCCCGAGGGCGCGTACAAGGTCCTCAAGGACACGAACCTGAGCAACAGCCTCATCCGCAGGGTAGTAAAGCGGATCGTCCGGCTCGAGCACCTGATCGAGCGCGAGGAGTCGAAGAAGGGCCCGCGCAAGGCCGAAAGGGCGAAGCTCCGCATAAGAAGGATAATGAAGCGCCTCGAGATGAAGAGGTCGGACCTTAAGGAGCTCTCCAGGACCGTAAAGGTGCACGACTTCAACATGTGGGAGGCGAAGCAGAGGCTCATCGAAGCGAACTTAAGGCTCGTCGTCTCCATAGCGAAGAGGTACGTGAACCTCGGGCTGAAATTTTCGGACCTCATCCAGGAAGGCAACATCGGCCTCATGAAGGCCGTCGACAAGTTCGACTACAAGAAGGGATACAAGTTCTCGACATACGCAACATGGTGGATAAGGCAGGCGATAACGCGCTCCATCGCCGACCACGGCAGGACGATCAGGATACCCGTCCACATGATAGAGACGATAAACCGCCTCCTCCAGACCTCTCGCCAGCTACTTAAGGAGCTCGGCAGGGAGCCTTACCCCGAAGAGATCGCCGAGAGGATGGACATCCCTATCGCCAAGGTAAGGCGTATCCTCCGGCTGATGAAGCAGACCCTGAGCCTGGAGACGCCCATCGGCGACGACGAGGAGAGCTCGCTCGGGGACTTCATAGAGGACGAGAAATCCCCGTCCCCGGCGGACGCGGCGATTGAAAAGGACTTGTCCGACCAGACGAACCTTGTGCTTGAGTCCCTCACGCCGCGCGAGGAAAAGGTCCTCCGGATGCGCTTCGGCATAGGCGAGAAGCAGGACTACACGCTCGAAGAGGTCGGCAAGGTCCTCGGCGTCACCAGGGAGAGGGTGAGGCAGATAGAGGCGAAGGCCATAAGGAGGCTCAGGCACCCCACAAGGGCCAAGCTCCTTAAGGGCTTCAGCGAGGGCTAAGGGCCTGTGTTTGGGGCCTGTCTGACACGGGCTCGCAAAGGTACGCAAGTCAGGTTTTGTCAATCGAATATACATCGGGAAAGGGACACCTTGGGGCACAGGGTGTCCCTTTTTTTTGTTTTAAGATAGAATAGTTATTGGAATCCATGTATAGAGCTATTGGCGTCCGCCGGAACCGCGGGCGAAATTAACGCCGGAGACGACTGAAGGGGCGGAAAGATGATATCTTTTAAAAAAAGTCTCAGGGCGAAGTTCACCCTGATACTCTTCGTGGTCGGTATAGTCCCTCTTGCCGCCACATCCATATTCTTCTATTACACCGCCAAGGACGCGCTCTTCAAGAACGTCTTCAAGGAGCTCAAGTGGAACGCCGACGAAATATCTGGCGTCGTAGAGTCCCACTTTTCGGATACCGGCAAGGACCTCCTTATAGCCTCCCAGAACACCGCGTTCAACATGTACTTCCTGGACCCCGCGAACAGAATGAAGTGGGTAAGGGAGCAGCAGAATACGCTAAAGTACCTCCGTACCGTCTATCCGGACGTCCTCGACGAGGCCTGCTTCATAGACGCGGCCGGACAGGAGGTCTCAAGGATAGTCTTTGACGAGCTCGCCCACGAGCACGAGCTTTCCTCCGAGGAGGGCCGCTCGGAGTTCTTCAAGGGAGCGTTCCTCCTTGAAAAGGGAGAGGTATTCCAGGGCCGCCCCATGATATCCGAGGACACGAAGAGGTGGGTCCTCCCGAACGCGACCCCCATCGTGGTGAACGGGAAAAAAGCCGCGATCCTCCACTTCGAGGTCACGATGACCTATTTTCAGCGCCTCCTTAAAAGCCTCATAAACCCCGACCGCGGCTACGGCTTCATATTGAACGACGAGGGCGCCTTCATGGCGCACACACGCCTTGATATGAGCGAGAAGGACCCGTTTCCCGCCGCGATAATACCGGGGGTGCCGCCCGCGCTCGAGGCCATCTACAAGAGGATGATGAACGCCGAGAGCGGGATAGAGGAGTTTGCGGAAGGCGGCGAGAGCTACTACATCATCTTTAGGCCCATAAACATCTCTTACCAAAAGGGCAGGAACGAAAACATTTGGTCGCTCGCCTACGTCATCCCGAGCGAGAGGGTCTACGTCGAGCTCTCGATACTCAAGTACAACGTGATAGTCGTCGCCTCTACCGTCCTCTTCATAATAGTCCTCGCCTACGCGGTCGGCAACTACGTGACGAAGCCGATAAGGGAGCTCGCCGGGGCGACGAAGAGGGTCGCCGGAGGCGAGATGCCCAAGGTGGACGTGAAGCGCGACGACGAGATAGGCCAGCTCTCGGACTCCTTCAACATCATGGTCGATGCGGTAAAGAGGAGGGACGAGGCGTTGAATGCCCTGGCTATAACCGACGGCCTGACGGGCCTTTATAACCACAGGTACTTTAAATCCGAGCTTGACAGGCACGTCAAAGCGGCACAGAGGTTCTCGCGCCCGCTCTCGCTCATTATCGCGGATATCGATTACTTCAAGCACTACAACGACAGGAACGGGCATGCGCAGGGCGATGTGGCGCTGAAGGCCGTCGCCTCCGTATTCATGAAGAGCGTGCGCGAGGTGGACATGGCCGCGAGGTACGGAGGGGAGGAGTTCGTGGTGATACTCCCGGAGACGCCCATGGAAGGCGCGCTTGTCGCCGCGGAGCGCATAAGGAAGAAGGTCGAAGAAGAGCCTGTCCTGAACGAGGAGACACAGCCTAACAACAGGCTTACGGTCTCGATAGGTGTCGCCACCCTGAAAGACGGCGACGATATGCTTAAGTTGATCGAGGCCGCAGACCAGGCCCTTTACAGGGCCAAGGATGGGGGGAGGAACAGGGTGGAGGGGGCGTAGCGTTGCCTGTTCAGGTCTGCGACCTGAACAGGCAAGAGATATCCTCCCCTTGCCAAGGAGACCTTGGTACAACTGCGTCTCTCGTCAAATTTTTTTTGCGCGCTGATTTCAAGATACTGGATTCCCGCTTGAAACGCGCGGGAATGACAGTATTATAAGTGTTTTGCATGTCATTCCCGAGGTTTTTATCGGGAACCCAGTCCTGAAAAACTCGATGTCATGCAGACATACGGGTTATGCAAAGGTCTCCTTGCCAAAGGGAGGCAGGGTGGGGTGATTTTAATTCAGAGACGACCTTCCCATGCCCCTCCTTGGTAAGGAGGGGTGAAGACACTTTTACTAAAGGTCATTTTGCGCCCTGCCGGGCTTTTTTTCGGCATAGGGATTCGCTCCCGTCGCCCTACCCATCCCCCGCTCGGCGTACGGCCAATTTCAAATCGGGTCACTTAAGTCTACCTGAAGCACAGTTGTCCGATACGGATTTGTCAGTCCGGCGAGGTACTTGGCGTACGGCCAATTTCAAATCGGGTCACTTAAGTCTACCCGAAGCACAGCTGTCCGATACGGATTTGCCAGTCCGGCGAGGACCGCTCGCCTCTTAGGGCGCTGTCGC
>JACREU010000091.1 GCA_016212705.1 Deltaproteobacteria bacterium
TACATGGAGGAGATAGGGGCCTCTTTTGTCATAACAGGGGAGGTCCTCGGCCAATGGCCCATGAGCCAGAGGAAGGACGCCTTCAGGATAATCGAGAGGGAGAGCGGGCTCGAAGGGCTCGTGTTGCGCCCTTTGAGCGCCAAGCAGTTGGAGCCGACGACCCCGGAAACGCTCGGGCTCGTCGACAGGGATAAGCTCCTCGCCGTCCTCGGCAGGTCCAGAAAGGACCAGATGGAGCTCGCCGAGGAGTACGACTTAAACGACTACCCTTGCCCGTCCGGAGGGTGTTTATTGACCGACAAGATATTCTCGAAGAAGGTCAGGGACCTGATATTCAATAAGAAGGACGTGAGCAAGAAAGACCTCGCGCTACTTAAGTCCGGCAGGCACTTCAGGTACAACGGAGTGAAGATAGTAGTCGGGAGGAACGAATCAGACAACTCGAAGCTCAAAAACCTCGTCCAGCCGGGCGACACGCTCGTCGAGCCCTCGGGGTTCCACGGGCCAGTGGCCATAGTCGCGGGGGAGGCAGGCGACGCGATAGCCTTCGCCGCCGGCCTCATCGTCAGGTACGCGCTCGACAAGGCCGGGGCGGACCCGGTCGTCACGGCATCGCGTAACGGCGAGGCGAGGGATATGCGCCCGGCCCCGGTCTCCGACGTCGTGGTCGAGGAGACGCGCATATGCTGAACGATGCCGTCGTCTGCGCGGGCGGAAGGGACCTCCTCATAACGGGTGAGAAAAAGGCGGACGCCGTCGGTAAGCTCGAAAGGCTCAAGGCTATTATCGAGGAGATGGGCTCGGTCCTCGTAGCCTTCTCCGGCGGGGTCGACTCGACCTTCCTCCTTAAAGTCGCGTCAGACGCGCTCAAAGACAGGTGCGCCGCGATAACCGCGACGTCCCCGACCTACCCGGAAAGGGAGTTCAAGGAGGCGGTCAGGCTCGCGGACTCCATGAAGGTAAGGCACATAATAGTAGAGTCTAACGAGCTCCTCATACCGAACTTCGCCGACAACACGGAGAAGCGGTGCTATTACTGCAAGAGCGAGCTCTTTAAAATCTCGGTCGATAACGCGCGTTCGCTCGGCTTCAACCACGTCGCGGACGGCTCCAACGCCGACGACCTCCTCGACTTCAGGCCCGGCAAGACCGCGGCAAACGAGCTCGGCGTCAGGAGCCCTCTTCAGGAAGCTGGCCTTACAAAAGACGAGATACGGATACTCAGCCGGGAGATGAATCTACCCACCTGGGACAAACAAAGCTTCGCGTGCCTCTCGTCCCGCTTCCCTTACGGGACGGCGATAACGGAAGAGAGGCTCTCGATGGTCTCCGAAGGCGAAGACCTCTTGCGCGACCTCGGGTTCAATCAGTTCAGGGTGAGGTACCACGGCGAGACCGTAAGGATAGAGGTCGAGGCAAAGGCGATAGCGAGGTTCCTTGACGAGGACCTCAGAAAAAAGATAGTCGCGGGCTTTAAAGACATAGGCTTCATATACATAACCCTCGACCTCCAGGGCTACAGGACCGGCTCCATGAACGAGGTGCTGGGTAGCTGACTAAGGCCTCAACAGCCCCTGGCTTTCGCTCCGGGCCTCGTCGAGCCACTGGTGGAAGTGGTATTTGACGAGCTGTCTGAAGAACTCGCCTTCTGAGTTGAGCATCTCGTAGATGACCATGGGGATATTCGTCTCGAAGCCCTTGAATATGACCTCGCCGCTTTTGAAGAAGGCCTCCGTCCGTTCCGAGTTTTTTATGGTCTCTGTCGAGAACCAGAATTCGAGCGGCGTGGCCGGGAAGAAGAAGGCGTCGCGGATGGCGCTGTCGAGGTCTTTTGGCTCGACGGTCTTTTTGAAGAAGAACTTGGTGCCCTTCTTCTCGCGCATGTAGGCGTCCAGCGCGTTTACGCTTATCGCCTGCCCCTTGTTATAGATGTCGGTCGTCGAGGAGATAATCCTTAAGTTTGTAAAGGCCTCGCCTGCGATTATCTTCTTAAGGTCAGTGAAGAACTCGTTAGCCATTATCTGGGTCATGGCCTGCGCCGAGGCAGGCTTGCCGGAGCCTATGAGTTTCTCGAAGGCGTTTTCGAGCTCGGGCGGCATCTTTATGGAAAATACCCGGTCGATGTAGATGTCGAACGGGTATTTTACCTTCTGCCTGCGCCTGAGCCTCTCGTTTTCGAGGAGGAGTTCGAGCTTGGCCCTCACCATCGGGTTCCTGAACGTCCCTCTTGCCGCCTCGTTTATCTTCTCCCCTATGGCGACCTTTACCGGTCCCGAGAACTCGCCCCTGGGCTCTATGACGGTCGTCTCGGCCTTTGCGCCGTAAGAGATGTACAAGCCAGCCTCGAGTTCGCCTTTTATGGCGGCCTCGATCTCGTCCCTGTATGTGTTCTCGAGCCTGTGTTCCTCCTCGCCGAGGGAGACGAGCTTCAATTCCACGCCCGGCTCTTTCCTTTCGAGCGCCCTCTGCAGTTCGGTCCGCCTGAGTTTGAGCGCGTCCTTTTTTTCCTCGAAGGACTTGTGGACCCCGTCGAGGATCTCTTCGTTCCTCATGGGCGGGAGTTTCTGGGCGAGCTGGTCCCTGTACCGTCTTATTATCTGCTGTATGTCGCGCGCGAGCGCTATGAGGTAGCTTACGCCGCCGGAGAATATCGCCGCGTCGCCGGGGAGGTTCGTGAGGTTTATGCCGCGCTCGTCGCTTGAGACCCCAATGCCGGCGCTGTACTGTGCCGCGGCGGAGAGGATAGGCTTGTAGAAGTGCTCATTCATGAACTCGGCCATCGCTATCTCCTTTACCTTGAGCGTCTTCCTGGTAAAGTCCTTCATGTCGATGAAGAGCTGGCCCTCCTCTTCGGTCGCGAGAGTTTTCAGAATGACCCTGTCGTCAACGGAGAACCTGTATAGGCGTCCCCTGTTGTATTCCTCTACGAGCATGTTCTGGTTGAACTCGCCCCTCCTGTCGGCGAGGGAGGCGCGCATCGGCCCCTCGAAGCCCTCTATGTGGTCGTCGAAGGCCGAGGCGCAGTAGCCCTCGACCAGCGGGAGTATCGAATCGAGCTCCTTTTTGGAGCTTTTGAGGAGACCGCCGAGGACCGATTTTTTCGAGGAGAGGAAGGACTGAAGCGAGTTTAAGCGCTCCACCCTTCTGCCGTCTTTCGTGAACCTTTTTTTGATATCTTCGAGCGCCCTGGCGAGGTTCTGCGACGCCTTCTGGTCGTTAAGGAGGTTCCTTATGAGACGGTCCTCGTTCAGAACGTCGTAGAGGACCGACTGGACCTCCGAGCCGGGTATGTCGAACTCCATGAGGTAGGCGAGCGCTTCTTCCCTGAACCTCGTCGCGTCGAGGATGGACCTTAAGCCTTCCATTATCCCGGACTTATGCCTGATCTCCTCTGAAATGGAGTTTATGAGGTCCAATGAGGCGGCCTTGCCCGAGACGGGCATCGCGTGGCCGGATAAGAGCTCGATGACCTCGGCGTTGATTCCGTACGGGTTCAGCGTGTTCGCGAAGAGGGACTGGGGTATGGAGAGGAACGACCTCGGCGTAAGCGCGGAGCGCAGGAGCGCGTCGTTAAGCGGCGTGTACGCGGCCGCGCCCTGGTCCCTGAGCTTGTCCAGCGTATCCATTACGGAGGTCCTTAAAGAGGTAAAGAGCGCCATGCCCACGGCGAGGTCTATCTTTTCGTAGGTGAGCCCCTTTATCCTGAAGCTCTTTACCTTCTCTTTCTTCTTCCTTACGGTATTTACAGCCGCGAGAACGGCGAGGTACGCGGTCTTCTCATCGCCACCGTGCCGCGCCTCGTCCTTCAGGGCCTTTTCCACGAGTGCGGAAGCCCATTTTACGAATTTTTTCCCGTGGCCGTCGCCTGTGAGCCATCCGGCGAGCATGGCGCTGTCAAGGTAAGGCGTCGATGAGAGTATACCGGCGGCTAGCCTCTTCTCCAGCGAGTCCGACATGAAGAGGTCTGTCCTGAACGTCTTGTCCTTTATCTGGGGGACGGTGAAGATGATCGGCTGGGGGCCTTCCCTGCCTTCTATGGAAGGGGGCGAATACCTCTTGACCATGAGGGCGACGAGCGACTGGACGGCGTCATCGATGAACGCCTCGTCGTCGGCGCCCATGTGGAACGGGATCTTAAGCTCCGCGATATTTTCGCCGTGCCTGAAACGGAGCGACTTGGGCTCTATGGTCCATGGCCTGCCGTTCGTTACGTCGAGACCGAGTTTTAAGAGCGCGTCGTGAATCGAGAGGCGCTCCTGCGGGTATCCTGAGGGCATCTTGTCCGTTTTTTTAGAGAAAATCGCTTAAATTCCCGATATTTACTTAAGTCTATAATAAATAAACGGTTAAATCAAGGGCGCAAGTCACAGGAATCATAAGCCTTGTATGTTTCCGCCAAAATAGTTAAAATAATCCAATTAAGACGCTGTCTTACAGACTTAGAGGGGCTCTCCCCGGGTAAAAATGCGGAACGTTTCTTCGGCAAACAATAATTGCGGCCCCTCGGGGCAAGGGGAAAAAGACCTTTTTCATGTCGCGGTCCTCGTTGTCGTCGCAGTCATAGCGGTCGCGTATTCCAACACGCTTTTCGCCCCGTTCCAGTTCGACGACCACCTGTATGTCATAGACTACAACGCCGGCAAGGGGCTCGGCGCGTTCTGGCCGCCCTCAGGGACGCGGTATGTGACTTATTTGAGCTTCGCCCTCAACTACCGATTCGGCGGGCTCTCTACCTTCGGCTATCACCTCGTAAACATCATCATACACGCGCTCAATTCCATCGGCGTCTACCTGCTCGTCGCGTGGATAGTGAGGGCGCCGTTATTAAAGGGAAGGGTCGCGCTCGCGCCCTCTATCGCGCTCCTTTCAGCGGTCCTCTTCGCCGCGCACCCGGTACAGACTGAGGCGATAACCTACATAAGCCAGAGGTTTGCCTCCCTTGCAACGCTATTCTACGTCTATTCCATCGTCTTTTACCTCAAATGGCGTCTCTCCGGCGCCTCGCGCCAAAGGTGGTTTTTTTATCTATCCTCGATAGCGCTGGCCGTCCTCGCGCAGAAGACAAAGGAGATTGCGTTCACGCTCCCGTTCCTGCTCATTTTCTTCGAGTTCACGCTCTTTGAAAGGGGAGGCTACGGCGGAAGAATAGCGCGCCTCCTCCCATTCGCGCTCTGCCTCATCATAATACCGATGACCATCTACGGCCACGACCTCATCCTCTGGGGCGGGGATAAGGCCGTCGGCGACGAGGTGAGGGGCCTTCAATTGAAAGACCTCCATTCCATCTCGAGGCACGATTACCTCTTGACCCAGTTCAGGGTCGTTGTAACTTATTTGCGGCTCATCGTCCTTCCCGTGGGACAGAACCTCGACTATGACTACCCGATGTACCGCTCGATTGCGGAGCCCGCCGTGTTCCTGTCCCTGGTTTTCGTCGCGTCCGTATTTTCCCTGGGCGTATGGCTCTTCGCGCGGTCTTGTCAAAAGGGGGGAGGGTACGGCGCTCTCGCGGGCCTCGGCGTCATCTGGTTCTTTGTGACGATCTCTATCGAGTCCTCGATAATCCCGATAAAGGACCTGATATTCGAGCACAGGCTCTATCTGCCGTCCGCGGGAGCCGCGCTATTTACGGCGACGGCCATATTTTTCCTGAAGGACAGAATCGCCCCCGGTCTAAAGACCGCCGCCTTTACCGCGCTTGCCGTAGCCGTGCTCGCGACCCCGCTCGGCGTGGCGACTTACATGAGGAACTCGCTCTGGAGCGACGAGGCGGCGATATTCGAGGACGCGGCGCGCAAATCCCCTGGCAAGGAGCGGGTCCACTACAACCTCGCGTGGGCGTACCAGAGGAAAGGGGAGAATGACAGGGCGATAGCCCACTATAAGGAGACTATACGGCTTAAGCCCGACAAGGACAAGGCCCACTACAACCTCGCGGTCTTATACCAGACGACAGGGGACAACGCCGGGGCGCTCGAGCACTTCAAGGAGGTAGTCCGGCTCTCGCCCAATAACGCCGTTGCCCGCTACAACATGGCCGCCATTTACCACGACATGGGCGACGACCCCGGGGCCATAGAGAGCTACTCGGAGGCGATACGGATAAACCCCGGCTACGGGGACGCGCACTTTAATATCGCCTGGCTCTACAAGGAGGCCGGGGACTTTAAAAGGGCTGAGGCGCACCTCCATGCGGTCATAGCCCTCGCCCCGGAAAGCGCGGACGCCCGCTATAACCTCGGGCTCATCTATTCGAAGGCGGGCCGCCCCGATCTGGCGGCGCAGGAGCTCAAGGCCGCGCTTGAGATAAACCCCGGTTACAATGACGCGGCTTTAGAGCTCGCGCGGCTCACGGGAGGGGCGAGGTAGGTTTGTGATAAGGCCCTGTAAAATCATACCCGCCCTTGTTGTCGTTGCCGCGGTCTTCGCGGTCTACGCGCAGACGCTTCAAAACGGCTTCGTCTACGACGACAACCACATCATACTCGCCAACGAGTGGATAAGGGACCTTGCGCGCATCCCGGATATACTCACGTCTTCGACCATATTCGCGGACCCGGCGCGCTCCGCCTCAAACACATACAGGCCGCTCCTCTTCCTCGTATTCATGGCCGAGCAATTCGTATTCGGGCTTGAGTCCCCCTGGGGCTTTCACCTCGTGAACGTCTCCTTGCTTGCGCTTAACGGCTGTCTCCTTTACGGGATAGCATCGATGCTGTTTGCGAAGGATGAGGAGGGACATGCCTCCGGTTACGGGTTTTTGCCTCCGCTCCTCGCCTCTCTTGTCTTTACGCTCCATACGATAAATTCAGAGGCCGCCAACTGGGCGTCCGCCCAGGCGGAGCTCCTTTTTACGGCCCTCTTCCTCGCCGCCTTCTGGATATATACGAAAGGCGGGAGAGAGGCGGTTGGGAGGGTAGCCGTTTCCGTTCTTGTCTATTTCTTAGCCCTCCTTGTCAAGGAGACTGCGATAATACTCCCGGCGCTCCTCTTCGCCTTCGACCTCATCCATGACGGCAGAAGGATATTCAAGAGGGCGTTCAATTACGCGATATTCTTCGGCGCGGCGGTAGTGTATATGGCCATAAGGACTTACGCCGTCGGCGGCGTCATCCAGCACAGGCAGGCGCCGTTAACCGGCGTAGAGCTCGTGATAAATATATTCCCGCTCGTCTTTCAATACGCCTGGAAGCTCGTCTACCCGACGGGCTTATCAGCGCTCTACGAGCTCCATGCGATAAAGTCGTTTGACCTGAACGCCGCGGCGGGCATCGCGGTGACAGCGGCCTTTGTCGCGGCGTTCGTCGTATTCAGGAGAAGGCGCGCGGTCTTCCTCGGGCTCATCATGATGGGGCTCCCGTTGCTCCCCGTGCTCTACATCCCCGCGTTGTCCACGTCCGCCTCAGCCGACAGGTACATGTACCTGCCGACCGCCGGGTTCGGCATCATCGTCGGCTGTATAGTTGAGGCTGTCTTCAGGGGGAAGCTAAAGGCCGCTTTTTCCGTAGCTATTATCGCCGTCATGATAGCGGTCACTGCCGCTTACGCGTTTGCTTCCTTTGAAAGGGTTGCCGTATGGAGGGACGACTTCGCCCTCTGGTCGGATACCGTCAGGAAGTCGCCGGGGAGCAGGTACGCGCATTATAACCTCGCGCTCGCGTACCAGGACAGGGGCGATCTTGATAACGCCATAGTAGAGTTCAAGGCGGCGATAAAGGCCGCCCCCGGCTACGAGGACGCCCACTACAATCTCGCGTGGTGCTACCAGTCAAAAGGTGATAGCATTAACGCGGCCGTCCACTACAGGGAGGTCCTGAGGCTCGATCCAGGCTCCGCGGACGCGCACTACAACCTCGGGCTCATATACAGGGGTGAATCGTTTTTTGATGAGGCGGCTTTCGAGTTCAGGGAGGCGCTCCGGCTGAAACCCGGCTATGCCGAGGCAACAGGGGCCCTTGCGGAGATTCCAGGGGCCATTGGAGGGGTTACTGCGCGATGAAGAACGGCAAGGTGCTCTCCGTCATAATGCCTTCGTACAACGAGGGCGCGCACATCCGGAAGAACGTCGTTGAAACATGGGAGACGCTCGAGAAGGTCTGGGGCGATTCTTTCGAGATAATAGTAGTCGACGACGGGAGCTCTGACAATACCCACGCGGAGGCACTGGCCGCTTCAAATATGCGCTCGCGCGTAAAGGTCGTCCATTACGCTGATAACCGCGGCAAGGGCGGGGCGCTGAAGGAGGGGTTCAGGAACGCGGCTGGAGACTATATTGCCTTCCTGGACGCGGACCTCGACCTCCACCCCTCTCAGATACCGGCGCTATTCAAGGTGATGGAGGAAAGCGGGGCCCAGGTAGTGATAGGGTCCAAGCACCACCCCTCTTCCGCCCTCAAGTACCCCGTGCGCCGGAGGATAATTAGCAGGGTATACGCAACAGCTCTGAAGTTCCTCTTCAAGCTCCCCGTCCGGGACACGCAGACCGGGATCAAGATATTCAAGGCCGAGGTGCTTAAAAGGATATTCCCGAGGGTCGTCTGCGCGAGGTACGCCTACGACCTCGAGATACTCGCAAACGCGCACCGTCTCGGCTACACGATAGCCGAGACGCCGATAGTCCTTAACTTCCAGAGGGTCGCAAAATGGGGGAGGATAAGGACGAGAGACCTCTACCTCGCGGGAATGGACACGCTCGCCATATTTTACAGGATGTACTTTACTCGGCACTACAAGGGGATCTGACGCGCCATGCGCTCTGAAAGGGGGCTTAGACTGTTCTTTATCGCGATAGCCGCGCTCGTCTCATTCGCGGTCTACGCTAACACCCTTGGGAACGGGTTCGTCTACGACGACCACCTGCAGATAGAGAAGAACGTCTGGCTCGTGTCCTTCTCCAGCATACCCGATATACTCACAAGCCATGTCTACGGTTTCAAGCAGGAGATCAAGGTAACGGGCTCATACAGGCCGCTATTCATGCTCGTCTATCTCTTCGAATACGCCGCATTCGGAATGAAACCCTGGGGCTGGCACCTCGTGAACGTCTCCCTCCACGCCGTTTCCGTTATAATGGTATTTCTCATAGCCGATACCCTGACAAGAGGACGACGCGCAGAGGCCGGGGCGCCGCAGGTAAGGCTCGTAGCCCCGTTCATAGCCTCTCTCCTCTTCGCCGTTCACCCGGCGCACAACGAGCCGGTGGCGTGGGTCGCCTGCGTCCCGGACCTCTCGTACACGGCGCTCTACCTCGTTGCGTTATATATTTCCATAAGGTCTACGCGCGCCTTAGCCGTTGTACCGGCGATCATTTATCTCATCGCCCTCCTTTTTAAAGAGACGGCTGTTACGCTCCCCCTTGCGGTATTCGCCTGCGACAGGCTCATTGCCGAAGAAAAGACGGACAGCCTCAGGCGTTACCTCCCATTCGTTGCGGCGCTCGCATTATATCTGGCCTTCCGGCGCTTGTTCCTCGGCGGCCTCGCGGGCGCGCCCTCGATGCACCCGTATATGGACGCGGGCATGACAGTCATAAACGCCGTCATATTCTTTGCCGGATATCTCCGCGCGCTCGTCTTCCCTTATTGGTTCGAGCCCTTCAGAGTATTCGCCCCGGCTGTCTCGATGGCGGATCCGAGGTTCATATCCGGCGCGCTCGCCGTATCAGCCGTCATAGCGGCGGTCATATACTGCCGTAAAAGGCACCCGCTCTCGGCGTTCTCACTTATCTTTTTTTCGATCGCCATACTCCCAGCGCTCTACATACCGGGCCTCAGCCAGAACCCGTTCGCCGAGAGGCAGGCCTATCTGCCCTCTGCCGGGCTCGCGATAGGGGCTGCGGCAGTTTCGTCCCGAATGATCGGTGAGAGGGTTTCGCGCGCAGTCCTCGCGCTCGCGCTCCTTCTCGTGATTACATCCGTCCTCTCATACGCCGCTATAACTCGTAACTTCGCCTGGAAAGACGACCTCTCCATCTGGACCGCCTCGGCGGTCTCTCAGGAAGGCAATTATCTCGCCTCGCACAATATCGCCGTTGAGCGCGTGATAGCAGGGGAAGCCGGCTCCGCCATATTCGATTACAGGGAATCGATACGGATGAACAAGGAGAGAGTATTCCCGGATGAAAAGACCCTTGTGCTGTCGAACCTGTATCTCGGAAAGATATACGCGGGCAAGGGCCTGCAGAGGGAGGCTGTTGCAAGGTTTAAGGAGGCCTTACGGCTCAAGCCTGACCTCCCGGAGGCCCGTTTAGACCTCGCGCGCGCGCTGGAGGCGTCCGGCGACCCCGCGGGGGCGGTTATCGAATACAACAGGGCGCTCGGTCTGCCCTGGAGGAGGGAGGACCTCAAGGCCATATACAGGGACCTCGGCAGGACGCTTGCCGGACTCGGCATGCATGATGACGCGCTTCTGAGCCTCGAAGAGGCCCTGAAGCTCGACCCCGACGACGCGGATACGGCAAGGGACCTCGCGCTCGCAAGGAGGTTGTCCGGGAGATGAACGGAAGGCTTAAACTCCTCCTTTTCGCGCTCGCCCTCGTAGCGGCCTCTTTTGCCGTTTACCACGCCACACTCTGGAACTCCTTCGTCTACGACGACGCGGAGCAGGTATTGAGGAACCGCTGGATCACGGATTCGGGGTATTTAAAGGAGATATTCACCTCCCACACGTTCGGCTTCTCGGAATCCAGCTACCAGGCTATCTCCTACAGGCCTCTCTTCCTGGCCTTCTATATGGCCGAGTACGCCGTCTTCGGCCTTGAGCCGTGGGGGTGGCACCTTGTGAACATAATCCTCCACTCGGCAAACGCCGTAATCGCGTTCCTTCTCATAAGGCGGCTCATCGGAGCGGATGAGGAAGGGGCGTCCTTCGCCGCCTTTGCCGGAGCCCTCGTATTCACGGTCCTTCCGGCGGGGAGCGAGGTGGTCTCGTGGGTCGGGTGCGTCCCTGAGCTCTTATATACCTTTCTCTGTCTCGTTTCTTTTTATGTATACGCGGGGGCCGGCAAGGGGGTCGTAAGGGTCGTCGTTTCGGTTTTCTTTTATTTCATCGCGGCCTTCACGAAGGAGACCGCCATAATATTCCCGTTCTTTTTTTACGTGTATGATTCGCTCCGCGAGGGTTGGGTCCCTGGTCTCTCCCGCGTAAAAAGGTACGTCCCTTTTGCGGCGGCGGCAGTTGCCTACATCGGCATAAAATCCGCGCTACTCGGCCACATAGCCGCGCCCGTTCGGATACACACGGACCTTAAAGCGGCGGACTTCCTCGCAAGCGCCCCGTATCTTTTCGTTGAGTACCTGAGGGCGCTCGTATTCCCCGAGGGCGTCTACCCCCTTCAGCCCTTTGCGCCGATACCCTTCTTCGGCGCGGAGTTCATACTCTCGGCCCTGGGCATCGTTGCGCTCTCAGCCTTCTGTTTTTACTTTCGAAAGAGGTTCGGCAGGTTAACCCTCCTCGCCTTCGCGATATTAGTCGTGCCGCTTCTGCCGGCGCTCTACGCCCCGGCCATAAGCAGGACCCCTTTTGCCGAGAGATACCTGTATCTCCCGTCCGTCGGGTTAGCGCTCCTTATAGCCCTTGCCTTCCAAAGGGGCCTGCTCTATTCGGCTGTCTGGCGGAAAGCGCTTATTATCGCGCTCGCCGTCGTCTCGGCCTTTTACTCCGTCTGGTCGTACAAAAAGTCCCTCAACTGGAGGGATGACAGGGCCCTGTGGGAAGCATCGCTCAAGGGGGGGCCGGGAAACCATCTCGCGCTGCATTCGCTGGGGTACATCGATTTCAAGGAGGGCAGGGACATTGAGGCGATAGAGAAGTTATCGCAGGCGCTTAAATACAACCTTGAGGGGATCCACCCTGACCCGACGATGGTCCTCCTTACGAGGAAGGTTCTCGCCAACGCGTACCAGAGGGGAGGCTTGAGTGACCGTGCGGTAATTGAGTACGAGGAGGTCTTAAGGTACGAGCCCGAGGACCCTGTCGCAGGCTTCAACCTTGGGACTATATACGAGGGGATGGGCCGCCCCGGCGACGCGATAGAACTCTATGAAAAGGCGCTTTACTTCGCGAAAAGGCCGGAGCTTCTGAGGGAGATTATCTTAAGGCTCGGAGAAGGTTATGCAAGGACCGGGCGCGCAACTGAGGCGCGTGCCTTATATGAGAGGGGCGCGGAGGCGTTCCCCGGAGACCCCGAGTTCCGGCAAAGGGCCCGCGCCCTCCCCGCGCGTTAGTGGATAAACCGCTTTCTTGTTGTAATCCGCCATATTATGATATAATCAGCGTGCCGGGACTGGGTTGGGGGCGCGAGGCTCAAAGGCGCTGAATTGTGAAAAAACACGTCGAGGGAATATCTTCATGGCTTCTGAAAGAACAGACTCTAATCCGATGAGCTCAACCCGCGAAAAGCTGGCCCACATGTTCTCCAAGGTCATGGCAGGGACGGTCACGAGGGAAGAGGGGACGATGCTCCTCAACCACCTCGTAAAGGAGGACCATGCAGGTACGGTAAAGGAGCTCGCCTATCTTATCGACTACCCGCCCCCTGGCGTTTTCCCCAAGACCATACTCCACACCATAGCGCTTTCGAGGAACAAGGCCTTCTACAACATAATGGTAGGGAGCCTCGAGCACAAGAACGAGGAGGTCTCGATACTCGCGGCCCAGGAGCTCGCCAGGCTCAAGACCTCGGACGCGAAGGTCGTGCTCGTCGAACACCTGAACAGCGAGGTATACCACGTAAGAAAGGCTTCAGCGATAGCGCTCGTAGATGGGTTGACCGACGGGATTGATATCGTCAGAAGACACCTCATGGACCAGGCAGAGCCTTTTTACAGATCCACTTCCGCGCTGGCGCTCCTTACAGGCGGCAGGAAGGGTATGGAGGCGCTCCTCGCCATTCTCAATTCCGGCGAGCCGGGCCCCGTGTCCACGGCCGCTGAGGCGGTAATGGGGGCGTCTTCCAGGCTTGACGCGGGAGACATACCAAAGGTCTTCGAGGCGTTGATGCTCGCCGGCGACAGGAAGGACTCAAGGACGATTATAGAGCTTCTGAAGGTGGCGACGGCGCTCGGAGGCAGGGCGAGGGGGTTCGATGGCTATGTGCAGGCCTTCATCGACTACCCGTTCGACGCGGTGAGGAACGAAGCCGTGGACGCGCTCCGTGTGATCAGGGCTTGAACCTTGTCCGCCTCAGGCCTTCAGCGGCCTCGAAGAGGAGCGGGTCCAGCCCCTGCGCGGTTTCGTATTCTTCTGCGGCGCGTATATGCTCGCCCGACATTTCAAACGCCTTCCCGAGCCCGTTATGGGCCTCGGCGGAGCCGGGGGCAAGCTCGACGGCACGGGAAAGGTTCTCGATGGCTGAGGCCGGGTCTTTCTTGATGATGAACGCCTCCCCGATCAGCCTGTGGGCGTCCGCGTAATCCGGCCTGTACCTTAACGCCGTTCTGTATTCCCCGATCGCCTCATCCAGCAAGCCCGTATCCCTGTAAAGATACCCCAGGTTAATGAGCGTCTTCACGTGAGAGGGTTTTATGCCGAGGGCCGTCCTGTATTCCTTAAGCGCCTCCGGGAACCTGCCCTTCGTGTAATAGGCGTATCCGAGGTTGTTGCGGGCCTCGACTATGTCGGGTTTGAGCGCAAGGGCGATCTCGTACTTTTCAATGGCTTCGTCTATCCTTCCCCATGTGTGGAATATCGCCCCGATGTTGAAGTACGCCTTCCCGTAATACGGGTATATCCCGATGGCCAGCAAGTTTTCCTCGAGCGCGCGGTCGAGGTCGCCGTTTCCGGCAAGCACCGTAGCGTAGTTGTAATGCGGGCGGGCCTTTGACGGGGATTTGCCGACGACGTCCGCCCAGAGCGTCTCCGGGCTCTTCCAGACCGAATTCCTGTTGAACGATATGAAGGCGAGCGCGATGATGGCCGCCGCAAGCGCGAGCGATGGGAGGGGGGACTGGTCGGTCCGGGCTGTTGGGCCGTTTACGCTCATTACCAGACCCTCACGAAGACCCTTGTGGCCCTGAATAGCAGCGAGGCCTCCTTCGTCTCGGTATTGCTCTCGACCGTGTACGTGTTCTTCTGTTCGAGACCGAGGAACCAGGCCCTCAGGGGATAGGTGAGGGAGTTGGTGAACGAAGTAGTGTCCTTGTCCGACTCAGAGCTCAGCTTCTGTGTGACCGAGAAGGTCGCCTGCCAGTTTAGGTTGTTGTAGAACTTCCTCGTGTACTGGGTGAGGAACTGCAGGTCCCTTATAGTGTCGGAGCCGCCCTCAAATTCGGTGTCCATCAGCGTGTAGTAGAGCGAGAGGCTCAGCGACCCCTTGAAAAGGGGCCTGTTGTGCCCGACGGAGGCCCCGACGGAGTCGTTCTGTCCCGACCCGCTAACCCCGCTGAATGTGCTCGATCGTTCAGCGTAGCCCATGAGGTTGAAGTTCTTGAAGTAGGCGGAAGTGGCGTCGAGCCTGTACGTCTCGCTCTTGCTCCCGGTTATATCGATATAGGACTCGGTTACGGATTTGTTGAATGAGGCGTTAATGAGGACGTACTGTTTCCAGAGCTTGTTGAAGGCGTTGGCGTTGTAGTTACTTGAATGGGAGAATATGTCCTGGCCGGCGAGCGTGTAGGTGTCGGCGCGCGAGAAGCCTGCGCCGAAGCCGACGTACTTGTTTACGTCTATGTTGCCGAGCGACGCGTTGAAGCTGTGCTCGAGGCCCTGCCCGGTGCTGAAGCCCTCGGCCTTGTCCTCTATGTAGCCAAGCCCCCAGCCTGCCCCCAGCACGGCCCAGGAAAGCGCCTTCGAGTAGCTCAGCCTGGAGGTCGCCCTGAGCGTTGTCCTGTCGCCGGTCGTTGCGGACGTATCCGAGGCCGTGTCGGTCGTCGTTGTGTCAGTGGTGGTGTCGGTCGTGTCCGTCGTGTCCGTGGTTGAGGCGGCCGAGGTGTTGGCGTTTGTCTTGTAATCGGAATACGACACCGATTCCGAGGCCATGAGGTTATCCGTGAGCCTGAGGTTTACGCCGCCGCCCACGCCGAATGACTCGGTTTCGGAATCCGAGGTCGAAGAGTCGCTCTTTACGGTGCCGAGGCTGACGGAGAGGCTCGCGTCCGCCCTCTTCGATATCTTGTAGCCCATGTCGCCGGAGTAGGTGGTCCCTATCTGCTCGTCGCCGTCGGTTGAGTTCCTGTAGTAGGAGTACCTGTGGTCCTGCTTGAAGTCCTCGCTCGGCTTGGAGTTGAGGAGGAGGCTTAAGCCTTCGAGGCTCGTATTGGCGTCCGAGTCGGTCTCGGTAGAGGCGGAACGGCTGAGCGTGGCGCCCGCGTATATCTGGGTGCTCTTGGATATCTTTGTGAGGTTGTTGGCGTTAAAGGTGGCGGTCGACGATTCCGTGCCGTCGGTCGAGCCGCTCGTCGAGTACTGCATCGTCGCATCGTTCACCGTCGGGCCGATGTCCTTCTTCAATATGACCTTGTAGTTGCCGGTCTCCGTATCGAGGCCTTCCGACTCCGAGAGCGTCCTCTCGGCGTAGAGAGAGGTCTGAGGCAGGGTCCGGAGTTTCAAAAACCAGTTGAGGCCGTAGGTAGTCTTTATCGTTTCCGCAGTGCTCGACTCGTCCACGGTCCTCTGTCCGTATAGGGAGAGAGGTATGGCGGATTTCGGGAGCGCCGTCGTGCGGAAGTAATAGCCGGTAGAGCGAGTCGTGACGTCGCTGGCATCCGACGAATAGTCGCTGTTCGTGAAGGACACCCCGGCGTCGTAGATTAAGAGCCTCCTCGACAGGAAGTTGCCCTTCAAGTCCAGTGTGTATGTCTGCTGGAAGCGGGCCGATTCCGACCCTATTCCGTTCTGCTCGGCCGCGGACTCCTCGAACTCGAACAAGACCTGTCCAACGAGGGACTTGTAGATGTACGGGTCCTCCTCGACCGCGTAGCCTCTTTGAGGCGCAAAGAGGAGAGCGGCGACGGCGGCTGTTGCGGCAACGAGCGCCAGTTTGTTGCGGAGCATGGAACGGTCCTTTCCCGGCCCGACGCTTTGTTTTATTCCGGTGTCGACTTAAGGCAAAAACGGCTGTTCCGCGGAGGCCCCGCTTAAGTGTGGGGCCTGCGCGGCGTGTCTTTTTGACCAAGGGCTTCACAGGGCCCGGAGGACGCGGTGGGCCCTGCGGCTCTCAGACGCGCCTTCAGGCGGCCTTGATGAGATTTACCAGGCGCACCTGAACCCCACGTCGTCGTAACGTCTTTCGGGGGGCGCGGCGTTCCTGAAAGGCGCCCTGACGTAGACCTGGAGCGAGTAGTGGCCCATGCCGCCCCATCCGCCGCCGCGGACCACCTTGAGCTTCTCCCCGTAATCAGGGTCCTTGAACTCGTTATTCGGGTACGGTTTGTACCAGTCCGACGTCCACTCCTGCGCGTTGCCGGACATGTCATAGGCGCCGTAGGGGCCGACCCCGTCCTTGAGCGTGCCTACCGGGAGGGTGCCGCCGTACTCGCCTATGGTGTTGACCTTCTTTATGTCGAAGTCGTTGCCCCAGGGGAAAATCCTCCCGTCCGCGCCTCTGGCGGCCTTCTCCCACTCCGCTTCCGACGGTAGCCTCCGCCCCTTCCACTTGCAGTACTCATCGGCGTCCGCCCATGTCACGAATACCACGGGATGGTCGGAGAGGTTCGCCGGATACGACCCCGCGGACCACTGCGGCGGAGCGGTCCGCCTGGTGGCGTCTACGAACTCCTTGTACTGTCTGTTCGTCACCTCGGTCCTGTCGATATGGAACGTATCGAGTTTTATCTTCCTCTCGGGCCTCTCGTTCGCGTACCAGGGGCGCCTGTCGCCGTACTGCATGGCCTTGGCCTCCCTGTCCACCTCGTTACTGCCGATCGTGAACTCGCCCCCCGGGACCTTCACCATGTCCTCGGGCGCTGATTGGCACCCAACGAGGGCGAGAGAGAGTGACGTAAGGATCAAATAACCGGCATTCTTTACGGAGCGCATCAAAAACCTCCCTGTGTTTAAAGGCCTACCCCGCGGGGGCCGGCCCGAAATGTGAAGTATTAACCGCCGTTAGCGGCTTTTTCAAGCCTTTCAGTCCAGGACGATCTCCCGGTCCGACGTCGCAATAACGCTGAAGCGGAACCGCTCCCTGGTCTTGAAGTCCTGGAAATCCACAGGGTTGAAGTCGTCCGTAAAAAGCGTCTCTCCAAGGGGAAGCTCTATTTTCCTTGAAAGGAGCGCCCTTACGTCCTCCTCGAACGCTGGATGAACCCTGGCTTCGTAGGAGTCATTTATCGGCCGCTCGACGAGGGTCGCCGCGAATATCATGTTCACTACCCTTGGGGCGGGGGCGGAATACTCAACCGACGTGTAGACGTCGATACGGGGGAAGACCTCCTTCAAGGTCCGCAGGAGCGACGAGGGGGCCGCGAGGTCCTCCGGCATATTCGACCCGACGAAGTTTATTATAAGGACCCCGTCTACTGCGAGCCTTTTTCTGACGAGCTTGAACGCCTCCAGGCTTATGAGGTGGCTCGGTGGCGTATCCCCTGAGAACGCGTCGAGGACTATTATGTCGTAAGGCTCCGTTGACGCGTTGAGGAAGTACCGGCCGTCCTCGATGAACGTCGGGTGGAGCGACTTGTCATAGGCGAAGTACCTGGCCGCCGTCAGAACGACCGAGGGGTTTATCTCCACTACGTCGGTCTTTATGCCGTAGAGCTTATGCAGCCTGTTCGGTACGATGCCGCTCCCGAGCCCTATGACAAGGGCGCGCTTTGCCGAAGGGTTGTAAGCGCGCGAGAGCTTCTCGATGTAGTACGTGTACTTGGAGACCGAAAGCCCGGTCCTCAAGTCGACGGCGCCCTGTATCATGTTCTCAAGAAGGAACTCGCGGACCAATTGGTCTCCGTAGGTGTAATCGACGACCTTTATCTGCCCGTAGGCGCTGTCCTCGTTTACGACGAGAGCGGCCTTTGTGCCGTCGGGCCTGACGACGGACGGGAGGTCCTTCGGGAAAAGAAGGAGGACTAACGGCACCGCGACGACCGCCAGGGCGTAGGCCTTTCTCCTGAACAGGAGCCAGTAGAGCGCCCCGATCAGGATGAGGGACGCCGACGAGAGGTAGATTATGTTATTGACGCCGATATTCGGTATGAGGATAAAGCCGGTGGATACGGTGCCGACGAAGCTCCCGGCGGTCGATACCGCGTAGAGCCAGCCGACGGTCCTCCCGATCCCGTCCCTCCCGTCGCCCATGTAGAGCTTGACGGTGTACGGCGCGACCATGCCGAGTAAAAATAGCGGCGGGCCGAAGAGGACGGTCGAGCTTACGAGCGACCCGGCGCGCAGGCCCAGGGACAGGGAGAGACCTATGACAGTCCCCTTTATGACCGGGACCGCGAGAAGGGAGAGCCCGGCGAGGAAAATGACCGTAAAGAGCGCGCCGTGGCTCCCGTATCGGTCCGCGAGCCTGCCGCCCAGCCAGTAGCCTAACGCGAGCGATACGAGCGTTACGGTTATGAGCGAGGTCCAGACGAAGAGGCTCACGCCGAAAGGCGGTCCGATGACCCTTGAGCCGATGAGCTCGACGACCATTACTATCGAGCCGCACGCGAAGGCGGTGAAGACGAGGTATTTGTTCGAGCCTTCCCCTTTCATCTCATCGCGGGCCTTTTATTTTTTGTCATTCGCGCACCGGAACCCGAAGTTGTTGTTCTTCGTGGTCGGGTGGAAGAATATCCTGTTGTAGTTCGGGGAGCTTATCCCGCACTTGTACGTGGTGCAGTCGTACCAGGAGCCGCCCTTCAACACCTTGTACTTTTCCCCGTAGTTCTCGTCGGGGTGGGTGTTCCCGGGGTAGGGTTTGAACCAGCTGTCCGTCCACTCGAATGCGTTGCCGGCCATGTCGTAGAGGCCGTAAGGGCTCTTGCCGCTCTCGAAGGACCCGATCGGTAGCGTGTCCTCGTGCCCGTACTGCGGCGTGTTACCCTTTTCCTTGGCGAACTTGTCGCCCCAGGGGAATGTCCTCTTGTCAACGCCTCTGGCGGCCTTTTCCCATTCCTCCTCGGAGGGAAGGCGCTTGCCCTCCCATCTGCAGAAGTTGTCCGCGTCCTTCCATGTCACATATACGACAGGGTGGTCCTTCTTGCCCTCCGGAATATTCCCGTCCTTCCAGTGGTCCGGGGCAGGGTAGCCTGCGGCGTCGACGAAGGCCTTATAGCGCGCATTTGTTACCTCGTATCTGTCGATGTAGAAGGCCCCGACCATCCTTGAATGCTCCGGCTGGCTCTTGGGCCACCATTCATTCGACCCCATGGTGAACTCCCCGGCAGGGATGAGCACCATCCCCTTTGGGGCGGCCCCCTTTACCGCGCCCTTGCCGGAAGCAACGGCAAGGGTCTCGGCGTACCTGTCTATTTCATTCCGCTCCGAGGGGTCCCTGAACCTCCCGTTTATCTCCACATAGTTGTCGCTTAAGCCCGGGCCGTGGCACTCCGCGCAGGTCTCGTCCCTGGTGTAGTCCGTCGAGTACCGCCTGTCCGGCGTGTGGCAGTCCATGCACTTGGGCTCGCCTGTGGCCGGGTCGTAGTCGCTCGCCGCGCCGTAAGCGGACGTTGCGAGCGCGCAGAGGGAGACGGCAACGGCTGATAAGAGTAGTCTTTTCATTTTTAGCCAGTTTTTTTTGTTTGCGGCCTTATTTCGGGGCGGCCTTGCCCTCGCGTTCGAGCTGTCTTATGAACGCGAGCACGTCCCATCTCTCTTTTTCGGACAATATCTCCTGCCACCTCGGCATGGACATCGACTCTCCGCCGACCTCTTTGTGTATCCCCTCTGTTATGGATTTAAAGAGCTCGGCGTCGGTCTTCGACATCCTCTTCGCGTCGTTTACGAAATCAGCCGGGTGAGGTGAGAGGGCTATGCCCACTGGCCCGTCGCCCATGCCCTTTTGCCCGTGGCAGAAGTGGCAGTACCTGAAGTATATATCCCTGCCCGCCGTTGCTTCGCCGGCTCCTGCCTGCATGGCCTGAGCCGCGGCCGGCGGCTTTTCAGGCTGAGGGGGGCTCTTTTTCTCGCCGGTGCATCCGGATACGGAAAGAAGCGCCGCAAGGGAGGCGGCTATGGTTATCGCGAGCGGCTTCTGCATAAATGGGATATCCTTGTCTTCACATGCCGATACTGCCGGCCCGACACTCAGTCATTTAAGGGGTGTTACGAACTCGACCTTGGAGGAATCGCGCAGGCTTTTGAGCCATCCGCTCCAGAGCCTCTTGTACTCCTTGGCTTCGAGCTCCTTTTCGAGTTTTTCCTTGTTGAGCTCCTCGAACTTCTTCTGCACCGCAGGCTTGCTTCCCTCGAGCCTTATGACATGGTAGCCGTAAATTGACATGACCGGTCCGCCGACCTCGCCGGCCTTGAGCTTCGAGGCGGCGTCGTCTATCTCAGGTATTAGCTCGCCCTTGTGCGACCAGCCCATGTCGCCGCCATTTTTAGCGAACGGGTCCTCGGAGTTCTTCTCGGCGAGCTTGGCGAAGTCCTCGCCCGCCTTCGCCTTCTCCGCTAAATCCTTCGCCTTCTTGAGCGACTCGTTCCAGACCTTCTGGCCGCCTGAAGGGTCTGCCTTGACGAGTATGGACCTTAAGTGTATCTGCTCGGGCTCCTTGAACTTCGGGAGGTTCTTCTGATAGTAGTCCTTCATGAAGGCCTCGTCGACGGTCTTTTCCGAGAGCTTCTTTGTTTCCTCAGTTTTTTTCTTGGCGAGCCTCTCAACGACCATGTCCCTCTTGAAGTCCTCCTTCAAGTCGGCGAGCGTAATCCCGCTCCTCTTCAAGACCTTCTCAATGGTCTCGCCCTTCGGGAGCTTCTTCTTGAGTTCCTTGACCCTCGCGTCTATTTCCTTAGGGTCTACGTCGTCCTGTTTCGTTTCAACTGCGGCCTTGTACATGAGCTCGTTGTTTATGAGCTTATCGAGCGCCTGCCTCTGTATCTCCCTCATCCGTTCGTCGGAGACCGACTGGTGATATGTCATGAGAGGGAGGAGGTTGCTTGTGGCGGTATCCAGGGTCTCCCTCGTTATGACCTTTCCGTTCACCTTTACTATCACGTCCGCCGGCGAAGTGGCCGCGAACGACGCCGGGGCGAGGAGCGCGACAAAGACGGCTGTGGCGAGGAGCCTTTTTGAAAAGCTTGACATGTATGGACCTCCGGGGGTTAGTGATTGGCTATTATAATATAACGGAAATAAATAATAAATCTAAAATCTTATCCTGGCGGGCGAATAAACCGGCCCAGTGCCACATTCTATATTTTCAGTTTAAAATGACGGTTATGCGATTATTAAAAAATTTTAACCTTCCGGGCAAGAAAACATTGACAAGACCATAAGAGAAAACAAAAAGGGGGAGACGCGGGCCGTTCGCGCCTGTTTCCGCGCGTTTTGTCGCCCCTGTCCGAATATGGAGGAGTATACATCAGGGTATGCTGTGTCGAGGTGATGATTCGCGAGGTATCCCCCCCCCCCTGGGTGGCGCCGTGGGCTTATGCAGGCACATCATCATAAGGGAGTGGCGCCGGATGGAGGCAAAAAAAAAGAAGGGCCGGTTTCCCGGCCCTTCTTTGCACCTTGCAGTCTCGCGACCGCAGAGTGATTACTTCTGGTGGCAGGTTCTGCAGAGACCAGAACCGGTGTTGCCGCCGACCCTTCTAAGGAACAGGCCGTTGGACTCAGCTTCCTGGTCCGCGGTCACGTTCGAGTAGGTGGAGTCGATTTCCTGCCAAGACTTGTTGTTGAAGTGCGGATCGTGGCAGCTGGAGCACTCAACCTTGGAGGACCTGAGGAGGTCGGCGATCGTCGCCGAGTTGGAGACGAAGCCCTTTACCGCCCAGAGGTTCTTGGTGAGGTTGCCGTTGTCGTAGGTCGCGGCAGAGGTGTTGAGCTCAGAGGTAAGGTCGATACCGCTGATGGTTACGTTGGTGGCCCTCAGACCAGCGGCCGTCCCGGCGGCATAGGTCACGGAAACCGGGTGGTCGTTGGAGAGGTTAAGGCCGATGTTCAACCTGCTGGAGGTCATGAAGTCGGAGACGACTGACCCGAAGTCATAGAAGGTGTAGCCACGGTCCGAACCGCCGTTGACGACGCCGGACTTACCAGGGGCGTTGACAATGTTGTCGAAGGTGGTTACGCCGTCATGGCATGAAAGACAGGCAAGCGAAGTCGAGCCGATGTCGGTGTTGAGGATCGAGGTACCCGCGATCGTCGAGCCATAGGCCGTGAAGGATGTCGGAGCGGAGGTGCCCCTGTTCCACATCGGCTTAAGGTTGTTGGCGGTGTTGGTGTGGTGAGGCGTGTGACAGAATACGCAGACTTCGGTCGTGCCCTGGGCGCCGATGTGCATCGAGAAGCCGCCGAGGTTGTGCCTGGAAGACGCGATGCCTGACGCGGCGTCGCCGTTGGCGTAGGTGTCAACTGCTGAAGCTGTACCGGCGGTGATGAAACCGATTGAGGCGACCGCTACTGCGATTGCGAGAAACCTTTTCATATGAGACTCCTTTCAATCTTTAAAGTTGTTTTTTTAGATACCTTGTTTCGTTTCGTCTCTGGCATTTTTTTTGGGTAAAAAAAATGCCTTCAGTTACCACCACCAGTCATCGGTAGTACCAAGGCATCCATCGCCTGGAGGTCTGTCAGGGCCCGCCGTGAACCTTGTCAGCCTTCATTAAGTTACCACCATTATACTCTTAAGTTAAAAACTGTCAATAGGAAAATTAACAGGTTTTTAATAATTTTTTATGGAAGGGCTAATATTGTGTAAGTTGTTGTTTTTATTAAGTAAATATCTTTTTTGTTGTGCCATTTTGCCTTTTGGCCGGCCTTTTGAGGCCCTCTTCGCGTGTAAAAAGCCTTTTGTAAAAGTGCCTTCTCCCCTCCTTACCAAGGAGGGGCAAGGGGAGGTCGTCTTGAAATCACCCCACCCGGCCTCCCATTGTAGAGGGGAGGCGATTTACTCCTGCGCGCAAGCGCGCAACAAGGCCTTCAATTAAAAGGCCTTGCTTTTTGAAGGGCGGTCCAAAAAAAAAGCCCGGCGGGCTTGTGCCTGCCGGGCTGGATAATGCCAGGTGAGCCGCTTACTTCTTAATAACAGGCACGCTCGTCCTCACTTTTGCCTTGTCCCCGAGGTACTCGAACTTCTCGATCCGCCTGTTCCAGGAGTCTACTACATATATATAGTCGTCCTTATCGACCGTGAGGCCCGCGGGCAGTATCATCTGCCCCCTGTCGCTCCCGTAGGAGGCGAACGCGAGGAGTATCTGCCCCTCCTCGTTGAATATCTGGATATTATTGAAGGCCGCGTCCACGACGTATATATGCCCTTCGCTGTCGACCCCGATGCCCTTGGGTCTGGCGAACATCCCCGGGGCGTCCCCGAACTGGCCGAAGGCCCGTATGAACTTGCCTTCGGTATCGAATATCTGGACCCTGCCGTTCATGGTGTCTACTACGTAGAGGTTGCCCTTTGTGTCAACGGCTATGTGGGACGGGAAGTTGAACTCGCCCTCCTCCTTGCCCCTCTTGCCGATAGTGCTTATGTGCTTCAATGTCTCGGTATCGAAGACCTTTATGTTATGCGTGTGCGTGTCCGCGACGTATATCTTCTTGCGCTCGAAGTCGGAGGCGATCCCGCTCGGCTGCTTGAAGGGCTGGTCCGCGACGAGGTTGCCGACGACCTTGCCGGTCGGGTCGAGGACCGTAACCGAGTCGGTCTGGGAGTCCGATACATATATCCTGCCGTTTACGTCCGTCGCAACGCCTATGGGCTTGTAAAAGAGCTTCGCGCCCATCGCCGCGAGGGACGTGCCGGTCATGTTTACGGTGTCGAATATAAAGACGTCGGCGCTCGAGGTGTCGGTTACATAAATCTTGCCCTTTATGTCGGTATGGACGCCCATGGGCTTTCTAAGGGAGCCGCCGCCCTCGCCGCCGAGGAGGATGTCCATAGCCGCCGAGCCCTTCTTGAAGTCGGCTCCGCCGCGAAAGTCCCGGATATATTTTATCCGGGGCTCGTCCGGGGGCTCGGGCCACAAGAGGTCCGGGAGCGGCGGCGCGGCGCAACCGTATATCAGGATGGGAAGGGCGATTGTGACGAGAACCTTGAATATCTTCTTCATGTCGGACTCGTTCCTTGTTGTGTATTCTTTGTTTGTGTATCCATTACGGAAGCTTCCAAGGCCATTATCTAACTTTAAAATGATACTATGCCGAATCCGTCAAAGTCAAGGGGAAGGATGGTCCTGGCCGGACGGACAAAGTTCATATCGAAACGGCTTTGCCTGCCCTTGCTCTATAACTTCCGAAGGACATTGCCGCCACGCCAGGGGGAGGGCGCCTACTTGAAAGTCTCCCTCTCAAGGGACTGCCCCTTTAGGATTATGTGGCACCTTACGCAGTTCTCCCTCGGCCAGAAGGTGAAGGCGACCTTGCCGTGGCACCTGCCGCACCACTGCCCCTTGAATATCTCGTCCATGGAGATCGGGTTCGCGCCGGCTTCAGGTATGAATATCTTCGGGTGGCAGTTGTTGCAACTCAGCCAGTAGGTGTGTATCGAGTGAGGGAAGATGACGTTAGCCATGAGCGGGACCTTGGCCTCTATGAAAATATTAAGGTTAAGCGGCTGGTCCTCGGGAACGCCGGGTTCGAGCGAGCCCCTCGGGTTTATATAGCCGTTTACAACCGCCGCGGTCCAGTTGACGTTGCCGGATGGGTCCTTGGGGAGCGAGTCGAGGGCCTTTATGTCAGAGGTGCCTTCCTTTATGTGAGACCTTCGTGCGACCTCTTTATAGAACTTCTCGTAATAGTCGTCGAGGTTGACCTTTTCATCGACCTTCTTCGGCATATCGGCGTTTACGAGGGTGTCGAAGTCATCGGCCATGCCGCCGCATCCTGTGAGGAGAGCCGCGCAGAAAAGCGCGAAAAAGAGGAGGCGGGCTGTATCGTTAAGGGACTTCCGCACCGGTTGCACCGTGTAGGGGCCTCAAGGCCTGGAGTTATATTTTTTATACTTTACTACCTATAATAATTTGTACTATCAGTGCGTGCGTTTGTCAAGGGTTTAAATAATTTATCTCCTGAATAATGTTGACAATTTCAGGTGAAAAGGGTACTTAGTACGGCAATGCCTGGAAAAAAAACAATATGGTCCGTAGGCGGCGGCAAGGGCGGCGTGGGGAAAAGCATCGCCACCGCCAATATAGGTTGCGCACTGGCCCAGAGGGGCAATAAGGTTATACTTGTCGACGCGGATCTGGGCGGCGCGAACCTGCACACCTACTTCGGCATAAGGCACCCGGAAAAGGGTCTCGACGATTTTTTGAAGGGCAGGGCAGGGTCCCTTGAAGATACCGCGCTTGAAACCGATGTCAAGGGCTTGCGCCTCATAACCGGCGGTGGCGAGTTCCTGGGGATAGCCAACCCGGCATTTGCCCAGAAGCAGAGGCTCCTCTCCCATATAAAAAAGCTCGAAGCCGACTTCATACTCGTAGACCTCGGCGCCGGCTCCACCTACAACATCCTCGACTTCTTCGCCGTCTCGAACGAGGGGATAGTCGTCCTCGTGCCTGAGCCCGCGGCTATCCAGAACGCCTATATATTCCTCAAAAGTTTCGTTTACAGGAGGCTCCAGCGCCTCTTCGCCGAAAACGAAGGCATCTCCCGCATGGTCAGGGACGCGACGGACGCGAGGAGCGGCTCGTCGGTCAAGACCTTCTCCGACCTCTGCGAAAAGATAGCCTCTAAGGACAGGGAGGCCGCGAAGTCC
Source organism: Deltaproteobacteria bacterium (assembly GCA_016212705.1). Classification (GTDB taxonomy): domain Bacteria; phylum Desulfobacterota; class GWC2-55-46; order GWC2-55-46; family GWC2-55-46; genus GWB2-55-19. Next base: position 25,785 of record JACREU010000091.1, read on the forward strand.
GCGATAACCGAGATAAAGTCCTTCAGGCCAAAGGTCCTCTTGAACATGGCCGCCTCCAGGGAGGACCTGAAGGTCGTCGACGCCTTCAGGTCCGCCTCGAATACGTTCCTCGGCCTTGAGACCGATTACATAGGCGTCCTCTATTCCAGGCCGTCCGTCAAGGCCGCGGCCAGGCGCATGAGGCCGTTCATGTGCGACAGGACTGCGGACGACGCCCACAGGGACATGGGCGTCATAATAGAGAGCCTCCTTAAGGCCGCGGGAGAGGAGCCCATTGTCCGCCCCGTTCCCCAGAAGGAAGACGCGGCCCATGTACAGGAGGTATTCGGGTTCAACGACAACGTGAGCCACGCAGGCGCAGTCTACCATGTCCAGACAGAGGTCCAGGGCGGCAGTCTTCCCTCGATAGAGACGATCATATACTGCGGCGGCAGGATATATTTTTCAAAGAAGTCGCTCTGGAACGACATCGCGGAGGCGAACGGCGGGCTTGAGATAAAGGACTACGCCACGCGCCAGCACAGGGCCGCGATGGCGGCTATAAAGATGGACAAGATCACACTCAAGGGCTGAATATATGGGGTACGGCGTGGTGTTAATAGGCAAGGGAAGCGCCTTTACGGGCGATTTCAGGAAGCTCGTCGAGGACTGCGGCTATGAGGTCAGGGCCGGGGGAATGGACCAACAGGCGGATTTGAGAGACCTCTGCGTCTACGAGGTCGCGGACAAGGACGACCTTAAGGGCCTCATGGAAATGGGGGGCCGCCTCCAGGCCGAGCCGTTTCTCGTCTTCACCGCTCTTGAGTCGCTTGACTGGCTCCAGCCATTGAGGGAGGCCGGGCTCATGGGCGTCGTCTCGCCCGCGTCTTCAGCCGAGGACGCCTCTTTCCTCTTGAACAAGGCCCTCTTCTATAAAAAGATGCTCAAAAGGAACCCGAGGGTACAGGTGAACCTCCCGGTGGAGCTTAAAAGCGGGCCGCGCACCATAAGGACGAACGCGTCGCTATTAAGCAGGGACGGGATGTTCATCGTCACCTTGAACCCGCTCCCGGTGAACGCGCTCTGCGAGCTGAGGTTTTCACTGCCGGGCAGACCCCTTGAGACCGCCGCGAGGGTCCTCTATAATATCTCCATAAACAAGGACCTGAACATCATCGCGGACCCGAAAGACCCATTCAAGAGGCTCGTCTCCCACCCGGGCATGGCAGTATTCTTTACGGGGCTATCGGACGCGGAGAAAGAAGAGATAGACGGGTATATAAAGGCGCTGGAATAAAGGCTATCTCTAAAAATTGTTCTTTTTCCTGACTGCTATGCGCAGGGCTAAAGTTGGCATGGAGTCTCCAGGCAAGTCAATTCTCCAGCCGTTTGATACGGATTTGCCAGTCCGGCGGGACTGCGTCAGGACGGAAATAAAAATGCTCACATATTCACATATATGCTCCGCTTTTTATTTCCGCCCTTCCTTGACCTCAGAAAAAATTCCTAATTTTTAGAGGTAGCCTTAAAATAATCTCCCCAAACCCCTCTTTAAAAAAGAGGGGTTTAAATCCGGGCTGATGCCCCGTTCTTCGACCCCCGTATCTCCGGGCGGACTACCAACCCTCATACGAGTATCAACCCGGCCCATCTGCAAACTCCTTAAGTATTTCTATTACCTCTTCGTCCTCTATTTGCCGGAAGTCCGCGTAGAGCTGGCTCACCGCGAAAAAGAGCGGCGGTATGACCGGGCAGACCACCTCTGAGACCTCTTTCATCCCCCGTATCAGCTCAACCGAATCCTCGGGCCCTCCGGGGACCGCTACTATTATCCTCGCCGCCCCTTCGGCTGAGGCGGCCTGTATGGCTGATATCATCGTCGCGCCTGTTGCGAGGCCGTCGTCGGCTATTATGACGGTCCTGCCCGAGAGCGGGACCTTCTTCCTTATCTTCCTGTATAAGGCGAGCCTCTCGGTAATCGCAGACAGGCGCGCCTTCTTTTCTTTCTCAAGATAGTCGGGCTTGACGTGAAGGCCCCTTATGGCGAGAGCGTTAAGGTAGACGCGCCCGTCCTCGGTTATGGCGCCTATGGCGAGCTCGGGGTTGTAAGGGGCCCGGAGCTTGCCCGCTATTATCACGTCGAGGTCGGCCTTCATGGCGCGGGCGACGATCGCGGCTACGACCACCCCGCCCCTCGGAAGCCCTACGACTACGGGGAGTTCTGATGCGTAAGGTTTGAGCTTGTCAACAAGCGCCATGCCCGCCTCACGCCTGTTTTCATACGGGTTATCGTTTCTCATTAGTAGTCCCTTTGATTCAGAGGATATCCGGATAAAGGCGTTTGTCAAGAGAAGCGGGGTTTTGGGATATACTGTATTTCGCGGTTGGCTCTCTTGCCGGAGGCCGGCTTATGGGTTATATTTAGTTTGGCAAGGCGCGCGGGGGCGATACTGAAGATGAAGGCTGAAAAGAGACTGGCCGAAGAGATAGCCGGGTACGGGCAGGGCCTCAAGTTCACTGACCTGCCTGACGCGGTCGTCCGCGAGGTGAAGAGGCGCGTTATAGACGCCTTCGCCTGCGCGCTCGGGGCTTACGGGGCCTTGCCGGTGAAGGCCGCTTTGAGTGTAGCGCCTTCGATAAAAGACGGCCCGTCATCCTCAATCATCGGCGGAGGCGAGACCTCCCCTGAGTTTGCCGCGTTTATAAACGGCATTCTCATAAGGTATCTCGACTTCAACGACACGTATCTCTCCAAGGAGCCGGCGCACCCCTCCGACAACATCGCCGCCGCGCTCGCATCCGCAGAGGCGGCAGGGAGGAGCGGCGGGGAGCTCATAACCGCGATAGCCGCGGCATATGAGCTTCAGTGCAGGCTCTGCGACGCGGCGTCTTTAAGGTCGAGAGGCTGGGACCATGTGACCTACGGCGCGTTCTCGGCGACCCTTGCGGCCTCCATGCTCCTCGGGCTCACAAAGGAAGAGACCGTCCACGCGCTCGGCATAGCCGGGACGACCTCTCCCGCGCTCAGGCAGACGAGGGCCGGGGTGCTGTCCATGTGGAAGGGCGCGGCCTTTGCCCATGCGTCAAAGGAGGCGGTATTCTCCGCTATGCTTGCGAAGAACGGCATGACCGGGCCGGGTCCGGTATTCGAGGGCGAGTTTGGTTTCTTTAAGCTCGTCTCCGGGCCTTTCTCGCTTCCGCCGCTTGCGCGGGGGAGGCGCGATCACTTCAAGATACTCGACACCTACATCAAGTACTATCCCGTCGAGTACCACGCGCAAAGCGCCGTCGGCGCGGCGATAGAGATTTACAAAGAGATCGAAGACGGGGACGTTATAGAAGCCGTCGAGGTAAAGACATTCAGGGCGGCTTATGAGATAATAGGCTCCGGCCCCGAGAAGTGGAGGCCGAAGACGAGAGAGACCGCCGACCACAGCCTCCCGTTCGTCGTAGCCGCCGCCCTCGTTGACGGGACCGTTAACGAGGGCACTTTTGCCGGGAAGCTGGAGGACGCGAGGATAATGGCCCTCGCGGAAAAGGTCAGGGTCACGGTGGACGACGCGCTTGAGAGCCTTTACCCGGAGGCCGTACCTAACAGGGTCGAAGTGACGCTCTCTTCGGGCAGGCGCGTCTCAAGGGAGGTCATCTACCCGAAGGGGCACCCGAAGGACCCGCTTACCGACCGCGAGGTCGAGGAGAAGTTCAGGTCTCTCTCCGGCTGGCTCTTTTCAGGCGAAAGCATGGACCGGGCGTTAGATGCGCTATGGAATATCGAGAAGGCCGCTGATATAAGGGGGGTTTTTAAGGTGGGGATAGGAGGCTCAGTTGACCGGAGGTCTTAAGGGGCTCATAAGGAAGGGCGGGGCGCTCGTCGTACCCGGGGCCTTCGACGCGGCCTCAGCCATGCTCGTGGAGAAGGCCGGCTTCAAGGCGTTCTATGTGTCGGGGGCCGGGGTGTCGAACTCCAGCGGACTGCCGGACGCCGGGTTGCTCCCGAGAGACGAGGTCGCGCGCGTCGCCTCATACATGATAAAGGCGGTCGATATCCCCGCGATAGTCGATTGCGACACCGGCTTCGGGGGCCCCGAAGACACTGGCGGGACAGTGGCCCTTTTTGAGGACCTCGGCGCAAAGGCAGTCCAGATAGAGGACCAGAGATACCCGAAGAGGTGCGGCCACCTGCCCGGCAAAGAGGTCGTGCCGATGGTTGAGTTCGCGGAAAAGATAGAGGCCGCGGCAAGGGCGAGAAAGAGCGGTGAGTTCATTATCATAGCGAGGACAGACGCATACGCCGTTGAGGGGATAGAGTCGGCGATAGCGCGGGGGCGCCTCTACGCCGAGGCCGGGGCGGACGTCATATTCCCCGAGGCCTTGACGACAAGGGACGAGTTCGAGTATTACGCGAGCGAGGTCCGCGCTCCACTCATGGCCAACATGACCGAGTTCGGCAGGACCCCATATTTCACGGTGGATGAATTCAAGGAGATGGGTTATTCTATGGTGGTATTCCCGATGACGGCGTTTCGCGCCGCGATGAAGGCGGTGGAGGGCGCGCTTTTTGAGATTCGGGGTAAAGGGACACAGGCCGGGATGCTCGATAAGCTCCAGACGAGGGCGGAGCTCTACGAACTGCTTAAATACCGCGGTTTTGAGCCTTCTGTCGGAACAGGGACAAAAACAGTTTGAGCGGACGGCAGAGATGGCGATAGAGAAGGCAGACTGCTTCAAGTGCAAGTTTTTTTACATCACCTGGGACGAGTTCTTCCCGAGGGGCTGCAAGGCCCTCGGCTTCAAGAGCAGGGAGGTCCCCTCTGCCGTGGTCTTCAACTCGTCGGGCCTGCCGTGCCAGAAGTTCGAGCTTAATGCAAGAAGGTCAAAAGGCTCGGAGTAGGGCGATATCTTTTTCTCCTCCCCTTTTTACAAGGGGAGGCAGGGAGGGGTCGTCCTCTTTTTTTAGTTTCCGCCTTACCTGTAAATCCGTAACAGCTAATAAAGCCCAAGGAGAACCGGATAAATGATAGATTCGTTCGAGCCGTTCAAGATACTCAAGGCCGCGCTCAAAAACGGAGGCGAGTTCGCCGATATTTATGTCGAGGACAACTGCAACACATCCATCGTCTCCGAGGAGGGGAGGATTGAGAAGGTCATAACGGGCAGGGACAGGGGGTGCGGCGTCCGTGTTATCGCAAACCTCAAGACCTACTACGCCTACACGAACGACCTGACCGAGAGGGGGCTCATCGAGGTCGCCGGTATTGTCGCCAACGGCGTCCGGGACGGCAAAGAGGCGGGGGACATAAGCCTCGTTAAAAAGGAAAAGGCCCCCGGCTTCGACATAAAGAGGCTCCCGACACGGACGGATTTAAAAGAGAAGGTCGCTCTCGTGAACCGCGCGATGGACACCGCCTGGAAGACGGACAAGAGGATAGTGCAGGTGAGGGTCGTTTACGGGGACGGCTGGAAGAGGGTCGCCATAGTGAATTCGCTCGGCGAGTGGGTGGAAGAGGAACGCGTCGGGCTCGTCTTTTTGTGCAACGCGGTTTCAAAGGACGGCGACGTCGTCCAGACCGGGTACGAGCCGCTCGGCGGGGCCTTCGGCATCGAGGCGTTCGACGAGACCCCGCCCGAGCTTGTCGCACGGACCGCCGCAAAGAGGGCGCTCTCAATGCTCAAGGCGCGGAGGGCGCCCGGCGGCAGGATGGGCGTGATACTCTCATCCGACGCCGGAGGCACGATGATACACGAGGCCGTGGGCCACGGGCTGGAGGCCGACCTCGCGCAACAGAACCTCTCTGTATATTCGGGGAAGATAGGCGAAAAAGTTGCCTCCCCCATCATCACGGTACTGGACGACGCTACGATCCCTTACAAGAGGGGGTCGTTCTTCTTTGACGACGAGGGCGTGCGCGCGGAAAAGACGGTCCTTGTCGATAAGGGCGTATTGAAGAGCTACATGTGCGACAGGTTGAACTCCATGAAGAGCGGGCACAAGCCGACAGGGAACGGAAGGCGCGAATCCTATCACCACAGGCCCATACCCCGCATGACTAACACTATCATCGCGCCCGGCAAGGACGATCCGGAGGCCATCATAAGGTCGCTCGACAAGGGATTGTTCGTCAAGAAGATGGGCGGCGGCCAGGTCAATACCGTAAACGGCGACTTCGTATTCGAGGTGACCGAAGGCTATCTAATAGAGAACGGCAAGATAGGCGAGATGGTGAGGGGAGCGACCCTTACGGGCAACGGCCCCGAGGTATTGATGAACATAGACATGGTGGGCACTGACCTCGGCTTCAGCATAGGCACCTGCGGCAAGGACGCTCAGGGCGTGCCGGTATCCGACGCACAGCCGACTCTACGCATACCTGAGATAACCGTCGGCGGGGGCGTTGGAGGCGAGGTCCTCGCAAAGAGTACGTTATGGTAAAGGACCCGGTCTGCGGCATGGGGCTTATGGAGGAGAAGGCGCCGTTCAAATATGAGTATAAGGGACAGTTTTATTATTTCTGCGGCAAGGGTTGTAAGGAAAGGTTCGAGCGCGACCCGGAGAAGTACCTGTCGGGGAGGCCGGTGGACTGGATAGCGGACGAAGAACAATGATAACTTAACGATTTTTTTACACCTTACAGTCTGTCACCTAATGTATTGAATTATAAATGGATAATGCTGAAGCCCCCCTGTTTTTTAAAAAGAAGGTGTCCAGTTTTTTTACACTCTTTTGTCTTGTTATTTTTAATTCTTTAAGAAAATTACATAGTTAGTTTTTTGGCACGGGATTTGCTTTTATTACATGATAAAACCCGAACAGGAGGCTAATCATGAAAAGGGCATTAATGATCTTGCTCAGCATTGGGGTAGTATCCTTTGCTGCACAGGCTGAGGCGACGCTTATAACCTATGATTTCAACAGTTTGGCCAGCGGTACTTATACGGAGGCCGCTTTCAACACCAACTTCCTCGGCGTAGCTTTCGACAACACTGGAGGCAGTAATTTCGAAATTCAAACCGTTTCCCTGGACCCTGATTTTTCCGGTCAGGCGGTGCTTAATGCACCGTATAGTACCAGCGGCAACAGCACGATCGCTACCCTCTCATCGCTGACGGATTACGTAAGCGTCACTATAGGAGATTATGACGCGGATGCAGACAACCTGTATCTTTATGCCTACGATTCGGCCAACGCCCTTCTCGATTCGGCCTTCTTTTACAACCCCGCGTCTTCGTATGCCGGCAATACCCTCATCGTTTCAACAGGGTCGGCGTCGATCGCCTGGGTTGAGTTCTACGGCGTAGGCGTGAATAACAACAGCGTCTATTGGGATAACTTTACCTTCAATGACACCTCTTCCGTTCCCGAACCCTCCACCATGCTTCTCCTTGGAAGCGGCCTGGTAGGGTTTGGCTTGGTGAGGAGAAAGTTCAAGGGATAGACGCCGGTGGAGGGTCTCAATCCCGACAGGATCGAGCGCAAGACCAACAAACCCCGGCCTTTTATCAAGGCCGGGGTTTGTTTTATTTGGAGCGAAGCGGAAAGAAGTGCAAAATCAGCGGGTAGGCTGGGTTAGCGGAGCGTAACCCGGCATCTACTTAAATCATCAGCGCTTCCACTTCTATCATTGACACCCCGCCTCTCTTTACCTTAAAATATCTAAATACCGCATATAGACAAACATCTGCTCCAAATTGAAAATCAATATATATGCAGGCCAACGCCCTCAGGAGTATCCTTCCACGCAGTCTCTTCGTCCTCTTTCCCCTGTTTGCCTGGGGTTGCGGATTGGGCGGAGAGGTCGTCTCCGACGTTACGCCTCCGTCTCTCTCCATCACCGTCAATAATAACGAGAGCTCTACCACCTCCGGCATTGTCACGGTCGATATCGTCGCGGATGACGATGTATCAGTGGCCGCGTATTTTATCTCGGAATCCGTTGAGGCCGCCTCGGCAAATTCCGTAGAGTGGGTTAGCGTTGAACCGGCAAAGGGATACAGAGGGACAGCCTCTTTCAATCTCAGCTCCGGCTACGGGAACAAGACGATTTATGTATGGACGATGGATTCTTCAGGCAATGTGTCGGCGCCGGCGTCCGTTGGCATAGAGAACTCTTTTGTCGAGACCGGAGAGGGCAGACCTAACGTCATTCTTATCGTGGTGGACACCCTCAGGGCCGACCACCTCTCCACCTACGGCTATGCCCGGGATACGAGCCCCAATATAAGCGCCTTCGCCGGTTCCGCCGTCAGGTTCACGCAGGCGATCAGCCCGGCCCCGTGGACGCTCCCGGCATATACGTCCATACTCACGGGGAAACACGCCTTCCACCACGCCTTAAACCAGCCCACGCTCACCGGCACGCCCACCGGGGTCTTGCCCAAGCTTATTATGGATGAGGGATACAAGGCGGTATCGATACAGACCAACTATTATTTGCAAAACCTGGACCAGGCCTTCAAGGAAAGATACCAGTACTTCGATCCCGAGGAGATATGCGGCAGTGACCTTGATTGCGACTGGGAGCATACCGGCGTCCAGGACCCGGCGGCGATTGCGAGGGCGATAAAATGGCTGAGTGTGCCTGATAACGTTGACGAGAGCTTCTTCATGTTCATCGGGCTTATAAACCCGCACCTGGACTACAAGACAGGCAACGGCTACCTCGAGGAATTTGTCACCGATTCGACCTTCACTTCAGCGCCGGCCCTGTCTTTCTCCCTCTCCAGCTCGCTCACCTACTTGATCACCTCTGCGGACCTTTCAATCGAGGTCCAGGCCTGTATCGGCGAGCCGCCCTCGGATTACGGATATTACCAGGACAGCAGGCTCTATATCGCGGCCTACGATTCGGAGATAAAGCATACGGATTATTACATAGGCCTGCTCATGAGCAAACTCAAGAGCCTCGGGCTCTATGACGGCTCGCTAATCATAATAACAGCCGACCACGGCGAGAATTTGGACGATTTCTCGCCCCCCTTCAGCCACGGCAACAACCTCAATAATACCCTCATCCACGTGCCCCTGCTGATAAAATTCCCCGGCCAGACAGAGGGCCTCGACGTCGACTCCTACATCAGGACAATAGACATCCTGCCGACGGTCCTGGACTACGCCGGCATAGCGCCTCCCGACGACGTGGACGGCCGTAGCCTCATCCCCGTCGTCAACAACACGGTAACGGACGCCGAGGACAGGCCCGTGCTCTCGTACCGTGAAGACATCCTGGCGGGAGATGAAGGCAAGTACGTGTCCATCATAAAGGACGGTTTCAAGCTGATAAAAAAAGGCGACGGCACCTATGTCCTATACAACCTCGCACTCGACCCGACGGAGAAGTACAAAATTACCGACCCGGACAGGGCGAAAGACCTTTTTGATTATCTCCATCTGTATTACGAATAATGGTAATGGGAACCGTTACGACCTCCCACGGCCCCTCCTTGTTAAGGAGGGGAGACCTAAAACTCCTCCCCTTTTTGCAAGGGGAGGTGGGGAGGGGTCATTTTCAGGGCTGTTTTGCCGTTTAAGCGTAGGTCGGGTTAGCGGAGCGTAACCCGACATCTACTCGTTTCCCCCTTCCACCATTGACACCCCGCCTATCTTTACCTTAAAATACTCATTAGCCATTATGAAGCCATCAACCGTCATCCTTGCCATACTCTCAATCGTATTCGCCGTATCCTTCGGCTTCGTTGTGCGGGTATGGAGCCCGTCTGAATCGGTCAACGCCCTCTGGCTTGTCATCGCCTCGGCCTGCTTCTTTATCGTCATATACAGGGTCTACGGCGCGTTCATCTCGGCGAAGATTCTCGCGATAGACGAGAGGCGGAAGACCCCGGCCTATAAGCACGACGACGGCAAGGACTTTCACCCGACTCACACGCTCGTCCTCTTCGGCCACCACTTCGCGGCTATAGCCGGGGCAGGGCCGCTCATCGGCCCGGTCCTCGCCGCGCAGTTCGGGTACCTCCCCGGATTTCTCTGGATACTCATAGGCGCCGCCTTCGGCGGCGCCGTACACGACATGGTGATACTCGCGGCGTCCGTCAGGAGGGACGGCTCGTCGCTCGCGCAAATCGCGAAAAAGGAGATAGGGCCCGTCGCCGGGTTCACCGCCGCGCTCGCCATACTCTTTATCATCATCGTCGCGCTCGCGGGCTTGGGGCTCGCGGTAGTAAACGCCCTGTACAGGAGCCCGTGGGGTACGTTCACGATATTCGCGACGATCCCGATAGCCCTCTTCATGGGCCTTTATCTATATAAGATAAGGCGCGGGAAGGTCGGCGAGGTAAGCGTCATGGGTGTAGCGCTCCTCCTTGCCGCCGTCATCGGCGGGAGGTACATACCGGGGTCCGCGCTCGGCCCGTTCTTTACGCTCGACAAGACCACGATAGTCGTCATCATGGCGGCCTACGGGTTTATTGCCTCTGTCCTTCCGGTATGGTTGCTCCTTTGCCCTCGCGATTATCTCTCTACTTATTTGAAAATCGGCACAGTCCTGATACTTGCGGCAGGGGTCATATTCATGGCCCCCGAGATACAAATGCCGGCCTTCACAAGGTTCGTCGACGGGGGCGGGCCTGTGATACCGGGGTCCGTATTCCCGTTCATGTTCATAACGATAGCCTGCGGCGCGATCTCCGGCTTCCACTCGCTCATATCATCCGGCACAACGCCCAAGATGATAAAGAGCGAGGGGGACATTCAATTGATAGGTTTCGGCGCGATGCTCGCCGAGGGGTTCGTCGCGGTCATGGCGATAATCGCGGCTACGGTTCTCATGCCCGGAGACTACTTCGCCATCAACTCGACGCTCTCGTTCGACGCGCTCGTTGCGCTCGGCTTTCCGCCCGTAAATATAAACGAATTGTCGGAGACCGTCGGGGTGAACGTCGCGGGGAGGCCCGGGGGCGCGGTCTCTCTCGCGGTCGGGATGTCGTACATATTCTCGGCGCTCCCCGGCATGAAGGGGCTAATGCCCTACTGGTACAACTTCGCGCTCATGTTCGAGGCGCTCTTTATCCTGACGACGGTGGATACCGGCACGAGGGTCGCGCGGTTCATACTCCAGGAGCTCGGCGCTTATGTCTATAAGCCGCTCGGGAGGACGAACTGGACGCCGGGCACGGTCTTAACGAGCGCGCTCGTCGTCGTCGCGTGGGCGTACCTTATAAACTCGGGTTCTGTCTCCACCATCTGGCCGATGTTCGGGGTCGCCAACCAGTTGCTCGCCGCGCTCGCCCTCTCCGTCGGCACGACGATTATATTGAAACTCAATCCGAACAGGATAAAATACGCCCTCGTGACGTTCATCCCCATGGTATTCATGTTCGTCATGACGGTCGTCGCTTCGTGGGAACTCTTCTGGATATTCTCGACAAAAGCGGCTATTGCCGCGAACCCCTCCGACGCGTTCACCTTCAGGCTGGATTCGGTCCTTGTGGCCGCGATGGCCGCGCTAGCCGTCGTCGCCATGCTGGACGCCGCGATAAAGTGGCGCTCTCTCGTGAATAACGCGTCTGCAATAACTCCCGACGCGGAGGCGCTCGATAACGATTGACCACTGGGCTCTTTAAGTTTTTAAGATCAAGGTGGGGTGGGGGAGATAAATTTCAGGCGCGCCCCCCCGGTTGGGGCGGCGCGCCTGGGTATGGGTATACGTGCATGGGCGGTAGTAGGTCAGGCGGGATTGCGGGCAATTACTCGATATCGACCTTTATCCTCCTGGGTTGCAGGTCCTCTGCCTTCGGGAGATGGATAGAGAGTATCCCGTCCTTTAGCGTCGCCTTTATATTGTCAGTGGCTATCTTTACCGGGATGTTTATGGCCCTGGCATAATACCTGTAAGTCCTCTCCGAATACGAGTACTCGCCATTGTCCTTCTCGGCCTCATCTTTTATCTCGCCATTCAGGGTAAGTGTCCCCTCCTGCATGGAGATGTTGATGTTTTCTCTCGCGACCCCCGGCATCTCGGCCTTTACGATTATCTCGTTCGTCCTGTCGATTATGTCGATCGCCGGGGAAGCGGCGCCGCCCTTCTCTCCCGGCCTCCTCCACTGGGCCTCTGCCCTCCTCGGCGAGGCGAATACGTCGTCCCAGATCCTGTCCATCTCTTTCTTCATGGACTCAAGCTCCCGTAACGGATTCCACTTTTCAAGCGGCATGTGTTGCCCTCCCTTCAGCGATATTGCTTAAGGATAGGCGCCGGTGGACCAGTTGTCAAGGGGGCGTGGGAGAAGAAATTATATGAGGTTAGATACGATAAGCAGGACGCCTGTCGAAAGGTGCGCGAGGATGACGGACTTTATCGCGGGAATGAGCGCGGGGCCGCCCTTATAATTCCTTATAAGACCTATGGCGCCGGGGAGCGCCACTACGATGGAGAGCGCGGCTAAGAGGGAGGCGCGGGGTAACGCCCCAGTAGCCGCGCCGAGGATTATGCTTGAGTACGCCCCGCCCAGGATGACGAGTATGCCCCACCTGCCGCGCGCAGGCCCGAGCCTTACGACGAGCGTCCTCTTGCCGGCTTTTTTATCCGCCTCGTAATCCGGGAACTCGTTTATGTAGAGGAGCGCGGCTATGAGAAAGGCCATGGGGAGGGATGAGAAAAAGGCCGACGCCCCGAGCTCTCCGGTCTGCACGAGATACGCCCCGAGGACCGTCAATACGCCGAAAGAGAGCCCGACGGCCGCCTCTCCGAGACCGCGCCCGGCGAGGAAGACCGGGGGCGCGGAGTAGGAAAAACCTATTAGGAGCCCAAGGGCCCCGATGACGATGAGCAGAGGGTTTATGGTGAGCGCGAGGTATAACCCCGCAATCGAGCCGAGTAAAACGAGCGCGAGCCCGAACAGGAGGGTCTCGCCGGGTGTTATGCGTTTGTTCTGGATAAACCTGGACCCGCCGGTAAAGGGCGTGAGCGCGGACGTATTGATGTTGTCGGAGCCGTTTTTGAAGTCGAAGTAGTCGTTCAGGACGTTCATCCCGCCGTGGAATAGGACGGCCGCTATGAGAGAAATAAGGAAGCGCGCCGGGTGGAACTCGCTATGTGTGTGCCACGCGACGGACGCGCCGAGCGAGACCGGGACGGCTATGCCAGGGAAGAACTGCGGTCTTGTGGAGAGAAAGAAGTCTTTTAGCCTTCGCATACTGTATTATGTATCGCTTTCCCGGCAAGCGCTCAGAGGGGCGCGCGGCGTCATCTGATAAGCATGAATAGGACTATGAGGACAAAGGAGACGTAGCACGCGCCGTTCAGTATGAAGTAAAAGGGTTTGAGCCTCTTGAATTTGACGGCCATCAGGTAGAGCCATAGAGCGGCTATAATAGTAATGATTCCGCTCGTAAGGACGGTCGTGTTGAGCGTCCAGGGCGTGAGGAATATGCCTATCGCCGGGAGCAGGCTCCCCTGGAATACCATCGCCCCGGTGATATTGCCCGTGGCCATCGTGTCCTTCCCGTTCCTTATCCAGAGTATGCTGTTGATCTTGTCCGGCAGTTCCGTAGCCACGGGCACGATAAGGAGCGAGAGCGCGATTATCGGCATGTGGAGGATATCGGCGAGTGATTCAACTCCGTGGACAAAGCCCCTGGCGCCGACGATTATGAGGCCGAGAGCGAAGAGGAGCTGGAGGAGGACCGTCCCCATGTGCTCCTTGAATATGAGCGAGAGATAGAGATTTTTAGTGCTCTCGGTCGAGTGGCCCTCCTTTACGAGGTCCGCGCTCGCCTTTACAGTCTCAAGGACGTAGTAGAAGTAGGTAAGGACGAGGACGAAGCAGACGAAGAGCCGGACCGACCTGTACTCGTGAGGGGTGAACGCGACGAGGAACGAGAGTATGAAGGCGAAGAGGAAGAACTCGATATCGCGCTTGAAGCCTGACCTCTCCGGGGCGACGTCCGCCGAAGGCCTTCTTTTCCTGAACTTCCACGCGGACAGGCCCACGAGGAACATCGCGAGCGTTGAGAGCATGAACGGCGCGCCGAGTATCGCCCCGACGCCGACCTCCTCGCTCACGTGCGCGGAGTTGCCTCCGAATATGGCTACGAGCGGGACCATCGTCTCCGGGAGCGCCGTGCCTACCGCCGCGAATATGGAGCCCGTGACGCCCTCGGAAAATTTGAGCTTGGCGCCGAGCGCCTCTATCGCGTTCGTGAAAATTTCGCTCGCCGCTACTATGACGACGAGGTAAAAGCCGAGTACAAGTAGTTCGTAGAACAATTCAGAGTCTCCTTATTTGTTTAAGCGCAACATACAGCGCGGCAATGGGTCTCTTTCCAACCTCTCCCGCCTGTCGGACACGTGCAGGGGTGGTTAGAAAGGATATTCCAGTCGGCGTGTAATTTCAACCCTTTTGTCTTAAGAGCTCGCCCCTGTCTCCCCTGAAAAAGAGGAGTAGTAGCATCCCCGCGACGAGCACGCTGGAGCCGGCGATGATGAGCCAGATGCCGGGGTCTTTGTGGATGGCGAGCACCGCATATTCCTTTATTATGAAGTCCTCGAGGGTGAAGGTCCTATTCCAGGCCCGGACGCTCGTGCCGGTCCTTGAGAGGTCGAGGAAGGCCGGGTCCCCGGGGCCTTTTATCTCGATATAAGGGTTGCTGAAGTCGTTGGAACGGCTAAAGGGCCTGCCGTCGGCGTCGAGCGCGAAGTCCGGGTATATCTCTCCCAGAGAGAAAGACGCGCCGTCGGACGTGGCAAACGACGCGTCAAAGTCCGCCTCTATCGTTTCTCCGTTAGACGAGAGGACTATCCCCGCCGGGGAGGTCCCCTGGTCGAGGTGATAGAAGGCTATGCCCTTGTATACGACCGGGGAGTTCATCTCTATGTCGCCTGTCTTTACCTCGCCTCCGTCCCTTAGAAGCGTTATGTTGGACCTTAAGTATTCGAGGCCTCGCTCCTCGCTGCCCTTTATCTCCATTTCATTCAGCCTGACCTGAAGCCCCGGCGCGTTCGGCACGGGAGCGGAGCCACCCTTGAATACGACGTTCCCCTGGCTCCTGAACCCGCCGACGGACCCCGCGAGATGGCCGAGGAGCGCGATAAAGAACCCGACATGGACGATATGCGGAAAGAGCGACTGGACAGGTCTCTTCGATTTGAGTATCAGAGAGACCTTGTCGAGCGTGCAGACTACCGTGTTTATCGTGAATAGGGATACGAGGAAGACGAGCGCGTATATCCATCCGGTAAGCGGCAGGCGCTTAAGCCCCTCATCGGCGAGCCATGGGAAGAGTATCTCATGGTCGAGCGCCCTGTAGAACCGGGGGTACTTCATGGTTAGGAGCGACCCCAGCGCCGCTACGACGCATATGACGAAAGCCAGGACTATAGTGAGATAGATGGACGCGAAAAAACGCCAGACCTTCGACATCCCTTATTCCCTGAACCACCTGATGATGTTATCCGCGAGCTTCCTGTTGTCGGCCTCTCCGATGAACTTGTTGGCGAACGGGGCGTCGTCGGCTACGACCACGACCTTGCCCTTGCCGAATTCGCTTACCGCGACGACGCCGAAGGCCTGCTGAGGCTCGTCCTTGCCGAGTTTTCTGTCCCTGTTCATGTCGGCCCAGGCCTTGTCAGAGGTGGAGGCGACGACCTTGGCGCTTCCCTCGGCGAGCAGGCCCCATGTGCCGAAGACCGCGAGCCGTTTCACTCCAGCCGTCACGGGGTGCGGCGCGATAGCGGATACGTAGAAGTCCTGCGACTGCTTCTTTATGTTCCCCGACTTCTCCGATATGACGAAGTTGGAGACGATTATCCCGAACTCCTCGGTAAGGGGCGCGACAGGCCCGGAGATGTGGAGGAGCACAAGGAGGTTGCCGCCGTTATTTACGAAGTCGGTGAGCGCGGCGATCTCTCCCCTGGCGATCGGCTGGGCCGGGCCGGCTATCACATAGGTGGTCGCGCGCGCGAGCGCGTCCGTGTTTATCTGCCCCTCGTTCAAAGAGACCTCTTCGCCCGACTTCTTTATCGCCTTATAGAAGCCCGTGTAGTTGAGCGGGCCTTCCTTTACGGGCGAGAATATCTCGGAATGAGAGGCGTCGAATACGGTCTTTCCCGGGGCGTTCGCGGACGACGCGGCTTGTACGGGCGCGGACAGCGGCTTTGCCTTCTCTTCACGGTCCGTCGCAGGGGACGCGGAGGCGCATGCGACAGCGGCCAAGAGGAGAGAGACAGTGAGGCTCGTGAGCTTCTTTTTCATGGGGTCTTATTCCCTTTCTAAAGGCGTTTTTTAACAGCATTAAGGATATCCGTTGGGGCCGGGTAAAGTCAAGCCATATGACGGGGGACGCGCGTAACTTAATAAGCCTTTAACCTTTTTTTATTGATTTTGAGCCGTTGAACCGTGTTAAACTGGGCTTATGTATGAACTGACCGTAATTTCACATTTTTCCTCCGCCCATAACCTCCGCGGCTACGATGGCGCGTGCGAGAACCTCCACGGCCACAACTGGAAGGTCGAGGCGTCCGTTACCGCGGAGAGGCTCGACAAGCTCGGCATGGCGCTCGACTTCAAAGTCTTGAAGGGCGCGCTTATGAAGATAGTCGACGGGCTTGACCACAGGTACTTGAACGAGGTTCCCCCGTTCGATAAGGAGAACGCGACCGCCGAGAATATATCGATGCACATATTCACCGTGCTCTCGAAGGCCTTGAACGACGGCAATATAAAAGTATCCGGCGTGCGCGTCTGGGAATCCGAGACCGCCTCGGCCTTGTACTCGGAATAAGGGGGCGAGCGGACCGGGATGGCAAAGAAAGTATTAAGGGACGTCCAGTCCGAGCCCGACTCAAGGCGCATAGCGATCGACAAGGTCGGCGTAAAGGACATCCGCTACCCGATAGTCGTGCTCGACAGGAAGAACAAGTTCCAGCACACGATAGCCTCCATCAACATGTACGTGGACCTCCCGCATCAGTTCAAGGGCACGCACATGTCGCGGTTCATTGAAATTCTGAATGAGCACAGGGGCGAGATCTCCGTCAGGAACTTCCCGGAGATACTCGGGAAGATGAAAAAGAGGTTCAACGCCTCGACCGCCCACCTCCACGTCGAGTTTCCGTACTTCATTGAAAAATCCGCGCCGGTCTCCAAGTCAAAGGGGCTCATGGAGTACCGGTGCTCCTACTCCGGAGAGCTGAGGGAAAAAAGAGACTTCGTGCTCTCGGTCTCCGTCCCGGTATCCACGCTTTGCCCGTGCTCGAAGGAGATAAGCGAACGCGGCGCGCACAACCAGCGGGGGATAGTTAAAGTCTCCGTCCGCTTCGACGGGTTTGTATGGATAGAGGACATAGTGAAGGCGATAGAAAAGTCGGCCTCAAGTCCGGTATATTCGCTCCTTAAGAGGGTGGACGAGAAGCACGTGACCGAGCAGGCCTATGACAACCCCATGTTCGTCGAGGACGTGGTGCGGGAGGCCGCGTTGAACCTTCAGAAGATAAAATCGATAGTGTGGTTCAAGGTAGAGGCCGAGAACTGGGAGTCGATACACAACCACAGCGCGTACGCCTTTCTCGAAAGGGACCTCTCAGAGAAAGGACGGGCATAGGATGTTTTTGTCTGTCATTCCCGAGGTTTTTATCGGGAATCCAGTTTTGAAAATCCGGTGTCATACAGACATACGGGTTATGCAGGGGGCTCGTAAATAAAAGGCGGGGCGGGGATGTTGCTTCCGTTCAGTCCTTGTACATCACTTCTTTGATCTTCAGTTTCAGCTCTTCAGCCCAGAAGGGGTTCCCCTTCTGGATAAAGCCCTTCACATGCAGGTCGAACCACTTGGGGTCGAGGACGAGGTCGTCGAGTATGTCCTTGCCCGTAGTTATTATCGCGGGTATGCTCATGCCCGATGCGACGACCCTTTTCAAGAGGTCCTCGCCGTCTATGAGGGACTCCGGGTCAGCGGGGTTCTTAAGATAGAGGTCGGTTACGATGAGGTTCACGCGTTCGGTCCGGAGGGCCTTCAACGCCTCGGCGGCGTTCTTTGCCTGAACAAGCCTTATGCCGACGTCCTTAAGCGTGTTCTGGACCATCTCCCTTGCGAGCTTGTCGTCTTCTATAAGGAGTATCGTCTCGGTCTCCGGGGCCTCTTCCAGAGGGACGGCCTCGCGAAAGGGCGGACGCGTGTCCCGCGCGCTCGCCTCGGCCTCGGCGGTCTCCCGCGCCGGTTTGGGCCTCGGCTGGGAGGTCTTCTCGTCAGCGGGCTTGGGTTGCCGCAGGGGCAGGGCCTCGAACGAGCCTCCGGCCGTCCTTCGGACGAAGTGCTGTGCGCCGCAACGGATACAGTTGACCCGCACCCCGGCCTCCCATTCCCTTATGTTCTCAAGCGGCACCCAGAGCCTGAAACCGGTGTTGCAGTCGAGGCAATGGATCTCGATAGGTTCTTTTTTTTGGGCCATTTTGGCGTCTTTCGTACTGCCGACCGCGTAAGCCATTCGTTAAGCGCCGGGATCCCTGGAATTTGTGGCAGGCCACAGTTTAACTTAAATAAGACGGCAGTGTCAATGATTCAAGGTAATTCAGGGAGGTTAGCGCGTAAGCGACCCTTCGAATCCGGCGAGCTTGCCGAGCCCCTTTAAATTGAAGGTTACGAACAGGAGCTTCTCCTCGAGACGGTTTGTGTAGCCGAACTGGGCGGACCAGCACTGGTGCCTGTACTCGAAGCCGTATGAGGCCTCGAGCGACTTGTATTCATCGTATGAGTACCTGTTGAGATAGATGAAATCCAGGGGGTCGGTCAAGCGGACCCTCGCCGAGGCCTCGAGGTAGCTTGTGGAGTCCCTGACGAACCTGTACGCGAGGTTAAAGGAGTCCCCCCGGCTTGTCGCGGTCCCTAATGAGGCGTCGAAGCTTGAAAAGAGCGACTCATAGACGTCGAACTTGCCCTTTGCCGTAATCGACGTGGCGACGGTCGGTTTCACGATCAATTCGCCGTTTATCTCCTTGAAGGGTTTTTTCTTGTCCTCTTCGCTCTCCCCCTCCCGGGTCGCCTCGTTTATGTCGAATGCCTGGCTCAAGTCGAAGTAGAGGTAGTCCTGGTAGAGAGCGCCTTCGCCCTGCTTGAGCTTCCCGGTAAGCGTGGAATTGACAGAGTAGGTAATGCTGTTGGTCTTCTCTATCGCGTCGACGGAGTCGAAGTCCGGGAGGTCCGACTGCTCGGTGTCGGGGATATAGGTGTACGAGAGCTTGGGCCTTATCGTGTGCTTCACGGCTGAAAGATTTTCGCCGCCCGTCTGGAAGACCCTGACGAACGTGGTCGTAAGGTCCGACTGTACGTCGTAGAGGAACCTGTCGAGGTACGCGCCTTCCGGGTGGTCCTTTACCACGTAGAACGTCCCCCTCGGAGCGACAGAGACGGTGAAGTCGGCGTAGCCATTGACGCTCATGGGGAGCGAGACCCTCGGGTGGAGGTCGAGCCTGTCGCCCTCGGCCCCCTCCTCCCTGTAAAAGTTGATGAACGAGGTCTCGGAAGAAAAATAGAACGGCGTCTCCAGTATCCGCTTGTCGGACCCTGTGAGCGTTATTTCCGGGAGCCTCTGGAGCGTCTCCGAGTCGTCGGCGTCAAGGAGGTTGTTGAAGACCCGGATTTGACCGACGAGGCTGTATCCGTTAAAGCTCTTTGTGACCGATACGTTGGATTCGATTGATTCGAGCGACCTCTCGGCCCCGCCCGCCCCGAAGTCGAGGAAGTACTCGTCGTCGCTTACCACGTTTATATCGGCCTTGATGTTGAAGTCTCCGGAGAGGACCTCGGTGTGCTTGTATTTTATCCGCCACCTGTCGTCGGAGGCGGTCTCGGGCCTCGACAGGTTGTCGGCGTCTTCCCTGAACTCCCTTACGCGTCCCATGTCGTTTTCGCTGAAGTGGTAGAGGAACGCCTCTCCGTAGCTGTCGGCGGTCCTGAAGTACCTGTACTCGGCGCCGGCCCCGATGCCCCGCGCCGTCTCTACGTCGAGATAGAAGGTCGCGTCAGCGCTCTCGGAGATGGCCCAGAAGAACGAGTTATCGAGCATAAAGCCCCTGAGCTCGGAGAACCCCGGCTCAGATGGCAGGAAGCCGGTCTGCCTCTCCCTCTTCACAGGGACCGTGACATACGGGAAGTAGAAGACAGGGACGTCCTTTATCTTGAAACGGGCGTTCCAGCCCGTCAAAAATTCCCCGATGGTGACATCAGCCGAGGTGGCCGTGAAGGACCACGCCGGGGACTCTCCCTCGCCGCACTCGCAGGCGGTGTACGTGACGGACTCGGCCGTATACGACTCTGTCCCCGTCTTCCTTAAGACCCTGCCGGTGATGTATATCCCTTCCTCGGAGTAGAAGATGCGCGCGTTCGTTATAACGGCCGTCTTTGCCTTTATGTCGAATGTGAGGCCTACTCCGGTGATGGTGGAGCCGCCCTCGTCGGTCAACATCACCTTGCCCTTGGCTGTGGCGACCCCGGAGGCCGTGTCGAGGATCACCTCGTCGGTCCTTACCGAGACCCCTTTTTGTCGGAGTTCCACGGACCCGCGAGCGTAGTAGGTCTCGGTCTCCTTTTCGTAGGTGATGAAGTCCGCGTCCAGCTCTATCGGGAGGCCGCCCTTGGAAAGCGGTCCTTCGGCCTCTGCGGTGGCCTGGATGAATAGCGCGAGGGAAAAGGCTATGAGGAAGATGAGTTTTATTGGTTTCATTATATGGGGTGTTTAACAGGTGTGAAAAAAATAGCACAGAAAAGGGCTATTTACAAGTTTGCGAGGGGAGGGCGCTAAGGACTATTTTTTCGATTTAATGAGATACCCGCGCGCCTCTCCCACGGTGAATATGGAGCCCGTTACGCAGACCGCGTCCTCCGGGCCGGCCTCGGCAATAGCAAGGCGGCAGGCCTCTTTTACGGACCCCGCGGATATGACGCGCTTTTTGAAGGGGAGGGCGAGCCTTTCAAGGGCCTCGACCGGCGCCGAGCGCTTGACGCGAGGCGAGGCGAGAAAGACCGTATCAGAGAGCGGCATGAGCTCTTTGAATATCCCCTTTATGTCCTTGTCGTTCATGACACCTATGACGAGAGAGAGGCGTCTTTTTTTGAGCCCTTCGAGGTAGGCCCCGAGGGCCTTCGCCCCGGACGGGTTGTGGGCGGCGTCGAGGAGGACGAGCGGCCGTTTCTTAACGACTTCAAGCCTCCCGGGCCACGAGGCCTTTTTAAGCCCGTCCCTTACGGCCTTTGCCGTTATGTGGAGCCCGTACATCCTTACGCACTCCAGGGCCGCGAGCGCGACTGAGGCGTTACTCATCTGGTGCGCGCCGGAAAGGCCCAATTTAAGGCCCCTTATCCCGCCGTCTATCCCGGTGTAATCAACGGACCTCTCGTCGCCGTCGATATCGAAGGCGCGCCCGAGAATGATGAGGGGGGCGTCGAGCTCACGCGCCCTTTTGGCTATCACCGAGAGCGCGGCCTTGTGAGTCTCGCCGGTCACGACAGGGACGCCGTATTTTATTATCCCGGCCTTCTCGAAGGCTATCTCCGCGAGAGTAGAGCCCAGGTGCGCCGTGTGGTCGAGGCCGACGTTGGTTATTATCGACACGAGCGGCGCTACTGTGTTAGTAGCGTCCCACCTGCCGCCCATGCCGGTCTCGACGACAACGACGTCGGTCTTTTTTTCGCTGAAGTACAGGAAAGCGAGCGTGGTCGTGAACTCGAAGAACGAAAGCTGTCCCTTGACGCCTCTCGCCGCATTTCTCACGCGGGGGACGAGGCGTGAGAGGTCCGCATCGCTGATCGCTCGGCCGTTTACCTGTATCCGTTCGTTGAATTTGGAGAGGTGGGGGGAGGTGTAGAGGCCGGTCCTGAAGCCCGCCTCCCTGAGTATGGAGGCCGCGAAGGCCGAGGTCGAGCCCTTGCCGTTTGTCCCGGCTATGTGAATGGACAGGAAGTCGCTCTCCGGGTTGCCGAGGAGGCCAAGGAGCTTCTCCACGCGGGCGAGCCCGGGCCTTATGCCGTGCCTCTGGAGGCCGTAGAGGAAGGAGAGCGCGTTACCCTTCATTTTGCGAGAGCATGGACAGGAGGCGCGAGAGCGTGTCCTTCAAGAGCTTCCTTTCCACTATCATGTCTATCATCCCGTGGTCGAGGAGGTACTCGGCCCTCTGGAAGCCTTCGGGCAGTTTCTGCCTTATAGTTTCGGCTATGACCCTCGGCCCGGCGAACCCGACGAGCGCTCTGGGCTCGGCTATTATGACGTCGCCGAGCATGGCGAAGGACGCCGTTACGCCGCCCATCGTCGGGTCGGTCACGACCGATATGTACGGGAGCCCCGCCTCCTTGAGCTTTGCGAGCGCGGCGGAGGTCTTGGCCATCTGCATGAGCGACAATATCGACTCCTGCATCCGCGCGCCGCCCGAGGACGAGAATATGACGACGCCGCATCTTTCCCCTATCGCCTTTTCCACGGCGCGGGCTATTTTTTCCCCGACGACCGAGCCCATCGAGCCGCCCATGAACGAGAACTCGAATACGGCGACACAGGCGCGCTCTCCGTTTATCGTCCCTTTTCCGGTGACGACGGCGTCCTTAAGGCGCGTCTCCTTCTGCGAGGCCTTTATCCTGTCCTTGTACTTCTTGAGGTCGCGGAAGTCGAGCCCGTCGACAGGCTCCAGATGGGAGTCGAACTCGCTGAAGGACCCTTCGTCCATGACGATATCGAGCCGGGAGTGGGCGGAGATGCGGAAGTGGTAGTTGCATTTGGGGCAGACGTCGAGGTTCCGCTCGACCTCCTTCTTGTAGATGATCTCTCCGCAGTGCTCGCATTTGACCCAGAGGCCTATCGGGACCTTGACGCTTTTGCCTTCGTCGCCGTTGGTGAGTATGTCTTTTTTAAACCAGATCATCGCCTGTTCTTCCCCGTGTTTTCGCCTTAAGCCCCGTGCGCCGTCGCCGGTATCGCGCCGGTGATGTCGCCGTTATCGAAGGCCCTGATGAAGGCCTCGACCACCCTCCCGTCGAACTGCACCCCGGCGTATTTCCTGAGCTCGGCTATCGCCACCTCCGGGGGGAGCCCCTTCCTGTAAGGCCGGGTCGTCGTCATCGCGTCGTAGGTGTCGGCGACCGAGATTATCCGGGCGATGAGCGGTATCTGCTCGCCCTTGAACCCCCTGGGGTAGCCCTGTCCGTCGAAGCGCTCGTGGTGGTGGAGCATGCCGGGGACGATGTCCTTCAATTGCGGGACGTGCTTCATTATCTCGGCCCCGTACTGCGGGTGGAGCCTCATAACCGCGGCCTCGTCGGCGTCGAGCGGCGCGTCCTTGCGGAGTATCCTGTCCTCTATGCCAATTTTGCCGATGTCGTGGAGGACGGCCGAGAGCTTCAATATCTCGAGCGCCTTAGGGGGCATCGTCATGTGCTTGCCTATGGCGAGCGAGTACTCGAAGACCCTCTTCGTGTGTCCGCCGGTGTACGGGTCCCGTTTTTCTATGGCCTCCGCGAGCGCTTCCGACGTCGCGTGGAAGGTCTCCCTGATCTCCTCGTAGAGCCGCGCGTTGTCGAGAGCGATAGCGACCTGGTTTGAAAAAAGCTGGAAAAGGCGCAGGTCTTCCTTCTCGAACGTCCCGCCTATCCTGTTGATCGCCTGCAGTACCCCGATGGTCTTGCCCTTTATGCGCACCGGCACGCAGACCATGTCGCGCGTCGTGAACCTTGACTTCCTGTCCACGTTGGCCTGAAACCGCTTGTCGCTGGCGACGTCGTTTATGACAAGCGGGCGTCCGTGCTTGGCCACCCATCCGGCGATGCCCTCGCCGATATTGAGCCTTACTTCTTTTATCTCGTCGCCCTTTTCCCCGAGCGCGACCTCGAAGTAGAGCTGTTTGTTCAACTCATCGACGAGCAGGAGCGAGCCTGCCTCGGCGCGCATGATCGAGGTTATAGCCTCCATCGCCCTCAGCCTGACGACCTTCTGGTCGAGCGTGGAGTTCAGGAGGTTCCCGACTTCCTGCAGGGTCGAGAACTGGCGGAGCCTGCCGTCGAGCTCCGAGAAGAGCTCGGCCCTCTCCATGATTATGGAGAAGTGGTTGGCGAGCGATTTGAGGGTCTTGAGGTCCGCCTTTGTGAACGGTCTTGAGTCTATCTTGTTTATTACCTCTATGACGCCTATGGCCCGCTTCTTCCTGAAGAGCGGCACCGCGAGCATGTTGCCGTGCTCCCGGGTTGTCTTTATCCCTATCCAGTACTTGTCTTTCCCGAGGTCGGAGCTTATATAGGGCCTGCCGGTCTTGAGTACGTGCCCCGCTATGCCCGCCACGCCCTTCATGCGCAGGCCCTTGAGCTTTCTGGCGAGAGGGCCCTTGACCACCTCGAACGAGAGCTCGTTGGAGGCGGCGTCCAGCAGGTAGAGCGTCCCGGACCGCGTCTCCATCGCGTTAAGGGTAAAGTCCATGAGCCTGCTGAGTATCGCGGACCTGGAGGCCCCCTTGACGGCGAGGCCGCCTATCTTCCTGTATATCTCGAGCTCGATGCCCATCACATCGAGCCTTTTCCTGCAGGAGGCGAGGTCGGTCTTCTCCTTAGCGGTCTTATCCCTCTGTTTTTTCTCTGCCATGCGGGGCCCTTGGTTTAAGGGTTAGGTTACGAATCCATCGCGGAGCGGAGGGAGGAGACGAATCTCCTGACCTCTCCCACGAGCTTTTTCCCGTTCGCCTGGTTCTTCGCTATGACGTTAACGATGGCGCTTCCGACGATGACGGCGTCGGCGTATCTTGAGACCTCTTTGGCCTGTGCCGGGGTGGAGATGCCGAATCCGACGCCGACTGGCAGGTCCGTAGTCTTTCTTATCTTCGCGACAAAGCTTTTTGCGTCGCCCGCGACTGTTGAGCGCGCGCCTGTTACGCCGGTGACGGAGACGAAGTAGATGAAGCCCGAGGCCTTTGAGGCAACGATGGACATGCGCCCGGCGTTTGACGTTGGCGTCAGGAGGAAGACCATGTCGAGGGACTTTTCATCGAGCCTGTCCTTGAGCTCTCCGGCCTCTTCGGGCGGCAGGTCGACGATGAGCGCGCCGTCGGCGCCGGCGGCCTTTGCGTCCCGCGCGAATTTCTCCAGCCCGTAGTTGAATACCGGGTTGTAGTATCCGAATAGGACGATCGGGATCTCGGTTTCCTTCCTTACGTCCCTGACGAGCCGGAGCACGTCCTTAAGGTGCGTGCCCTTCTTGACGGCCCTTTCGGACGACGCCTGTATGGTAGGGCCGTCGGCCATGGGGTCGGAAAACGGGACCCCGAGCTCTATTATATCGGCCCCGGCTTCTTCAAGCGCGAGAATAATGTCCTTGGTGGACGGGAGGTCCGGGTCCCCGGCGGTGATGAACGTGATGAGCGCCTTCCTACCTTCCGCCTTTAGCCTTCCGAAGGCCGCCTCTATCCTGCCGTTTGCGATCGTCGTGGTCATGGGGTTTTCCTATAGCTCGAAGTTGAACGCCTTGGATACCGTGTTGAGGTCCTTGTCCCCCCGGCCAGAGAGGTTCACGATGATGACCTTGCCCTTGCCGAGCTCTTTTGCGGCCTTTATCGCGTGGGCGACGGCATGAGAGCTCTCAAGCGCCGGGATGATGCCCTCGGAGAGGGTGAGCGCCTTGAAGCCGTCGAGCGCCTCGCTGTCCTTGATGGTAACGTAGTTGACGCGTCCGGCGTCGTGGAGGTACGCGTGCTCCGGGCCGACACCGGGGTAGTCGAGGCCAGCGGATATCGAATGAGTGTCTATTATCTGCCCGAACCTGTCCTGCAACAAATAGGTCTTGTTGCCGTGGAGGACCCCGACGCGCCCGCCGTTAATGGAGGCCGCGTGCCTGCCGGTCGACAGCCCGTGCCCCCCTGCCTCGACGCCGGTCATCTTCACCCCCGCGTCCTCAAGGAACGGGTGGAAGAGCCCCATGGCGTTGGAGCCGCCGCCGACGCAGGCGATTAATTCATCCGGGAGCCTCCCGGCCGTCTCCTTGATTTGTCTGCGCGCCTCGGTCCCTATGACGGACTGGAAATCGCGGACCAGCATCGGGTACGGGTGAGGCCCGGCCACGGTGCCTATGATGTAGAAGGTGTTGTTGACGTTAGTCACCCAGTCGCGTAGCGCCTCGTTCATCGCGTCCTTCAGAGTCTTCGAGCCGGATGTCACGGGCGTGACCTTCGCGCCGAGCAACTTCATCCTGAAGACGTTAGGCGACTGCCTCTTTATATCGTCCTCGCCCATGTATATCTCGCACTCGTTCCCGAACATCGCGGCGACCGTCGCCGTGGCGACCCCGTGCTGTCCTGCGCCGGTCTCGGCTATGACGCGCTTTTTACCCATCCTCTTGGCCAGCAGTATCTGGCCGATAGTGTTGTTTATCTTGTGGGCGCCGGTGTGGCAGAGGTCTTCTCTCTTAAGATAGATATCGGCCCCGCCTGTTTTCCGGGTGAGCCTCTCTGCGAAGTAGAGGGGGGTGGGGCGTCCGACGTATTCCTTGAGATAGTAGGCGAACTCGGCCTTGAAGTCGGGGTTCGTCCGCCACTTGTCGTACGCCTCTTCAAGCTCCTGGACGGCGGGCATGAGGGTTTCAGATATATACCGGCCTCCGTATATGCCGTAGTGTCCTAACCTGTCAGGGGTCCTTTTCATGCGGTCTTCGCCTCTTCGATAAACTTTTTCATCTTTTCCAGGTCCTTCTTTCCCGGCCTGGCCTCTACCCCCGAGCTTACGTCCACCGCGTAGGGCCGGACCGTCTTTATTGCCATAGCCACATTGCCCGGGGTGAGCCCGCCGGATAATATTATACGCCGAAGCGCGGAGGCTTCAACAGCTATTTCCCAGTTGAATGTTTCGCCTGTGCCGCCGGGCACGCCATCCACGTAGGTGTCGAGTAGAAATGCCGATACATCGTACAAGGCAAGCTTCTCCATATCCGCCCGGCCTCTTATCCTGAACGCCTTTATGACGCCGGGAGAGGCCTCAGCGCAATATCCGGGTGTCTCGTCCCCGTGGAACTGGAGCCTGTCGAGTGAGGCGTCTTCCCTTACGCGGGAAACCTCTTCGAGCGCCGTGTCCACAAAGACGCCGACCTTTATGACAAAGGGCGGGAGCGCCCGGATAATAGCCGCCGCGCGGAGCGGGTCTATGTAACGGGGGCTTTTTTTATAGAATATGAACCCGAGGGCGTCGGCGCCGAACGCGACCGCGGCCTCGGCGTCTTCGAGGTTCGTTATCCCGCATATCTTTACTCTTACCGGCATGGGCTACTTCGGCGGGAGTATGCCCCGGAGCTCCTTCACTTTCTTTATTATCTCTTTTTCGCGGATAAGCGCCTCGCCTATCAAAACGGCGTTAACGCCTGCGTCCATCAGGTCGAGGATGTCGGCGTAGCTCTCGATCCCGCTCTCGCTTACGATGAGTGTTCCGGCGCCGACGAGCGGCGCGAGCCTCAGCGTGGTGTTGAGATCGACCTCGAAAGTCCGCAAGTCCCTGTTGTTTATCCCGATTATCTTCGCGCCGGAATCGACGACCCTCTTCATCTCTGTCTCGTCGTGGACCTCTACGAGCGTTTGCATGCCGAGTTGCGCGGCGAGCGCCATGAGTTCCTTAAGCCTCTTGTCGTCGAGTATCGCGGCTATGAGGAGGACGGCGTCCGCGCCGGCGGCCCTGGACTCATACATCTGGAAGTCGTCGAAGATGAAGTCCTTCCTTAAGATCGGGATCCTCAGGTGGCTCTTTATGGGGGTCAGGAAATCGAGTTTGCCCTTGAAGTACTTTTCTTCGGTAACGACCGATACCGCCGCCGCGCCTCCGACCTCGTATGAGCGCGCGATGTCGTAGGGGATGAATTCCTCACGGAGTATCCCCTTCGAGGGCGAGGCCCTCTTTACTTCGGCTATTATCCGTACCGCCTTCGGCGCGGGCCGCACGGTTAGCGCGGAGGCGAAGTCCCTGAGCGGCCTCGCGAGCAACGTCCTTTTTTCAAGCTCCGCTATCGTCGTGTACGCCTTTACGCGTTCGAGCTCCAGCCGTTTATTCGCAACTATTTCGTCGAGTATCATCTGTTGGATATCCTTTTTAGCTTTATGAGCTTTTCAAGCGCCGCTCCTGAGTCAATGGAGCCGTGGGCGAGCGCGATGCCTTCCGCGATGGTCCCGGCCTTGCCGCCGGCGGTTATCGCGGCGGCTGAGTTCAAGAGGACAACGTCCCTTGCCGGGCCCTTCCTGCCTTCGAGCACGTCCGTTATTATCCGCGCGTTCTCCCCTGGGTCCCCGCCCTTCAGGGCCTCCGGGGCGCACCGCTCAAACCCGAAGTCCTCGGGTTTTATGTGATATGTCTTTATGTTTCCGTCCTTGAGCTCTGTCACGCGCGTCTCTTTTGTGAGGGTTATCTCATCGAGCCCGTCCTCGCCCCGCACGACGAAGGCGTGGACCGATCCGAGATTGAAGAGGACCTTGGCTAAAACGTCTGTCAGCGCCGCGTCATAGACGCCGATGACCTGCCTCCTGGCCCCGGCGGGGTTTGTGAGCGGGCCTAAAATATTGAATATCGAGCGGATGCCTATCTCCCTTCTAACGGGCGCCGCGTACTTCATCGCTCCGTGGAGCATGGGCGCGAACAGGAATCCTATGCCCGCTTCCGATATGCACTCCTCTACGCGGGACGCCTCCGCCTCGATGTTGACGCCGAGCGAGCGGAGCACGTCGGCGGAGCCGCTCCTTGAGGATACCGAGCGGTTCCCGTGCTTGGCGACGATGAGCCCCGCGCCAGCCGCTACGAACGCCGAGGCCGTGGATATATTGAAGGTCATCGATTCGTCCCCGCCCGTGCCGCAGGTATCGAGTACGTCGCTACCCGCCTCGACCTTCGTAGCCTTTTCGCGCATGACGCGCGCGGCGCCGGTTATCTCCGAGACCGTCTCGCCCTTCATGCGTAGCGCCGTTATGAACGAGCCGATTTGGGCCGGGGAGGCCCCTCCGGTCATGACCTCGTTCATGACCGAGACCATCTCGTCTTCGGAGAGGTCAGAGCCCTTTACGACCCTCGCTATCGCGTCCTTTACGGTCATTTACCTGTACCTCTCAAGGAAGTTCCTTAAAATATCCTTGCCCGAGTTCGTAAGTATCGACTCCGGGTGGAACTGCACGCCTTCGATTGCGAGCGTCTTATGGCGCAGGCCCATTATCTCGTCAGATTCGGTCCACGCGCTCACCTCAAAACAGTCCGGGAGGGTCTCTTTCCTTACTATGAGCGAATGATACCTGTTCGCCTCAAACGGGTTAGGGATGCCTTCGAAGATGGTCTTCGAGTCGTGATAGACCATGGAGGTCTTGCCGTGCATGAGGCGCTGTGCCTTTACTACCTCCCCGCCGAATGCGTAGCCGATGGACTGGTGCCCGAGGCATACGCCGAGGATCGGGACCTTGCCGGCGAAGTGTCTTATCGCCGCAACGGATATCCCGGCCTTCGGCGGGTCGCACGGCCCAGGAGAGATGACGAGCCTTCTCGGGGCGAGCCTTTCTATCCCTTCGATGGTTATGGCGTCGTTCCTGTATACCGATACATCGGCCCCGCGATCCATGAAATACTGGGCGAGGTTGAATGTGAAGGAGTCGTAGTTGTCTATGATGAGGAGCATGTTATATTAGCCCCCCCCTTGCGAGCTCGACGGCTTTGAGCATCCCGCGCGCCTTGTTCTCGGTCTCCTCGAACTCCTTTTCAGGGACCGAGTCGGCTACGATCCCCGCCCCGGCCTGTATGTAGATCGAGCCGTCCTTTATGACGAGCGTCCTTATTGTGATTCACATGTCCATGTTGCCGGTGTATGAGAAGTACCCTACTGAGCCGCCGTAGACGCCCCTCTTGCAGGGCTCGAGCTCCTCTATTATCTCCATCGCCCGGACCTTAGGCGCGCCCGTCAGGGTCCCTGCCGGGAAACACGACCTGAACGCGTCGAACGCGGAGAGTTCCTTTTTAAGTAGGCCTTTGACGTTAGAGACGATGTGCATGACGTGCGAGTATCTCTCTATGGTCATGAGCTCGTCGACCTCCACTGTCCCGGCGCGCGCTACCCGCCCGATGTCGTTCCTGCCGAGGTCCACGAGCATGATGTGCTCGGCCCTTTCCTTGGGGTCGGCGAGGAGGTCTTTTTCGAGTGCGAGGTCTTCCTCATCGTCCCGCCCGCGCTTTCTTGTCCCGGCTATGGGTTTCAGGTTTATGTCGTCGCCCTCGACCCGGACGAGTATCTCGGGAGATGAGCCCGCGAGCGTCAAGTCCCCGAGCCTGAGGAAAAACATATATGGCGAGGGGTTTACGACGCGCAGCGCCCTGTATATGTCGAATGGTTCGACGTCTAAAGGGGTCTCGAACCTCTGCGAGAGGACCGCCTGTATGATGTCTCCGTCGAGGATGTAGCCCTTTGTCTTCTCCACGGCCTTCAGGAACTCCCCCCTCCTGAAGTTGGACGCGACGGCGCGGTCGCCGTTTGCACCGGAAACCGGCCTTGCCGGGAGGTGGGTCTCCCTGAGCCTCGCTATCAAGGCGTCTATCCGCGCCGTGGCCTTTCCGTAGGCCTCAACAGGGTCGTCGCCGTCTTTTATGAAGGCGTTGGCGACGACCTTTATCTTGTGCTCGACGTTGTCGAATACGAGGAATGTGTCGGTGAATATGAAGAATAGGTCGTAGAGGTCGAGGTCCTTGGGCGCCGTGTCCGGGAGCTTCTCTATGTGCCGGATGACGTCGTAGCCCATGTAGCCTATGGCGCCTCCGGCGAACCTCGGCGCGCCCTCGACCTCGGCGGCCTTAATCGACGACATGAGCCCGCGCAACACCTCGACCGGGTCCCCTTCGACGGTCCTTGTGGCGCCGCCCTCGATTATCTCTACGGCAGTGCCCTTTGCGCGGACGACCCTCATGGGAGAGGCCCCGATGAGGGAGAAGCGCCCCCACTTCTCGCCGCCCTCGACGCTCTCCAGGAGAAATGCGTCCCCTCCGGTGTCTATCTTCATGAACGCCCCTACCGGGGTCTCGGTATCGGCGAGGATGTCTCTAAAGACCGGGACGGCGTTGGAGGTCTTCGCCTTGTCCCTGAAGACCTCTAAGGAAGGGAAATAGCTGGGCTTTTTCATAAGCTTCATAGAATACCACACAGGCCTTGAACGGGTCAAGGCCTGTGTGGGCAGGATTAAACGCGATTTAAGGGGTTTTACAAAGGATGGAGAGGTGAGGGCGTCACCAGCGGCGGACCCTGCCGGAGTCGAGGTGTACAAACCCGGCCCTCGGGTAGTAGCCGACGCCGCCGAACTCGAGGTCGAGCGCCGTGCGCCGGAGCAACTTCGTGGTTACGCCCGGGATGCGTATGTCAACGGCCTTGCCGTAAAGGTGCAGAGAGTTCTTGGCGACCCTCCGTCTCATCTTTTTACGGAGCATGTCGTTGTACTTCTTCGACCTGTAACCCGAGACAACGTGGATGAGGTTGTCTCCGTCGCCTATGCCCTTGTCCACGGCGCTCAGGAACTCTATCGTGCGGACGTCTATATCGGTCTCTTCGTCATTGTGGTGGCAACGGAAGAGGTGGTTAATGGCCTTCATCGCCTGTTCGTCGTATTCGCCTTTAGAGTTCCTGAACGTGACGTCGAGCTTTTCGTTCATCCTCGGGCGGTAGATGCGGAGCCTGCCCTCGGGGAGGTTCTCCCTTACAGCCTCATCATAGAGGTCTTTGCCGATAGTCTCTCCTCCAGCCGCGTCGAGGAGGAGGTTGGACGAGGATGATTCTTCCTCTATGAGCTCGGTGGCGAGCGCGGGTTTGCCGAAGAGGAGCAGGGTGCCGATTATAGCGGCCTTGACAAACGACCTTCTGCTGATGAGTTGCTTCATGATCAGACTCCGCTTCGGGGATTTCAGGGCCTGTTACAAAATGTGCGGCATATTAACAGAAAAAAAAGAGCGAGTCAACCCAAAAAACTCTCATGTCCGGGATACGCATCGTCAGGGGTATGCGGCCGTTACAATATGTTTTCGGCCCGATTCCGATAACCTTTATACCCGAGGCGCAAAAAAAAAGAAGTGATAAAAGACACGCGGGCCTGCTTATGGGCTTTTCGGCGTTTTTTTCCTTGACATGGGGTTGTCTTTTTCCTAAAATTCCTTTGCCCGTTAATGTTTTTTGCGTTTGACCAGGCGGCCTTCGCGGGCCTTCGCGGGTCTTTATTTACTTGAGACCGTTTTTCGCGGGAGAGCGCCCGGCGGCCAGCCGAAAAAATAGAAAAGGAGAAGAAGGAATGACGAAGAAGATAGGTCTTTTTGGCATGGTATTGGCCCTCCTGCTTTTCGTGTCAGGCTGCGGACAGCAGTTGAAGCAGGAAAACGAGCAGTTAAAGGGGCAGGTGGCTACGCTGACAGAGGAGGGGAACGGCTTGAAGGGCCAGGTCGCCTCGTTACAGAAAGAGGCAGAGGACTTGAAAGCCCAGGTTGAGACCCTCTCCGCCGAGAGAGACGCCCTAAAGAAGGAGCTTGAGGCGAAGTCCAAGCCCGCCCCCAAGGCCAAGAAGAAAAAGAGATAAGGCGTTAAACGTTTTTTTCAGGGCCCGCCGGGGGTATCCGGCGGGCCTTTTTTTTAAGCGCCGGGCTAAAGGGGAGGGGCGTCCCCTCCGATATGAACTGAATAGCCTCATATTCCGTCTTTTTCTCAATCGCCGGGCCTCAGGGGCAGGGTCTTTTTTTTGTTGACACCAGGGGGAGGTTTTAATAGAATTCCTTTTTTAAAGGGTATATACTAATCTCCTAAGTTCCTTTTTTACGTTGTTTTTTCGCGTCCGGCGTTGGTACTTTCAGGTCCCTCTCATAAGCTCTATTGAAGCGTCTTTTTATTAACCGTAGAACGGAAAACGGGCGGCGGGCCGCAAACCGCGGCTTGTGCCTCTTTTCGCCCGCGGTTAAGCCACTCTGTAAATAAGCGCCGTCAGCCGGGCTCCATCGGCATACCGGTCCGTACGGCCGCTTAAAGCCTATCGTCTTCGGGATACCAATGTTCCGTCAAGGCCTCAAATCAAAGATATTGAACCTGACCATAGGGTTGTCGCTTCTCGGCTTCGGCGTCCTCGTTTTTATCGTCATCAAGGAGGAGGAGAAGAGCCTGCTGCGCGAGAGGATGAAGGCGAGCGAGCTCATGGCCCAGCCTATCCTGCATACCATATACAAGGACATGCTCGACGAGAGGGCGGATATGCCCCGTTTCCTTATCGAGGGCTTGAAGACCATAAAGGGTGTCGAGAGGGTACAGCTCATAAGGGCGAACGGCGTCGAGGAGGCGTTCAAGGACTATAAGACCTTGAACGCCGTAAAGGTCGAGTTCGGCGAGATAAAGCCCGAGTGGGTCGTAGACCACCCGAACATACTCAATAACGTGGCGCTCGGCACGCAGAACCAGGATTTCAAGAAGGCCCTTCTGGACTTCAACAAGGGGGCGAAAGAGGCGGTCTCCTATATAGAGAAGGAAGGCGAGAGGTCCCTCTTTACCTACCTCGTGCCGATAGTGGCAAAGCCGAAGTGTTCGTCGTGCCACTCGCAGGAGGAGGCCGCGCGCGGCGTCCTCATGATATCGACCTCGCTCGACGAGATGTACGAACTGCTGAAGAGCTCGCGTAACAGGTGGATTATTTACGGGGTAATGACGGTCGCGGCTACGACCGTGCTACTCGGCCTCCTCGTTACGGGTGTCGTCACCAAGCCTGTCGACAGGGCCGTCGGCATGCTGAAGGCCATAGCCGAGGGCAAGGGCGATTTGACGCAGAGGCTCGATATCTCGTCGAACGACGAGATGGGCATGCTCGGCAGGTGGTTCAACAAGTTCGTCGAAGGCATGCAGCACATGGTCAAGGAGATATTCGGGATCTCGCGCGAGGTCTCCGTCGCGTCGTCCGAGATCGAGGCCTCGTCAAGGGAGATAGTCGGGGCCGTCGCCAAACAGCTCCGCGCCGCCGAGGATACCTCGGTTTCCATCAAGGAGATGGACGCATCGATAAAG
This sequence comes from Deltaproteobacteria bacterium, assembly GCA_016212705.1. GTDB lineage: Bacteria > Desulfobacterota > GWC2-55-46 > GWC2-55-46 > GWC2-55-46 > GWB2-55-19. The sequence continues at coordinate 59,747 of JACREU010000091.1, forward strand.
ACCGTAGCCGAGGAGGCCGAGGCCCTTAACCTCTCGGCGATGGAGGTCTCGACTTCCGCTCACGCGATGTCTTCATCCGTCGACGAGGTGCGGGTCAACATAGAGAAGCTCTTTTACTCGGCCTCGTCCACGACCTCGTCGATCAACGAGATGGCGATATCCATAAACCAGGTCGCCTCGCACGTCGACGAGCTCTTCAAGAGGACCGAGGAGGTCGTCTCTTCCATCATCGAGATAGGCTCGCGCGTAAAGGACGTCGAGAACTACTCGCGCAGGCAGGCCGAGCTCGCCGAGAAGGTCCGCTCCGACGCCGAGGACATAGGCATGGCCGCGGTCGTAAAGACGCGCGAGGGCATAGAGAAGGTAAGCGAGGAGGTCGCCTCGACCGGCATAGTGATAAACAGGCTCGGCGAGCGCTCCAAGGAGATAGGAAAGATCCTGACCGTCATAAACGAGATAGCCGACAACACGCACCTCCTTGCCCTTAACGCGACTATACTCGCGGCCCAGGCCGGGGAGCACGGCAAGGGGTTCGCCGTCGTCGCGCGCCAGGTCAAGGACCTCGCCACCAAGACGACGTTATCCACCAAGGAGATAGCCGGGCTCATAAGCCAGGTCCAGGGCGAGGTATCCGTGGCGGTAGAATCGATGCAGAGGTCTTCGGAAAAGGTCGAGGACGGGGTCAGGTTATCACGGGACGCGCAGGACGCGCTCAAGATGATACTGGATTCGGCCAGAGGCTCCTTCGAGATGGCGAAGATGATAGAGAGGACGACGATAGAGCAGACCAAGGGCGCGGTCCAGATAACTAACGCCGCGCAGATAATAAGCCACATGGTCGGCGACATAAAGAACGCGGCGAACGAGCAGTCCTCGGCGGCGCGCGAGATATTGAAGGACACCGTCCAGATGAAGGAGTTCATGGAGAGGGTGAAGCACTCGACTATCGAGCAGTCGAGGGAGGGCAGGCACGTCTCGGAATCCATCTTCAAGGTCGCGGACAGGATAAAGAAGGTGGCGTCCGCTACGTCCGCGCAGATGGAGTTCTCGAGGAGGATAGTCGCGGCTGTGGAGACGGTCAAGCAGGCGGCCGAGGACAACGCGGCGCTCGCTTCCCGGCTCGATAAGACGGTAAAAGAGATGAACAGGCAGGCCGAGGCGCTCCGGTCCACCGTCGGGAGCTTCAAGGCGTAAAGAGAGGCGATCTTTCCGCTGGAAAGGCGCAAGGCCTCTTTTAAATAGGCCGTAGCGGAAGCAGGCGATGCGGGCCGATCGTGACAGATTTTTCTGCACCATGACCAGGAGGTCATATGAGGACAAACGCAGTTGCCGTTGCGATTCTGTTGATGATTGTTTTTCTGGCTGTGCCCGCCAAAGGCGCCCTTGGCGCCGACTGGACAAAAGCCGTTGCGGCGGACGTTACGCTCTTCTACCCTGGCGTCGCCTCGTGGGAGTTTCTTAACAGCGACGACCACAGGCTCGGCGGCAGGGAGATAAAACAGGTGAGAAAGGACTGCAGGCACTGCCACCTGTCCAAGGGCGGCGAGCTGGATCTGAAGGCAGACGAGATCGCCGCAGGGTCCATTAAGATGAAGAGGTCGCATAACCCGTTCGAGCCGGAGCCGCTTCCCGGTAAAAAAGGGATCATGTCGGCCAAGGCGCAGGCCGCTTACGACGACGAGTTCCTTTACATAAAGGTCGAGTGGGAATCCAGGGGCGCGGGCTGGTCAAAGGGCGCGAAAAAATCGGACAGGGTCTCCCTCCAGATAAACAAGGCCGAGCCGACCTTCAAAAAATACGGCTGTTTCATAACCTGCCACAACGACCTGAACACGATGCCCGAGTCCCCTTCCAAGAAAGAGGTCTCCGCCAACCCGTACTACGGCGGACAGCAGAGGGACGACGTCCGCCTCTACGCCTATTACGCGAGGTCGGCCTGGGACCAGAGGAGGCCGGAAGGGGAGCTGTCGAAGAAGCTCAAGGACGGCGGCAGGATAGACCTCGTCTCAGTCGAGTTCGAAAACGGCTCAGCTACGGCGTTCGACGGCTGGATTTTCGACGACAGGCGCTGGGAGGATAAGGCCGGGAACGCCACGGGCGCTTACTCCAAAGGAAAGTACTCCGCCGAGTTCAAGCTTAAATTAAAGTCAAAGGACCAGTTCGACGCCGACCTCTTTGAGGGCGACGTCGTCTCCATAGGCATGGCAGTCCACGACGACGGCGCATCGAAGAGAAAACACTACGTATCTTTCCCGTTCACGATAGGGCTCGGGGTCGCCGCGGACATAAAGGCCGAAAAGACAAAGTAAGGAGGCTGGATGAGAGCCTTTTCAAGACGCGCTTTCAAGATGGCCGCCAACTGCGCTGTCCCCGTCGTATTCTGCACGATATTCTTATCCGTCATTTTTTCCCCGTCGCTCTCGGAGGCCTATCCGTTCTTCTCAAGGCAGGTCGGCAGGGACTGCACCTTCTGCCACTCCGTATTCCCGAAGCTGAACGAGACGGGCAGGATGTTCCGCTCCGGCGGATACAGGCTCTCAGCCGAAGCCGAGTGGAAGGAAGTAAAGGACTTAAGCGCCATCCCGGCCGCTATCGAAGTCGAGGTAGAGGCCGCGTACAACGACCTCAACGCCAACGGCGCGAATGTTAAATCATCCGACCTTAAGATCGAGGAGATAGAGCTCTTCGCCGGCGGCGCGTTCGGAAAGACCGGGAGGGTCTCGGTCAATACCGCCATCACCTTCGAGGATACCGAGGCAGGGGCCGACGTCTCCATAAGGAAGGCGTTCCTTCAGGTGAACGACCTCGTAGGGCCGACAGGCGAGGGGATGCTTAACTTCCGGGCCGGGAAGTGGGACATAGGGTTGCCGTTTGTGAATACCATCGCCCCGATCTCGAACCGCTATCTCGCCGAATCCGCGCTTGGCGTACTCTCCATAGAAAATAAGGCATTGGAGCTTAACGGTACGCTCACTTCTGAAGGCGAGACGCTAATTGTCACGCACCGCTGGGCCGTTGGGGCGTCACAGGAGGACGTTCTGAGCGACGACAAGCTAAAGGGCGGCTACGCCCTGTATTCGGTAACCTTTCAGGAGGATTACAGCCTGGGCGCGCTCGTGAGGACCGGCGAGGAGGCAACAAACGGCGTGGACGCATCCTACACGAGGTACGGGCTCGCGGCAGAGGCCGAGTTGGGGCCGACTATACTTACTTTAGGATACTTCAGGGCGGACTCCGGTGCGGACGCCGACGACTTTCTCGTTGAGGCCCTATGGCTGCCCCGCGCGAAGGTGAAGCTCGGGGTCCGCTACGAGTATCTGAGGGAAGACGAGAGTCAAGGGGTTTCGTCACAGACCTTGATGGCCCGATATAATATACTCAGCAATGCGTATGTACAGGCGGAATGCAGGTTGCTATCCGACGAGGACCATGTGACTTCAATTAACGAGGACGAGACGAAGCTCCGCGCCTTTCTCGTCGCGGTATTCTAAAGAGCTTAATATATGGGCGCAAAAGATGAAATAGAACTGCTGGACTCGAAGATCGCCCGGCTCAAGGTCGAGTACGAGCAGTATTTCATGCGGGTCTTGAAGAGAGAGCCCGCGAAGCTCCGCGACGAGGTCGACAGGCTCGTCCTGTTTTACAGCAACAAGAACCTCACCAACACGTCCCTCAGGTTCAAGTACAACACCATCGTCGCCAAATACAACTCATACAAGCAGTATTGGACGAGGACGCTCCGCGCCATAGAAGAAGGCGATTTTTACAGGAAGGCCGAGGGCGAGCTTGATACGGGCGCGCGCACGGCGAGCGCGCATCGGGAGGCCCGGAGTGCGCCAACAGAGGCCGCCCCGGCCGCCGGCAATGACGTAAGGGAGATATACGAAAAATACATCGAGGCGAGAAAGGCCTGCAACGAGCCGATTGAGGGCATAACGCTCGGCACGCTTGAAAAGACCCTGCAGGAGTACAAGAAGAAGGTGGAGGCGCAGTACAACACGCAGGACGTGGAATTTAAGGTGGCCATAAGGGACGGCAAAGCGAAGCTCACGATCGCGCCGAAGAAGAAGGCGGGGTAGGATTTTTTGTAGGGTGGGCTCCGCCCACCAAATTATATTTCCGTTTAGACCATCGCATTGATATGTCCAATTACATAAGGTCGAGAGGCCCGAGCGTCTTTTTTTTTACCGTCGTAACGCACATGCGTCAACCTATTCTTTGCCTGGACGATTCGGTTAGCGCATTAGAAGACTCGATAGTGGAGGTGCGGAAGGAAAGGCCCTTTGAGACCAAGGCACTGGTCGTTTTGCCGGACCACATGCATTGCATATGGGAGCTTCCCGAAGGCGACACGGATTATTCCGTCAGATGGGCGTTGATAAAAATTGGTTTCACGAAGAGGATGAAAGGGCGGCTCAAAACTCCTCAGTCGAGTCTTTCGCGGACAAGGCACAGGGAGGCCGCTGTCTGGCAGAGGCGCTTCTGGGAGCACGAGATAAGGGACGAAGACGACTTTCGCGCACATTTCGATTACATCCATTACAACCCCGTAAAACACGGACTTGTCACGAGCCCAAGGGATTGGGCGTATTCAACTTTTAATCGCTTCCTTGAGAGCGGGGTTTATACCGAAGATTGGGGAAGCGAGGCGGTCAGGTTTAACGAAGCTGTAGGCAGGGAATGAAATCGTTTTGGTGGGCGGAGCCCACCCTTGTATATTGGAATCAGTGGATTTTAAGGCCGCTACTTGGTAAAAGTTACCCTGGGACGCCTGGGTAATACGGGGAAGATGAACCTGTGCCCAACCTTGGGTCACGAACCCGATTCGTAGATTAGGTCTCTTTCCCCGA